>JAZUOS010000026.1:0-16381 GCA_045604765.1 Acutalibacteraceae bacterium | reverse complement strand
TTCATAATCCTATAAATTTTAACGCCGTTTCCAGCACGGCAGCCACAAGCGGCAAGCTTAAAGCAAAAATGGTTATTTTGCCCGCAATTTCGGCCGTTTGCGCGAGTGAGGTTAGTCCAAAATCACGGCAGGCATCTGCCGCAAAGGTTGTTATGTAAGAAATACCCAGAGCCTTTAATGCCGTAACAAAATAAACCCCGGCATTACCGCTTTGGCGAAACAGGTCTTGCAGTTTAGAAATAGCACTAAAAAGATTACCTATTAACGCAACAAGTGCGATGCAAACGGTTGCAATCACCAGCAAAAAACTGTGCTCTTGTAAGCGGGTTCTAAGCGCAGTTGCGAAAATTGCGGCAATTATTATAATTGCTATTGCCCTTATAAGCTCGCCGCTCACAGCCCAAACAAACCTTTAACTGTGCTGAACAAATCGGCAATTGCGCCTACCACCATAAGCAGCACTACAACAAGTCCCGACAGTGTCACAAGCATAGCCTGCTCCTCACGCCCTGAGCGCACAAGAAGTTGGTGCAGCACCGTCACAATAATTCCTATTGCTGCTATTTTAAATATAAAATCAACATCCATATCTTTGCCTCTAAATCAATAAAATTCCTATCACAAGTCCTATACATATTCCAAATGTTTGATATAGCTTGCTTTGTTGCAATACATTATTTTCCGCCTCTTTTAAATGAGACATTATTTTTAGTTTAAAAGCGCTTATTCGGTCGCATTCCGCTTTTTTTGCCGAAGCTCCAAGTGTGGTAAAAAAATCGTCAATTGCCGCCTTATCTTTATCCTTTAAATCGGTGTCATTACAGTAAAATCTTTGATTTTTAAAGCATAAAAAAGAGCACTTTGAAAACGAGTTTTCTATCGATAAAAACAGCTCCGTTCCACCCTGCTCAATATACTGATAAAGCGTATCAAGACCATCGCAAAAATCAGATAATTTTTTGCTTCGATTTTTTATAGAAAGACTTTTCAAAAAGCCCCCCGCCGAGCAAGAAACAACAATTAAAAATATTCCAAAAGCTTTAACTAAAAGCACCCGTAAATAGCTCCTTAACATCAAAAATTTGTGGCGTTTCCCCTATATTTTGCGAAAGTAATGCAACCTTTTGAACCGCTCCGCTTTTTATAATTTCACGCGTAACCTCACGGCGCATTATATCCCCCACTTCACCGCCGTGCGCCGTTGTTATAACAGTTACACCCGCGTTAAAGCAATCCTTTACGCTTTGCAGCTCTGCCGCGGTACCGAGCTCGTCAAAAGCAATAACATTTGGATACATTGTGCGCAGCGCAATTTGTGTGCCGAGCGCCTTGTCTTGTGTATATAAAACATCAGTATTAACGCCTAAGTCAAGTGTTCCACCACCTGAAATTTCTCCACGACTGTCTATCACCGCTACACGCCGATAACAACCGCTTTTCCCATTTGAAATCAACCGTACAAGGTCACGCAACATTGTAGTTTTTCCGCTTGCAGGCGGACCTGCAATCAACAATCCGCCACTTATGTGTGGTAACAATTCGGTGGCGCAACCGAAAATTTGCCGCGCTATTCTGATGTTTATCGAGGTCACAGATATTAACATTCCGTCTGCATTAAACATGCCGCAAACACCTGCGCGGTTGCCGCCCTTAAGCGAAATAAAGCCTTGCTTTATTTCGACTTCGTGCATATACACCGAGTTGTTGCAAAGCAGCGACAATGTTTGTGCAATTTCTTTTTGCGTTGCAACAAGGCAGTTTTGTGCGGGTTGCTTTGTAACCTCGCTGTTTTGAGACACAAAAAGCACCCTGCCGCCTACCGTAAGGCATACAGGAAGATCGGCGCGGAGCCGTATTTCCTCGCACCTTTGCTTTACTTCTTGCGGTATAAATGCAAGTGTTCTTTTTAAGTTATCCACAATTTGTAAAATCGCATTGTCAAATTCCATATATCTTTACCGTCCTTTAATTACAATTTATGACGACCTTGTCCTATATAGAACAAAAAAGTATTGTTCGGCCGAACAAGACTTTTTTTAAATGTTGAATATAAAATTTATTCTTCATCGGGTATTTCCCAGTTGTGCCAGATTGCCTGAACATCATCATTATCTTCAAGCATATCAATAAGCTTTTCCATCTTTGCTTGCATATCGGGGTCATCAATAGCGGTCATTGTGCCGGGTATATACTGAACCTCGGCTGAAAGGAATGAATAACCCTGCTCTTCTAAAGCATCGCGCACTGTACCCAAATCATTAGGCTCGGTAGTGATTTCAAACACATCGCCGTCAAAACTGAAGTCCTCGGCACCTGACTCAAGAGCCGCTTCCATAACGGTGTCTTCATCAAGACCCTCGCCCTCGATTGCGATTACACCCTTGCGCTCAAACATAAACATAACAGAGCCGCTTTGACCCAAGTTGCCGCCGCATTTGTCAAAATAATGACGCATTTCACCCGCAGTTCTATTGCGGTTATCGGTAAGTGTTTCTACAACAACGGCCACGCCGCAAGGACCGTAGCCCTCATAGATAAGCTCCTCATATTCGTTGCCGCCTGCTTCGCCTGCCGCCTTTTTAATAATACGCTCAATATTATCGTTAGGCACATTGTTTGCTTTGGCCTTTGCAATAGCATCCTTAAGCTTGCTGTTTTCTTGCGGATTTGGTCCACCCGCCTTAACGATTACTGAAATTTCACGACCGATTTTTGTGAAAATTTTTGCCTTTGCGGCATCAGTTTTTTCTTTTTTGCGTTTAATATTATTCCACTTGGAATGTCCTGACATAAGTTTTACCTTCTTTAAAATTCATTTTAACCCAAACATTTTATCACATATCACGGTTTTGTTCAAGGGCTTTTTCAAAAATTAGTTCTATATCTTTAAGCGATGATATTTCACCGCACATACGCCTTAGCGCCGCCGAGCCGCGAAGACCCGTAAGATACCATGCAGTATGCTTTCTCGACTCTAAAATCGCGGTGCGCGGCTCTTTATATTTGTGCATAAGTTCTATTTGGCTAAAACAGGTTTTAAAGCGTTCTTCTAGCGTGGGCGGTGTGTAATCGCGACATTCAAAATATGCATTTATTTCTTCAAAAACAAAGGGATTACCCTGCGCGCCGCGACCCACCATAACATAGTCGCAGCCCGTGTGTTCGTACATAAATTTAGCGCTTTTAGCATCGGTTATGTCACCGTTTGCAATAACGGGAATTTTTACCGCGTTTTTCACATCGCGAATAATATCATAATTAACAGGTGGGGCATACATTTGCTTCCTCGTTCTACCGTGAACAGTTATTGCCGCAGCGCCCGCAGCTTCACACATACGGGCAAGCTCAACAGCGTTAAGGCTGTCATTGTCCCAACCCGCACGCATTTTTACGGTTATCGGCACGTTTGACGCTTTTACTACCTGCTCTACAATTTTAGCCGCAAGCTCGGGCTCTTTCATAAGCGCACTACCGCCGCCGTGACCTGCAACCTTTGGTGCGGGGCAACCCATATTTATGTCTATAAAATCAGGGTTTAACTGCTCTGCCCTAAAGGCTGCAGACGCCATTATATCAGGGTCGCGGCCAAATAACTGTGATGCACAAACCGAATCGCCAAAGCACTCAAGCAAACGTGCCGATTTTTTATCACCCTGCATAACACCTCGAGCACTAGTAAGCTCACCAACAGTAAAGCCCGCACCATACTGCACACATATTTCTCTCATTGCTCTATCGGCAACACCTGCCATAGGAGCGAGAGCCGCAAATCCTTTGATTTCAATATCTTTTATCTTCATAGCAAACTGATTATACAAGAAAATGAATTTTCTGTCAATTTTTAAAATTTAGTGGTGACAAATTAGTATTTAGATGCTATAATAACTATAATTATATATTAAAAGGAGAAATGGCGTTTTGAAACTGCTTGCAATTGACGGAAACAGCATAATAAACCGCGCTTTTTACGGCATAAAACTGTTATCTACCAAAGACGGTCAATACACCAATGCCGTTTACGGTTTTATAAATATTTTAAACCGACTGCTTGAAAAAGAAAATCCCGATTGTGTTGCAGTAGCATTTGACCTTAAGGCGCCTACCTTCCGCCACAAAATGTATGACGAGTATAAAGCGGGTCGACACGCTATGCCCGACGAATTGCGCGCACAGTTCCCCGTGCTTAAAGAATGGCTTACCCTTGCAGGCTACAGCTACATTGAATGCGAGGGATTTGAAGCCGACGATATTTTGGGTACACTCGCACATAATGCCAATATTAGTGGCAACAGTTGCGTAATAGCTACGGGTGACCGCGATTCTTTGCAGTTGGTATCAGATACTACCAGAGTATTACTTACCGTTACCAAAATGGGACATCCCGAAATTACCGACTACACTGTTGATAAGCTGTTTGAGGATTACGGGCTTACTCCGCAAGAGATGATTGAGCTTAAATCGCTTATGGGCGACTCGTCCGACAACATACCGGGTGTTACGGGTGTTGGTCAAAAGACCGCAACCGACCTTATTACAAAATACCACAACATTGACTATATCTATGAGCATTTAGACGAGCTCGATATAAAAGACGGTGTTAGGATTAAACTTGCCGCTGATAAAGACAATGCCTTTTTAAGCCGCACACTCGGCACCATAAGCTGTGACGCGCCTATTGATACCGATATTAAAAGCTACGCAATAAGAGAATCCGACAAAAACGAGCTTGCCCGCCTTATGACACAGCTTGAGTTCTTTAAGCTGATGGAAAAAATGGGCATTACGCCCGTCGGTGCCACCGCAACCGATAAAACAGAAAAATGTGACACCTGCTTTACTGTCGGCACTGCCGCAGATATAAAAGATGTTGCCAATATTTATATTGACGAAAACGGCGCTGCCGCAGTAAGCGAAAATATTGTTTGCCCACTTAACGATATCGAACTATTGCTTATTTTAGAAAACGAATACATCAAAAAGCGAGTTTATGATTATAAAAATTTATATAAAGAGTATCAAAACATCAAGGGCGTAATGTTTGACGCAATGCTTGCAGCATATCTATGTAATCCATCTGCGTCAGATTATTCACTTGCGCGAATTATTGCAGAATACGGTACCGCTATCACAGTAGAGAATTGTGAGGACGAATTGCTTTTATCTGCCGCTCGGTTTGCTGCTTGTTGCAGCAGCCTTACCAAATCACTTGAGCAAAGCGGTCAACTTGAGTTGCTATATGATATTGAGGTGCCCCTTGCGCGAGTTTTGGCTCAAATGGAAACTGTTGGTTTTTTGGCAGACTTTGACGGCCTTGAAGAACATTCAAAGTATTTACAAACAAGAATTAACCAATTAACCACCGAAATATATAATCTCGCAGGCGAAGAATTTAACCTTAACTCGCCTAAGCAGTTAGGTCAAATACTGTTTGTTAAGTTAGGGCTCCCCGCTAAAAAGAAAACCAAAAGCGGTTTTAGCACAAATGCCGAGGTGCTTGAAGAACTACGCTATGACTTTCCAATAGTAGATATGATTTTGCATTATAGGCAACTTGCAAAATTAAAATCAACCTATTGTGACGGTCTGCTTGCTTGTCGCGGCGCAGACGGTAGAATACACTCTACCTTTAACCAAACCGAAGCGCGAACAGGTCGTATAAGCTCGCTCGAACCAAATTTACAAAACATACCCGTTCGCACCGACGAGGGCAAAATTTTGCGCAAATTCTTTATCGCACGCGAAGGTTTTGTGCTTTGCGATGCCGACTATTCACAGATTGAACTGCGTGTGCTTGCCAGCATGGCAAACGACAGCGTAATGATTGATGCATTCCACAGCGACACCGATATTCACACTGTTACCGCTTCACAGGTGTTCAATATTCCTATTGATATGGTATTGCCCGTTATGCGTAGCCGTGCAAAAGCCGTTAACTTTGGCATTGTTTACGGCATAGGCGCATTTTCACTTGCTAAAGATATTGGTGTAAGCCGTAAAGAAGCCGATACCTATATCAAAAGCTATCTTGATACCTATAAAGGCATTGCCGCTTATATGGAAAACACAATAAATCAAGCCAAGGCTGACGGATATGTTTCAACGCTTTTTGGCAGAAGACGCTATCTGCCCGAGCTTTCAGCATCTAACGGTATGCTTCGCGCCTTTGGTGAGCGTGTAGCCCGCAACGCGCCTATACAGGGCACCGCCGCAGATATTATAAAAATTGCTATGATAAGGGTAAGCGAAAGACTCGAAAAAGAATTTCCAACCGCTCGCCTTATTTTGCAGGTGCACGACGAGCTTATTGTTGAGTGCGAAGAAAAAGATAAGACTGCTGTTTGTAAAATTCTTGAAGAAGAAATGTCTAGTGCCGTTACCCTTTTGGTTGAACTTAAAGTAGATGCCCATAGCGGCAAAAACTGGCTTGAGGCAAAAGACTGATGAATATTATTTTTGTATGTACGGGCAACACCTGCCGCAGTCCTATGGCAGAATATTATTTAAAATCTAAAAATTTAGAAGGCGTTAATATAATCAGCCGAGGCTTTAGCGGTGGCGAGAGTGCTAATCCAAACTCGGTTGCTGTTATGAGTGAGGCAGGCATCGATATATCAAACCATATTTCAAAAAGCATTACTGCCAATGAGGCGCAAAACGCCGATGCAATTATTTGTATGACCGAGTCACACAAACAGCTTTTAATAGCGTCGGGTGTAGATAAAAACCGCATATCTGTTCTATCGGGCGGTATCGCCGACCCGTTTGGCCAAGATATTGATACCTATCGCAAATGTCGCGATGATATATTTGTGGGTATTGACAATCTTATAAATAACGGATTTTTCAGTAGTATTGTTATACAGCCAGCAACACCTGACAACATAGCCAATATTGCGAATATAGAAAAGCAGTGCTTTTCTACCCCTTGGAGTGAAAATTCCATACGCGAATCTATGTCCGCCGGTACTGCCTTTTATATGGCGTATTTGGGGGGCAATATAGCAGGCTATATGGGACTTTCAAAAATTGCAGGTGAAGGCTATGTAACCAATGTTGCAGTACTGCCGGAGTTTCGCCGCAAAGGCATTGGCAACCAATTACTGCAATATGTAATAAACGATAGCAAAGCAGAGCTTGAATTTATTTCGCTTGAAGTGCGCGTGTCAAATGATGCTGCTATTTCACTTTATGAAAAATTGGGCTTTATCGAAGTCGGGCTGCGTAAACGCTTTTATACAAACCCGCAAGAAGATGCCATTATAATGACAAAAACATTTATTTAAATTTCGGTGATTTAATGATAATTTTAGCAATTGAATCGTCTTGTGACGAAACATCGGTAGCAATAACCGATGAACGCAAAATACTTTCAAATATAATATCAACGCAGGTATCCGAGCATAAAATTTATGGCGGCGTTGTGCCCGAAATTGCTTCCCGCCGACATACCGAAGCCATAAGTCAAGTATGTGCTGAGGCTTTAAAGGTGGCAGATGTTACATACAGCGATATTGACGCCGTTGCTGTTACCTTTGCGCCCGGTCTTATTGGCGCGCTGCTTGTAGGCGTTAACTTTGCAAAGGGTCTTGCCTATGCTTTAGGCGTGCCGCTTATTCCCGTGTATCATTTGCGTTCGCACATAGCGGCAAACTATATTGACGCACCCGAGCTTAAACCCCCATTTATGTGCTTAACAGTTTCGGGCGGCAACACAATTATTACCGAAGTCACCGATTACACAAAATTTAATCCCGTAGGCCGCACTACCGATGACGCCGCAGGCGAATGCTTTGACAAAACAGCGCGCGCATTGGGTCTTTCGTATCCGGGAGGAGTGAATCTTGACAAAATAGCAACTGTGGCTGACACCGTAAAATATCCGCTGCCTACACCACACACCGAAAACGAATTTGATTTTAGCTTTTCGGGACTAAAGACAGCCGTTATAAACCTTGTTCACAACAAAACTCAAAAGGGCGAAGAAATTGACACCCCCGTGCTTGCCGCTACAATACGACAAAAGGTTTGCGATATACTAATTAAAAAAACATTATCTGCTGTACAAAGCAAGGGCTATAAAACCTTGGTGCTTGCGGGTGGTGTTTCGGCAAATTCCGAACTTCGCTCAAGAATGCAGCAGGAATGTGATGCTTGTGGCATAAAGCTTTATTACCCCGCCCTTAAATATTGTGGCGACAATGCCGCTATGGTTGGTGTTCAAGGCTATTATGAATATCAAAGTGGTAACATAGGCGATGCTACGCTTAACGCAACAGCAACACTACCTATTAATTATCAATAATTTGCAAATTGGAGGTTTTATATATGCAAAATAAAAAACTTCTTATTATAACCAATCCCCGTTCGGGCAAGGCAAAAATTAAAAACGATCTTTTAAAAATAATACAAATCTTTTCAGATGCTAATTTTGAGGTTACAGTATACCCCACAAAACGCGCAGGTGACGCTACCGTTAAGGCACAGTCACTAAACGGTGGCGAATATGACCGCATAGTAGTTTGTGGTGGTGACGGAACTCTTAACGAGGTTATAACCGGTATTATGCGCAAAGGTCTTAAATGCACTTTAGGTTATATTCCCTACGGAACTCTTAATGAGTGGTCTTCAGGTCTTAAAATTTCACGTAACCCCGCAGTTGCCGCAAGTGATATAGTAACGGGTATTGAAACCGACCTTGACATAGGCAAATTTGACGATAAATATTTTTCTTATACCGCATCCTTCGGCGCATTTACAGAGGCTTCCTATTCTGCTCCGCAAGAGGTGAAAAACGTATTGGGTCAAGCGGCATACTTTTTCGAAGGCATTAAAAGTCTGAGCAACATAAAACCTATTCATCTTAAATTTAAGTGCGACGACCGTGAAATAGAAGATGACTTTTTGTTTGGCGCAGTATCAAATTCTATGTCGGTTGGCGGAATTGTAAAATTCAACGATTCTGTAGTTAAACTCAACGACGGTAAATTTGAGGTCTTGCTTATTAAAAACCCAACTACTATTTTGCAGTTTCAATCAATTGTTGACGGTATTTTGCGTAAGGATTTAAGCCGCGACGGTATTGAATTTTTCCACACCCACGAAATTACCGTTTCAGGCGGCAAGGATGTTTCGTGGACTCTTGACGGTGAATATGCCGCAGGCAAAGACGACATAACCCTCACAAATGTGCCTTCGGCAATACATTTAATAGTACCCAACCATTCGGATATTAAATAATTTTAAGGAGTTTATATATGTTTACAAGAGATATTGGTGTAGACCTTGGCACCGCTAATACTTTAGTGTGTGTAAAGGGTAAAGGAATAATAATGCGTGAGCCTTCTGTTGTGGCTTATGATATCAGAAACGACGCAGTGCGCGCCGTAGGTAAAGAAGCTAAAGAAATGATTGGCAGAACCCCCGGCTCTATTGTTGCTGTACGCCCGCTAAAAGACGGTGTAATTGCCGACTTTGATGTAACCGCCGCTATGCTTAAGCGTTTTGTAAGCGAAGCGCTTAAGGGCTCGCTCTTTTCACGCGTGCGTATGGTAATATGTATACCCACAGGCGTTACTGAGGTTGAAAGCCGCGCGGTTTACGATGCCGCAAAGCAAGCAGGTGCTTATGACATCGACCTTGTAGAAGAGCCTATGGCAGCAGCGGTGGGCGCAGGACTTCCCGTGCATGAGGCTACCGGCAATATGATAGTTGATATCGGCGGGGGGACAAGTGAAATTGCTGTTATTTCGCTCGGCGATATCGTTACCGCACAGTCACTTCGTATTGCAGGTGATGACCTTGATGAAGCAATTATAAACTATATGCGCAAAAAGCATAATCTGCTTATTGGCGAACGCACCGCTGAACAAATAAAGATTGATATTGGCTCTGCCAAGCCCTATGAAAACGAAACATCCATTGAAATAAAGGGTCGAAATGTTGTTGATGGCCTGCCAAAAAATGTTACCATAACCTCGGCAGAGGTGCGTGGCGCTATGTTAGACACCATCTCACAGATTATAGACGCTATTCGTTCCACACTCGAAAAAACACCTCCCGAGCTTTCGGCCGATATTATTGACAGCGGTATCACACTTACGGGCGGCACCGCACTGCTTCGCGGACTTGCCGAGCTTATTGCCGAAGAGACCGGTATGCCCGTAAGCATTGCAGCAAATCCGCTTGACTGCGTAGTTTTAGGTGCTGCAAAGCGACTTGAAGGCGATAACGGTTTTGCAAACTACACCTTCCGCAGAGGAAAAAGATTTAGATAAACAAAGTCACAGTTAATTTAAGGAGAAATAAAAATGCGTTTCTTTCTTCGCAGCCGTCAGTTCAAAATAATATTATCAATATTTTGCGCTGTTGTTTTACTTACGGTATCTTTCGCCGTTTTGACTAAGCGTATGTCACCGCAAACCGATATAGCAAGCACCATTTCGACACCGTTTAGAAATTTATTCACAAGCATTTCAAATCTTGTTACCGATTTTGCTGACAGCTATAACAGCGGTAGCAAATTAAGCCTTGAAAACGCCGAGCTTAAAGCCGAAATCGATGCTTTACGCGGTCAAATAGCCGAAATGCAAGAAATTACCGAACAAAATAATTTTTATAAAGAATACCTTGGTATAAAAGAAAGCAACCCCGATTTTGTATTTACCGACGCTACTATTATTGCAAGAGATAACGATGACCCCTACGGCAGTTTTACTGTAAATCGCGGTTCATCGTCAGATATTGCCAGGTTTGACCCCGTTATTACCGATGCAGGTATTGTGGGTTATGTTACCGAGGTTGGTCTTACCTCCTGTAAGGTTACAACAATACTTAGTCCTGATATCACACTCGGCGCTCTTGATAACAGAACGCACGACTCGGGTATTGTTAAAGGCTCGCTCTCTTTTGCCGAAAACGGTTTTTGCCGCTTTGCAAATCTTGCGCGCTCATGCAGTGTAGCAGTTGGCGACTATGTTATCACCTCGGGCGAAGGCATATTCCCTGAAGGATTGCTGATTGGCTCGGTTAATAATATTGGTATTGATGAAAATAATAACTCAATCTATGCCGAGATAAAGCCTTTTGCTGAAATTTCGGAGCTGCGCTCGGTTATGATTATAACCTCTTTTGAAGGTCAGGGTGGCATAAATATCGGAGGCGAAAAATAGCCTTATGAAAAGCCAAAGAAAAATATTTGCGCTCCGAATTATTAATGCAATACTGTTTGCAGTTTTGATTTATGTGCAGTACAGTAGTGTTTTTACGCTTAAAATAGCATCAGCAAATCCGTTGCTTCCGATAGCACTGCTTGTTCCGATTTGTATGTTTTGTTCAGAGATTACTGCCGCAATATCAGGACTTATAGTCGGCATTTTTATGGATGCCGTTGCCGCTACTCCGCAAGGCTTTAACGCTATTGTTTTAATGTTTTTAGGTCTTGCTGCAGCACTTATTGTAAGGCATCTTTTTAACAATAACATTTTGTCATCAATAGCACTTTGCGCTTTGTGCGCTACTGTATATTTCATTCTTCGTTGGATACTTTGCTTTGCGTTTTCTGCCACCTTCACAGAAAACCTTACCTACCTTATGCAAACGGCATTCCCCTCTGTTTTATATACTTGTGTGTTTGCCGTTCCGCTTTATTACCTTGAAAAAGCACTTTACAACAAATTTTATGAATAATTGACTAAACCAAAAAAGCGAGGTGACTTTAAGTGCCGTTTACAAAAAAGCATCAAACCACATTAACCGTATTGTCTATAATACTTGTAATAGTAATGCTTTTATATACAGCAAGAATTTATTCAATACAAATAATAAATTCCGATAAATATTCTTCAAACGCTATGGGTAGCGCCGCTTCACGCACGGCAGTTCTTAAAGCGCCGCGCGGCGAAATACTTGACTGCTACGGCAGACAAATAGCCGCAAACCGTGACGGATACAACATTGTTTTTAACAAGGCCTATGTTAAAGAAAATATTAATGATATTATTTTAAGCCTTGTAACACTGTTAGACGAAAAAGGTGTTGCACATAAGGACAGGCTTCCGCTTGAATATATATATCCCTACGGCTTTAAGAAGGGTGAATCAACCGATAAGCTCATAAAAACATTAGAGCTTGCCGATTACGCAACAGCCGAAAACTGTTTCACTCGACTTATAGAGCGTTATGAGCTTGAAGGCTACACCCTCGAGCAGCAACGCAAAATAGCTGGTGTCAGATACAGTATGGAGATTGAGGATTTTTCAATCTCGTACCCTTATACCTTTGCCGAAGATATACCCACCGAGCTTATGCGCAAAATTTCGGAGTCGCACTTTATATTAGACGGCGTGTCGGTAGAGGTTGTTCCGTTCAGATATTATCCCGACACATCCCTTGCCGTAAATCTTATAGGCACGGTAGGTCCCATTTATGAAGAAGACTGGGCTGAGGGTGAAAACTACAAGGGACGCGGTTACGCCTTTGATGATAAGGTTGGTAAAAGCGGTATAGAATACTATGCCGAAGAGCATCTGCGCGGAACAGACGGTGAAATCACCTATTACCTTGATGAAGAAGGCAATATAATAAGCACTGAAATTACAAAAAAGGCAGTTGCTGGCAAGTCGGTAATGCTGACTCTTGACTCAAAAATGCAACGCACCGTGCAAGACGCTTTGGCCACCACAGTAAAAACACTTCAAAGTGAGGGTGGCACAGCGCGTGCGGGTGCGGCTGTTGTAATTGATATAAACACAGGCGGTATCATAACCTCGGCAAACTACCCCACTTATGACATAGCAACAATGTCACAAAATTATGAGGCCTTGCTCGCTGACCCGTCAAATCCCCTCACCGACCGTGCTTTTCAGGGCGTGTACCCGATAGGCTCTACCATTAAGCCCATTGTTGCGGCAGCGGCGCTTGAAAATGGACACTACAATATGGGAGAAACCATATACTGCGCGCGAACATATAAATACTTTAACGATTTCCAACCAAGCTGTATGCATTTTCATAAGCATATGGGGCTTACCGCAGCGCTTTCAAAGAGCTGCAACTACTTTTTCTTTGAGCTTGGCAAACGCGTTGGCGCAATGACTCTTACCGACTACTTTAAACAGTTTGGACTTGGCGTTAAAACCGGTGTTGAAGTAAACGATAGCTCCGGTATCTTGATTGAACCTACAAGCAACGGTCTTGGCGGCGATACACTGCAAATATCAATTGGTCAGCTTAATGCCTTTACACCGCTTCAGCTTGCAAATTATGTTGCAACCTTTGCAAACGGCGGCACACATTATAAAGCAACCCTTATTGATAAAATTGTATCTTATGATATGACCACCGTGTACGATGATTGCCAGCCTCAAATTTCTAATAAAATTAAGCTTAAAGACAGCACTATTTCGGCAATCAAAACAGGTATGCTGTCGGTGACCGTCGACGGTACAGGTCAAGCGGCGCTGGGTGATTACCCGATTAAAATAGGCGGCAAAACAGGTACCGCTCAGGTAGAAGGCAAGGCCGATCACTCAACATTTATTTTGTTTGCGCCTTACGACAACCCCGAAATCGCTATTTCAGTTGTTCTTGAGCACGGCGCGTCAAGCTATGCTTCGGGTAACCTTGTTCGTCAGATACTTGACTCATACTTTGTTTCATCTGATGAAAATACAGTAACCGATATACCACCATTTACCGTAATTAGTTGATTTTAAAATTGACATAAAATACCTTTTATGATAAAATACTTTGAAAAAAGGCAGGTGACAGCGCAATATGGGTATTTGTTTAGCCACTACCTCTGGTAAAGGAGGCACGGGTAAATCCACCGTTTCGTGCGGCTTGTCAATTGCTTTTGCCAAAATGGGTAAAAGCGTGCTGCTTGTTGATATGGATGAGGGACTTCGCTGTCTTGATCTGCTTTTAGGTGTAGACCACAAGGTTGTTTTTGACCTTTCAGATATACTTGGCGGCTCGTCTATATCCGATGGCACCTATACCCTGCCGCAAAATTCGCTTATAAGCGTTATACCTGCGCCGCGACAAATCGGCAATATAAATGCTGCCGCGCTTTCGCAGTTTGCCGAAAAGGTTAAGTCTATGTACGACATTGTAATTTTCGACTTTCCTGCAGGGCTTGACTTTTCACTTTATTCGGCCATTGGTGACGATGTTCAGTTTTTGAGCATCTGCAACGGTGACCCTGTGTCAGTTCGTGATGCTGCCGCAGTTTGCGCATCGTTGCCGCACACAAAAAAAGATGCACGGCTTATAATTAACCGATTTGATGCAGAATATATAAAAAAGAAGATATACAGCAATATCGATGATATAATAGATATATCAGGCTTCAGACTTTTGGGGATTATTCCCTACTGTCGCGAGCTTATGCTGCTTAGCATTACGCATAACTTAAACAAAAAAACAAAGGCATTCAAGGCTCTTTACCGCATAGCCAAAAGGCTTTTAGGCGAAGAGGTGCGACTGCCAAAGATTAAAAAGATATAAGCAAACAAACCAATTTTTCCTAAGGGGGCACACAAAATGACAATTGCTTTAATAGCACACGACGCAAAAAAAGAACTTATGGTGCAGTTTTGCATTGCATACTGCGGTGTTCTTAGCCGACATAATCTTGTGGCTACCGGTACTACGGGTAAAACCGTAGGCGAAGCTACAGGACTTGAAATAACCCGATTTTTAGCAGGCGCGCAGGGCGGCGCACAGCAGATTGCTTCTCGTATTGGTTGCGATGAAATCGATCTTTTACTACTTTTCCGCGACCCGTTAAATCCAAAGCCAACCGAACCCGACGAGCAAGCTCTTTTGCGACTTTGCGATGTTCATAACATCCCCGTTGCTACAAACATTGCAACAGCGGAGGTTCTTATTCACGGCCTTGAGCGTGGCGACCTTGATTGGCGCGAAATTCTTAAGAATTCATAAATATATATAGTCAGGAAGTTTAAATAATGGCAGAAATTAACCGTGCAATAAAAGGCACGAACGATATGTTACCCGCAGACTCTCACAAATTTCAGTTTGTAGAGGGCAAAATGCTTGAAATTGCATCACTTTACGGTTTTCGTGAAATTCGCGTGCCCGTTTTTGAGCATACCGAGGTTTTTCAGCGCAGTGTTGGTGATACAACCGACGTTGTTCAAAAAGAGATGTACACCTTTGACGACAAGGGTGGTCGCTCTATAACCTTGCGCCCAGAGCTTACCGCAGGTGTGGTTAGAAGCGTTATAGAACACGGTCTTGTAAACGGCGCATTGCCCGTAAAGGTTTGTTATGTAGGCGGCTGCTACCGCTATGAAAAGCCGCAGGCAGGACGCCTTCGTGAATTCCACCAATTTGGTGTTGAATGCTTTGGTGCAGCATCCCCTGCTGCCGATGCCGAGGTTATATCACTTGGTCTTCAGGTGCTCGAAACAGTTGGCATTAAAAACATTTCACTTGAAATTAACTCTATCGGTTGCCCCGAGTGTCGCAAAAACTATCACAAGGCACTCAGCGAATACTTTGCATCTCATATTGATACCCTTTGTGAAACCTGTCGCGACAGACTTTCACGCAACCCAATGCGAATACTTGACTGCAAGTCACCTGTTTGTTCTTCCCTTGCTGCTGATGCACCAAAGGTTATCGACTTTTTGTGTGATGAGTGTCAAGACCACTTTGATGGCGTTAAGGCACATCTTGATGCCGCAGGTATTAAATATACTGTAAACCCACAAATCGTTCGTGGACTTGACTACTACACCAAAACGGTGTTTGAGTTTGTGTCGGGCGATATTGGCGCACAGTCAACCGTTTGCGGCGGTGGCCGTTACGACGGACTTGTATCACAAATGGGCGGTCCACAGGTTGCGGCTCTTGGCTTTGGTATGGGTATTGAGCGACTAATGCTCGCATTACAAAACCAAAACGCAGAATTCCCCGAAGCTAAAAAATGTGACCTTTATATCGCACCTATGGGCGAAATGGCGGCTATTAAAGCAACCGCCCTTTGCACCGAGCTTCGCCGCGACGGCTTTGAAGCGCAATGTGATGTTTGCGGTAGAGGACTTAAGGCACAGATGAAATACGCAGACAAAATAGGTGCGCTTTATAGCATTGTCCTTGGCGATAACGAGCTTACAGAAAATAAGGGCAATGTAAAAAATATGAAAACGGGCGAAATTAAAGAAATAAGTCTAGATAATTTTAGCGAACAGTTTATGCAAATAAAGCTTGATGCTGCTTTAAATTCTTTAGAAGAATCAGTAATGTAATTAGAAGGTGTGTTTTTGAAACTCGATAGAATGAACGGACTAAAGCGCACCCACTATTGCGGTACGCTTACAAAAAACGAAATTGGTAAGGAAGTAGTTGTTTGCGG
>JAZUOS010000025.1:0-3351 GCA_045604765.1 Acutalibacteraceae bacterium | reverse complement strand
ATTATGAAAAAAATAATTGTTTTTATAGCGCTGATATGTCTGCTTGCAGTGCCGGTATATGCCCAAGACAGTTATATCACACAATATGAAAATGTTGGCGCCGATACGCTTGACGACAGTCTTGACGAGCAAACGCGCGAGTTTTTTTATGAAAACGGTATAGATGCTAAAAATCCGACATGGGTAAGCAAGCTTACAAGCGGAAATGTGCTTACTCATATATGGCAATTTATAACAAGCGGCGCAAAGGCACCGTTTAAAACAGGGGTTTTAGTGGCATCCATCATTTTCTTGTCGGCGGCGCTTACCGCCTTTGGCACAGCGCCGCGTTTTGAAACGGCGATTTATGCTGCGGTGCTATCAATAGGCGCGCTTATAGCAACAGATATATGGCAAAGTGTGGCAGCGGCTGTAAACGCCGTAAAGGGTTGCAGCGCTTTTATGCTTTCGTTTGTTCCCGTGTTTGCAAGCGCTTTGGCGCTTTCGGGCAAAACGGTTACAGCGCCCGCTATGAGCGCGTTACTGCTCGGAGCCGCTGAAGCGGTGTCGTTTGTCGCGTCTTTTGCGGTACTTCCGCTTATGGGTGGTTATTTGGCTCTCAGTATTGGCTCGGGCGTATCACCGCTGCTTAACAGCTCGGGGTTGGTAGAAAGTGTAAAAAAGATTTCTATGTGGATATTATCTTTGCTTAGCACGCTTTTTATCGGCATTTTGGGTATTCAAACGGCGGTCAATTCCGCGGCGGATAGCGTAACGCTGCGAACTGCTAAATTTATACTTGGCACCTCGGTGCCCGTGGCGGGTGGGGTGTTGGGTGAAGCGGTATCTACAATATCGACATCGATGGGGCTACTGAAATCATCGGTCGGTATTTACGGTGTGGCGGCGCTTATTTTTATGCTGTTACCAATAGTAATTGAGCTTATTTTATGGCGTTTTGCGCTAATGCTTAATATATCTTTAGGCGAGGTTTTTTCACTGCCTAAAATAACGGGGATTTTAAAGGCGGTTGACGCTATGCTGTCGGTGCTTTTAGGTGTAGTTTTAATGGTGGGCGGAATGTTTATAATATCACTTTCGGTGGTTGTGATGGCGTCAAAATGAACGGACTTTCTTCTTTTATAATCAGTTTTTGCGGCAGTTGTGTGCTGCTGGGATTTTTATATATGCTTTGCCCTTCGGGCAGTATGAGCGCGCCAGTTAAATATGTTTTTTGTTTATGCTTTGTGTGTTGTGTGATTGCTTCGGTATTGACTATACCAAAACCCGATTTTTCCTATTTTGATAAGGCCAATAATGCAGAAATACTCACCGAGCAAAACACTGCTGTCACAGCCGAAATGGTTTTTTGCGAGGCTTTGCGGCAAAGCAACATAAATTTTAGAAAAATATCGGTTGAAACTAATAAAATGAGTGACGGCAGCATAATTATAAGTAAGGTAACTGTTTATACAACTGAGTCCGCTCAAAAAGTGGGTGAGGTAATAGGCTCTGACAGTTATGAGGTATGTGTTATAAATGAATGAAAAAATTAAAAAGATAAGCAAAAATCCAAAGCTTTTGATAATTTTGGGCATTAGCGGCATATTGCTGATTTTTATATCATCACTCTTTTCGGGAGATAAAAACGATGAAAAAAGTAATGTTAAAAGTGACGCAGCATATACGACAAATGAGTATTGCTCTATGCTTGAGGATGACATAAAAGATATAGTTACCGGCATCACGGGCGACAAAAATCCAACGGTGGTTGTAACGCTCGAGAGCGGAATAAGATATTCTTATGCCAGCGCAGATGAAACCGACACCTCAAGCTCTACGGGTAGCGCTAACGACCAAAGCAGCGAGAGTAAAAAGCAGTCTTACATAACGATAAAAACGGCCGATGGCGGTGAGCAGGCGCTTGTTGTTACCGAGATTATGCCCGAGGTACGCGGCGTTGCAATAATATGCGCGGGTGGTAATTCTGACATAACTGCCGAAAAAATAAAAAATGCCGTCACGGCGGCTTTAAATATAACATCAAAACGAGTATACATTTCAGGAGGAACGAATAATGAAAAAAGGTAAGGTTTTTGGAAAGCATCATGTTGTATTGGCACTTATGGTGCTGTGCTTGGGCGCTGCTGTGTGGCTTAATATGAAATTCTCTTCAAATGAAAAATATATGGGTGAGGCAACCTTTGTAAGCGATAGCCAGACCGCAAGCGGTGAGGCTATTCAAACCGCTGCAAAAGCGGAGGGAGAAGCCGATTATTTTGCTAATGCCAAAAAAGACAGGCAAAAGGCTCTCGACGAAGCACAGGAGTTGGTTGAAGAAACCTTAAAATCGGCAAATGCTACCGACAGTGAACGCGAGCAGGCCTTAAAAGCTACCTCGGCTATTGCCACCCGTGTAGAAAAGGCAAATAATATTGAAACATTGCTTAAAGCCAAGGGCTTTGAAAAGGCGGTAGTGGTAATAGGTGACGATGATGTAAGCGTTGTTGTCAAGTCAGAGGGAATTACCACCGCACAGACCTTGCAGATACAAGATATAGTAACCGCTCAAACCGAAATACCTCTTAGTAATATAAAAATCGTAACAATAAAATAAATTCTTGCTTTAATGTAGGAATTATGTTACAATGTTTTTGTAATAATATTACAAAAGATAAAAATTATTGATTTTTTATATACGGAGGATAAAGCAATGGAAAAGAAAACTGAACTTTCCGTAAGCACAGATGTGCTTGAAAAAATGGCAGAGCTTGCCGCAACCGAAATTGAGGGTGTTAAGGGCATTGCAAAAAAGGCTATCGACCTTAGAGGCGCAGTTAAGGCTAAAAGTGTTGTTAAGGGCGTTAAGGTAGAAAGCATCAACGGAGCGCTTGAAATCAGTGTTTATATCAGCGTTGACTCAAAGGCAAAAATACGCGAGGTTGCCGAGGCTGTTCAGCAAAACGTTAAGGACAAAATCCAAACAATGACAGGTACGGCCGTAACACGAGTTAATGTTAATGTTGAAGACATTGATTTTGAAGAAGAAGAATAATCTAAATGAATAAAGTTAAAAAAGACGATTGCATTTGCAATCGTCTTTTTCTTGCGAAAGAGCAGTAAAACGGTGCGTAAATAGGGGTAAAAAAGCGATTAGGTGAGTAACTGCGCTGTTCGATAAATTGGAATTTAGAATACTCCTTTATTGTACTTTTTTTGTACTGCAACAATGCAACCTATGCCAAGCACAAAGCCTATGATAAGTATAGCAACGGCAAGTATAAGCAATTTTTCAAACAGTCCTATAATGCCACTGAGTAGCATTACAGTTGCGATAAGAAGCATTGCTTTTCCAAAGGCTTTTCCGTAGGC
>JAZUOS010000024.1:0-7815 GCA_045604765.1 Acutalibacteraceae bacterium | reverse complement strand
ATTTCTACAATAACCAACGCATACAACTTAAAACAAAACTGACTCCGCTCGAAAAACGAAGTCAGTATATTGCTTAAAATTTAATTTTCGCTACCATAGAGCACTTTTTTGTGCTGTCCGCACAAATTGGGGCGGTTCATTTACAGTCCGCTTTAAAAGTTATTTATTTTTTTAAAAAAACAATTTATCTGCGCCAAAGGTTACAAAAGTAACTATTATTGCCGCGGCGATAACACCGAGCGCTATTGCAGGGAAGGCGCGTTTTAGTCGCATATCAAGCATAGCGGCAACCAATGCGCCTGTCCAAGCGCCTGTGCCCGGCAGCGGAATAGCAACCAATATAAACAGACCCCAAAAAGCACATTTTTGTACTACATCAGATTTCTTTTTTGCACGGTTCTCAAGCTTTGTTACTATGCCGTCAAGCTTTAAACTCCATTTGCGCATAAGTTCAAATATTTTTCGGATAAACAAAATAATAAACGGCACCGGAACAAGATTGCCAACAATAGCAACCGCTACGGCAACCCAATAATTAAGTCCGTTTGCAACGGCTACGGGTATTGCACCGCGAAGTTCTATAACGGGCACCATAGATATTAAAAATGTCATTATTATTTTGCCGAATATGCTGTTCCACAAATTCATTACATAACCTCTCTAAATCAGTATATTATCGCTTGCCAGGCCAAAAATTTCTTTAATATAATCGCCTGTGCTAATGCCCATTGTCATAGGCTTTAAAACTATAAAATAAACAAGCGATAAAATCGCAAGCAGCAGCAAAAGCACTAGAATTACAATGGTAATATCCATAGCACGCATGCTGTTTTTCTTTTTACTATGAGCTTCTTGCTCGTCAACATCGGGCGCAGCGATAAACATACTGTCGCTCTCTGACGGTTTATAGGGCTCGCTGTAGCGTGATTTTATATCTTTTGCGCTTTCGACCTCGGTATACATAAGGTTGTAATTGTCATCAAAAGCGGGCGCGGGAGATGATTCTTCTGTTGCGGGCTCGGCCTGCTCTTCTTCACTCTCGCCGTCCATTATAAACTCAACATTGTGCTCGTCTCGCGCGGTGGGTAGTGCTTCAACTGTAGCTTCGGGCTCGTTTTCATAATCGTCGGGCTCTACAAGATAGTTTTCATTCTCGCTTACCGCAGTTTCAAAAACGGGTTCGGGTTCTCCGGTGGGCGGGGGCAGGGGCGAGCTTTTGGTTGGAATATAACTTATCTCCTCTACATAAGGGTGAATAAGGTTTTGCATTATGCTCTTTCGAAAGGCCTTGTTTTCGGTAAGCAGAATAATTGTTTGCGGGCCGCTTTCTATTATGCAGCCGCCAAAATAACCGTCAGGGGTTACAAGCGGAGTGGAGCCGTTTATTATATGTATGGGCTCGTCGCCGTTTATACCGTAGGTTTTGTTATCGCAAACGGCAGTGCCGTTACCTATTGCCGTAGCAACGGTTGAAATTAAGCCGTCTGCACTAAAAAGCGGGCCGCAGGCAATTATGATACGGCTGCGCGCTACACCTCGCGCAAGGGCGTTAATAAATCCCTTTTTATCGCTCGTTTTGCAGCTTAGCAAACGCATATGACAGCGACCGTTAAGATTAAACTCCATCTCAAAATCGGACGGAGATAAATGATAAATAATGTCCACCTTTAAACTCTGTACCATTTTCGTTCCCTTTCTATTTTGTTTAATACGGATATTCAAGACCGCGGGTAGTGTACCAAATTTTTGGATATTTGATTTTTGGATTTACAGTAGCGCCGATGAACTCGGTGTGATCAGCATCCCAATCATCAATCCTTTTTGCCATAACCACAAGTCGCGCGCCGTCAAAATCGTCAGCTACAGTAACAAGGGTTAAAATATCGTCGCCGTATTTTGCCTCAACGGATGTGTTGATAAGGCTGCGCGCAGCGGTTTCGGCATACCAATGGTTAAAATCGTCTTTGTTTACAAAATAACTTTTATATGGCTTATAAATTTCGCCACCGTCATCGGCAAAAGACGATACCAGCATTACCGCAAAAACAATATACTTTTGAGCCTCGTCATCAAAATAAAGCTCGATGAATGGATTTTGCTTATAAAAGTTGAGTTTACGATATTGCTTAAGCGAGCCGAACATTGTGCCGTCTTGCATATTGTTGCCAAAAATCACAATGTTGCGGTCATTACCCTTGCGGGTAAAGCTATCGTTTTTTGACAAAAATAGCGCGCCATAGCGGCTTTTTTTGCCAAGCTGGTTATGGTTTGTATAAAATGTATCATCATCGCCCTGGCACACCGCGCAGTCAACGCTCGTGCCATCTATTTTAAGCCAACCGACGATATCCTTGTTTTTTTCGGCAAGCGTTTTTAATGCGTCGCCGCTGTTTTGCGACGCAAAAATTTGTTTTGCATCGGCAAGAATGTTTTTTTGTCGGTTGCCTTGTATAAAAAAGTTGCCAACAAAAATTGCCGATAAAACAAGTGACAAAACAAGAGCGATTATCATTATTTTAAAGGGCAGTGAAAGCGGTGCACCCCGGTCGGCAGCAGCCGCGTTTGCGCGACCGCTTATTTTAAAGTCAAAAAAACTTTTTGAATGTTTTGAAGCCATATTTATCCCATTCTATAATAAAATTTATTCTATATATGTGTATTCTATTCCTGCAATGGCGCGTTCGATAAGCGGCTCAATATCAAGATTTTTTTCAGCCTCTTCACACTGACCCGGCTTGGGCTTTGTGTGCGGGTGCTTTGGTGTAAATACCGTGCAGCAGTCCTCATAAGGCAGTATAGAAATGTCAAAAGCATCTATCTTTTTAGAGATAGCAATAATTTCTTCCTTGTCCATACCAATAAGCGGACGAAGCACAGGCATGGTGCACACCTCGTCGGTGGCGGCAATTGCTGGCAAGGTCTGACTTGCAACCTGACCCAAGCTTTCACCTGTAACAAGACCTAAACAACCGTCAGCTTCTGACACTCGGCAAGCAATACGCATCATCATACGGCGCATTATAAGGGTGAAAAAGTCCTCGGGGCAGTGCTTGCCGATTTCTTCCTGAATTTCGGTAAAGGGAACTATCGCAAGCTTAATAACACCGCTGTAGCGAGCAACACGGCCCAATAAATCGCGAACCTTTTGCTCGGCGCGGATGCTGGTGTACGGGGGTGACGCAAAGTGAATAGCATTAAGCACAAGACCGCGTTTTGCCATTGTGTATGCGGCAACGGGGCTGTCGATACCACCCGAAATCAGCACCTGAGCGCGACCTGCGGTACCTACGGGCAAGCCTCCTGCACCTTTTATCTGACCGCCGCGTATATATGCTGCATAGTCGCGAATTTCTACGGTGATAACCTCGTCGGGATTGTGAACATCAACGCGAAGATGGGGAAATGCGCGAAGTAGCGCGCCGCCAACCTCGCGGCAAATCTCGGGGGATTTTAACGGAAATGCCTTGTCGGCGCGTTTTGCTTCAACCTTAAAGGTTTTAATGCCTCTTAAGGTGTCCGCAAGATATTCGGGCGCTTTTGATAATATGTCGTCCATATTCTTTTCGCAAACGCACGCGCGGCTGAATGCCGCAATGCCAAAAATTCGGCCCATACGCTCAAGCGCCTCGGCAAAATCAAAATCATCGTCTTGAGGTTTTATATAAATGGTTGATTGAGCGCGCTCAACCGCAACCTTGCCTAAATTTTTAAGGCGGCGGCGAATGGTTGCCACCATCTTGTCCTCAAAGCTGCGGCGGTTTAGTCCTTTTAGCGCTAACTCGCCGTCTTTAATCAGTATAATCTCTTTCATCAATTTGACCTTCTTAATTTTTGTGTTGCAGATATTAAAGCTGATTTCAGCGCGTCAATATCTTCTTTTGTGTTATAGCGCGAAAGGCTGATGCGCAAAGCGCTGTCAACACGGTTTTTGCTAAGCCCCATCTCGTTTAAAACATAACTGCCCACGCCTTTAGCGCACGCGCTGCCCGAAGATACATAAACGCCCTGCGCTTCAAGAAAATGAAGCAACGTTTCAGAGCGGTAGCCCCCAACCGAGATATTAATTATATACGGTATGGCATTGTCAGGAGAGTTTATAGTAACAACACCTGTATTAAGCAGAGTGTCTTTGGCATAAATATTCAGCTTACATATATCTTCGAAATTTTTGTTTATATTACCAAGCTCGTCTACAGCGCCCTTTAGTCCGTAAATGAGCGGCACCGCTTCGGTACCTGAGCGCATATTTTTCTCTTGACCGCCGCCGGTAACAAGCGGTTTTATTGTAACGCCTTTTTTAACGTAAAGAATACCAATGCCTTTGGGCCCATGTATTTTGTGACCGCTTGCGGTAAACAAATCAACGCCCAAATTGGCAAGATTTATAGGCATTTTACCAAAGGCTTGTACACCGTCACAGTGCAGTAGCGCAGGTGCGCCCGACTGTTTTATAATTTGCGCAGCCTCTTTCACGGGTTGAATAGCGCCCGTTTCATTATTGACAAGCATTATACTTACTAAAATCGTATTTTTGTCAATTGCATTTTTTAAATCGTCGACAGATATAACACCGTTTTCTTGAGGCTTCAAACATATAACCTCAAAGCCGTCGAGTTCGAGCCGTTTTACAGTTTCTAAAACAGAGGGGTGCTCAATAGAGGTAGTGATAATTCTTTTGCCGCGTTTTTGACGGGCGTAAGCCGCGCCTAAAATAGCTGTATTATTGCCCTCGGTGCCGCTGCCTATAAAATATATTTCATCCTCGCGGCATTTAAGTAAACCGGACACACATTTTCTTGTATCATCCACCAGCATCTGAGCCCTAAAGCCTATATCGTAAAGACTTGACGGATTCCCCCAAGCTGTGCTTAACGCGTGGTTTATGTTTTGTATTGCATTTTCACAGGGTGCAGTGGTTGCGCTGTTGTCTAAATATATAATTTTTTTCAAAACATACCACCCCATTTTCTTCATTCAAAATCATTATACAGTATATTTGCGAAATTAACAATACTAAATATATTAAAATTTGTGTAAAAATTTTTATGCAAACCCTTGCAAAGATGCACCCAAAATATTATAATGTTAAATATAATTTTATTTGGGGGACTTTTTATGTTTAAAAAACTTTTAGCGGCGCTTTTTGCCGCATTAATGATATTTGCTGTGGGTTGTGACAGCAAAGTGGTTTACGATGACCTTTCTGATTACGAAAGCACACCGCCCGTTGCAGAAAACATTTCGGAGCTAAGCATAAACCCACTTACAGGTGTTGCGGAATTTGAAAACGCCGATAAGGCTAAACAGAGACCAGTTGCTATTATGATAAACAATGTTGGCGTTGCTCAAAGCAGACAAACAGGCTTGTCAGACGCTGATATTATTTATGAAACCGAGGTTGAGGGTGGCATCACTCGTCTTATGGCGGTTTATCAGAATATATCTGACCTTGACAAGATAGGCACCGTGCGCTCAGCGCGTTATCCTTATGTTGATTTAGCTCTCGGCCACAATGCAATTTATATTCACTGCGGTCAGGACCCAACATATTGCGCACCACACCTTAAAGATATTGACCACTTAAGCATCGACACCAATTCAAAGGGTGCAAAGCGAATTGCAAACGGCCTTTCAAGCGAGCACACGCTTTATGCGTTGGCTGGCGATTTGTGGGAGAGCATAGGTGATAGCTTTGACACCAAGGTATCAAGCGCGACTTCATGGGCTAACTTTACCGAAAAATCACTCACTCTTGACGGCGGCGCAGCTACAAGCGTTAAGGTTCCATTCCCTGCAATGACCACCAGCTTTACATACGATGCTGCAACCGGTCTTTATACCCGACTTGCAGGCGGCACTGTTCTTACAGATTATTACACAGGCGAAACCACACAGGTTAAAAATGTATTTATTCTTTTAACCTCAATTTCAAATTATCCCGACGGCAAGCACCGCAAGGTATCTCTTGAAAGCGGTGACGGCTACTACATAACAAACGGCACAGTTCAGTTTATTAAGTGGTCAAAGGGCGCTGCTACCAATGGCTTTAAGTTTACCAATACCGACGGCGCTGAAATAGAGGTAAGCGCGGGTAACTCTTGGGTGTGCATCGCTAACAAAACAACCTGCAATCCCACTATACAGTAAGGTGATAATATGATACAAACCAAAATCAAAAAACTTGTTTGCTACGGACTCGAAAAAAATCTTTTCACCGAGCGTGACGAGATTTTTGTGACAAATATGCTTATCGACGCATTGGGCCTCGACGAGTTCGATTGCGAAGAAAAGTTTGCTGACGTTGACTTAGAAAGCACACTTGCGGCAATTCTTGATTATGCAGTAGAAAAAGGAATTATCGAGGACAACATTACCGCAAAAGACCTTTTTGATACCAAGCTTATGGGGCTTATGATGCCACGTCCGTCTGAGGTTGAGTTTGAATTCTTTAGCCGCTATAATGTGTCACCCGAGGCAGCTACCGATTATTATCACAAATTGTCGAAAGACAGCGACTATATCCGTACATACCGTATTGCAAAAGATATTAAGTGGATTTCTCCAACCGAGTATGGCGATCTTGATATTACAATAAACCTTTCAAAGCCCGAAAAAAGTCTTAAAGAGATTATGGCTGCTAAAAACGCGCCACAGTCGGGCTACCCTAAGTGCTTGCTTTGCAAAGAGTGTGAGGGCTATGCCGGACGCGTTAATTTCCCAGCGCGTCAAAACCACCGCATAATTCCGCTTCGCCTTACCGACGAAAACTGGTTTATGCAGTATTCACCATACGTTTACTACCCTGAGCACTGTATTGTATTTAACGCTGAGCACACACCAATGCTTGTAGACAAAAAGGCTTTTTGCAAGTTGTTTGATTTTGTAAAAATGTTCCCTCATTACTTTATCGGCTCAAATGCAGGCTTGCCAATCGTTGGCGGTTCAATACTCAGTCACGAGCATTTCCAGGGCGGCCGCTACACCTTTGCCATGGAAAAGGCGTCTGTTGAAAAGCCTATTGTGTTTAAGGGTTATGAAGATATTACTGCAGGCATTGTTAAGTGGCCTATGTCAGTAATCCGTCTCACAGGTGACAGCGCCGAGCGCGTTATTGACCTTGCCGATAAAATCTTTACCACCTGGCAGGGTTATACCGACGAGAGCGTATTTGTATTTGCCGAAACCGATGGCGAGCCACACAACGCCGTAACACCTATTGCGCGTATGCGTGGTGACAAATACGAGCTTGATTTGGTGCTTCGCAATAATATTACCACCGACGAGCATCCGCTTGGTGTTTTCCACCCACATGCTGAACTGCATCACATCAAAAAAGAAAATATCGGTCTTATTGAGGTTATGGGCTTAGCGGTGCTTCCCGCACGACTCAAAACCGAAATGGCAGAGCTGCAAGAGGCGATACTTAGCGGCGCAGATATACGCGCAATCGAAAGCATCGAAAAGCATGCTGATTGGGCCGACGAAATCAAGGCTAAATATGACAATATAAACGCTGACAATATTGATAAGATTATTAAGGACGAAATTGGTATCGTGTTCTCAAAGGTACTTGAGGATGCAGGCGTATTCAAGCGTGACGAAGAAGGTCAAGCAGCATTTGTTAAATTTATAGATTTTGTAAACAACTAATCAAAAAAGCAAGACTCATTAGAGTGAAATAGTCAATAGTTAGTAGACACAAAAAAGAATAAATTAAGCTGCCAGTTCAAGCCTGTATTGGACTGGCGGTTTTCTTTTTAGTTTGCGAACGGGTCTTATGTAATTAAAATAGTAAATTGTATCAGTAACAACTTT
>JAZUOS010000023.1:0-20427 GCA_045604765.1 Acutalibacteraceae bacterium | reverse complement strand
AAAAATCCCCCTATGGTAGTTATTTCAATTCTACCATAGGGGACTCTTTTTTTCTATTGTCCGTTTTTACTGGACTTGTTCATAAGTTGAGTGCTTTTGTTTTAATATGCGTTATATCCTAAATCTTTTATCGTTATGCCAACACTATGTCCGTCCAAGAAGCATGTTAACCAATCAAGAAGGTCACATATATTAGCTCTAGCTAATTCGGCCATGGAAGATTTGATGTTCGAATCGCCTTCATATTTGGTGTAAGATATTGCGGTGTTGGCGGTAAAGGTACTAGGAGTAACATATCCTTGCATGGTTATGTCTGCGTAGGAGCTTCCATAATAATGATCGTCTAAGTATAGTGCAGTAAAGGAGAAATTTCCTTCGTGATAACCACTTCGTGCAACACATATACTATCATATTGTGCAGAGTAAGAAAGCGAGTATGTAACATCACCGGAAGGTACTCGGAATTCTATATCGTTCCCATTGGCAGTGCCGTTTGTTTTTATCCATGCGATCAAATAATCGCAAGCATGAGATTTATCAACAACTCCACACTTTGTGCATTTATAATTGGAATAATTGTGAGAAGGATCGGTGTAGTTATCCTTATATGTATCGCCACAAGAACAAGTGTGTGTAGTATAACCTTTTTCAGTACAAGTTGCTGCGGTAACAACTTTAGAATATGAATGCGTATGTGTTGGTGTGGATGGTTTACTCGTTTCAGTGGGTTTGCTAGTTTGAGTTGGTGTACTTGTTTGAGTAGGCTTACTAGACTCGGTAGGCTTACTCGTTTCAGTAGGTTTGCTTGTTTCTTCTTCCTTGCTTTCGGTGCTCTCGGTAGAAGTTACATTGTCGCTTGAATTATCGGTGCTTTCTGTTTTGGTATCTCCCACATCTGCACCACAATGCTCACAAAAAGCAGCATCTTTTGTTATGCCTTCACCACAACTAGAGCAATACTTTTCTGCTTTTTCTTTGTTGCCGCAAGCAACAAGAGAAAATACCATAACCATTGCTAATAAAAATGCTAATATTCTTTTCATTACTTTCTCCCCCAAAGTAAAATGGTAAAAATTTACATTGTCATAATAGCACGATTTTTAAATGTTGTCAATTGTGCTTACGATAATATATCAAGCAAATGAGTTTAAAAAATCTTTTCTACAACACAAGGGTTAATTATATTGTACTAGTGTATATTGCTACTGATAAAACTGACATGCCAATCTTTTTATAAGGTTGGCATATTTTTATAATAAAATGTAAAGTTCGCTTGACATTTTGGGAGTGTTGTGATATCATATCAATGTAAAGTCAACTTTACATTTTAAACAGAGGTGGGCAAATGAAAAACAAAATAGAGGAAATAAGAAAACAAAAGGGCATTACACAAGAAGATTTTGCCAAAACCTTGGGTGTATCAAGGCAAACTATCAGTTCACTCGAAACGGGCAGATATAATCCGTCAATTTTTTTAGCCTTTAAAATTGCAAAATGTTTCCAAATGACTATTGAAGAAATTTTTATTTTTGATGAGGAGGATATAAAATGAGAAAAGCACGACTTATATCAAGCATATTGGAAATTGTAATTGGTGTTGTATTATGCGTGTGCCATTTTGCTCATCGTATAGACGAGTTTTGGAGTGGTATGGGCATAGCACTTATTATTGTTGGCTCACTTTTTCTTTTGCGCAATATTAAATACCAAACAAATGAAAAATATCGTGAAGAAATTGATACACAAAATACCGACGAACGAAATAAGTTTATTGCAATGAAGGCTTGGAGCTGGGCAGGATATTTATTTGTGATTATTGCCGCTGTTGGCACAATAGTATTTAGGCTTGTAGGCAAAGAAGAGTTAATGATGCTTGCAAGCGGCAGTGTTTGCATAGTGATTTTTCTTTACTGGATAAGTTATATGATTTTACGCAAAAAATATTAATCCAAAATCCCCGAAATTTTCGGGGATTTTTTCTTTTCGCTTACTTGACTACAAAAAAACATTGTACTATAATTATGTTAAATTAAGTAAAAATTCATCGAATAGGAGGATGAAAAAATGATTAAAAAGTATTTAAACCGTCTTTTTATTGACGGGCTCTCGGGTATGGCCTCGGGCCTTTTTGCTACACTGATTATAGGCACAATCATTTCTCAGGTTGGCGCTATAATCGGTGGTGCAGCGGGGGGCTATTTGGTTGCCGTTGGCGGCTTTGCAAAGACCATCACGGGCGCAGGCATTGGTATAGGTGTAGCGTGCAAGTTAAAATCTTCACCGCTTGTTACCGTATCGGCGGCGGTTGCGGGTCTTGTGGGCGCATTTCCAAGCATTGCTACCGAAAGCTTTGTTATGGGCAGACCGGGTGAGCCACTTGGCGCATTTGTTGCGGCTTATATCGCGATAGAAATAGGCGGTCTTGTATCAGGCAAGACAAAGGTAGATATTATCGTAACGCCACTTGTTTCTATTCTTACTGGTAGTGTTGCAGGCTTTGTTATAGGACCACCTGTGTCAAAATTTATGTCTTGGATTGGCTCCATTATAAACTTTGGCGTAGAACAGCAGCCAATTATTTGCGGTATTATCGTATCGGTTGTTATGGGTATATGCTTAACATTGCCAATTTCTTCAGCCGCAATTGGTGTATCACTAAAGTTATCGGGCCTTGCGGCAGGAGCTGCAGTTGTGGGCTGTTGCTGTAATATGATAGGCTTTGCAGTAGCGTCATACCGCGAGAACAAGGTATCGGGTCTTATTTCACAAGGCATTGGTACGTCAATGCTTCAAATGCCTAATATTGTTCGCAAGCCTATAATATGGTTGCCTGCAATAATATCAAGCGCGATTTTAGGCCCTGTTTCTACGGCACTGCTCAAAATGGTAAGCACTCCCACAGGCTCAGGTATGGGAACGGCGGGTCTGGTAGGTCCGTTTGAAACATATACCGCAATGGCTAGCGCAGGTGTTGAACCGGTGGTTGTTGTACTTGAGATTGCGGTTATGCATTTTGTATTACCTGCTGTTATTGCCCTTGGTGTGAGTGAGACTATGCGCAAGCTAAAGTGGATAAAGCAAGGCGATATGAGGCTTGATACATAATGACAAAAAAAGAAAGAGTTATAAAGGCGGTAGAAGCACTAGAACTGCTATACCCTGATGCTGTTTGTTCGCTTAATTACAGCGATGCTTTTCAGCTGCTTATTGCAACACGTCTTTCGGCACAGTGTACTGACGCGCGTGTAAATATGGTAACTCCAGCATTATTTAAAGCCTATCCCAACGCAAAGGCTATGGCTGTGGCACCCATTGAAAGAGTTGAAGAACTTATAAAAACCTGCGGTCTTTACAAGACAAAAGCCAAAGATTTGGTTGGTATTGGGCAGATGATAATGAGCGATTTTGACGGTAAAGTGCCCGACACTATCGAGCAATTGACAAGACTGCCCGGTGTTGGCCGAAAAACAGCAAACCTTGTATGCGGTGATGTTTACGGTAAGCCTGCTGTTGTTACCGATACGCATTTTATAAGGCTTTGTAACCGATTGGGTTTTGTTAAAACCACTAATCCTTTGCAGGTTGAAAACGCTATGCGTAAGCTATTGCCACCTGATAAATCAAATGATTTTTGCCATCGCAGTGTGCTTTTTGGGCGTGATATTTGCACCGCACGCAAAACATATTGCGACCGCTGCCCAATGAGTGAATTTTGTCCGTCGAGCAGAATATAAAATTTAATGCAAATAGCAATTGCTAGCTGCTTTTTTTTGTGATACAATATAAAAAACTTTTTTGGCGGTGATATTATGAGTTTCAAAAATCAAGTTTATAATCTAATGAAATCATGGTGCGATGAACTTTTAAAGACTCAACTCGATATGCCCGACCCGCTTTTAGACGGCGCTATTTTGTGCCCCGGTTGCGCGGTGGTTCACGGCCGATGCGCCGATATGGTTTTGCCGCTTGTTCTTTTGTATAAAGAAACGGGCGAGGAATACTATCTTACTGCGGCTAAAAAACTTATTGACTGGACCGAGTATAATCTACTGTCTGAAAACAAAGATTACCGCAACGACCTTGCAAATCGTTGGAAAGGTACTAATATTTTTACCTGCCTTATGCTTGGAGAAACATTACATAGATTTAAAGACGTTTTAGATACCGAAACCTTTGAAAAGTGGGATAAAATCTTCCGCGAGCGCGCTACGGCGGCAATTGGTTGGTGTGAAGCGGCAGGACCGCACATAAATTATAACGCGGGTGCTGCGGCTATGTTTGCCTTTGCTTATAACTACACAGGTGAGCAAAAGTTTTTAGAAAACGCTTTAAAACAAGAGGCTTTTTGCCGCGAGCACTTTGATAATGAAGGTCTTTTCTTTGGCGAGGGCAAGCCGCTTGACGGCACCACGACAAAGGGATGTCACTTTATTGATATGGGCTATAACCTTGAAGAGTCTATTCCGCTTCTTGTGCTTCACTCTATATGGCTTAAAGATAACGAAAAGATTAAGTTTTATACCGACCGTGCAATAGACCATTTAGGGTTTTTACTGCCCGACGGTGCTATTGACAACAGTTGGGGCACACGTCAAAACAAGTGGACCTATTGGGGCAGCCGCACCAGTGACGGTATGCACGAGGGCTTCGTTTATATAGCGAAAGAGAATCCCATTATTGCAAAGGCGGTTCGCCGCAATATTGAGCTTTTAGAAAAATGTACCGTAGACGGCAGACTGTATGGAGGGCTTATGTATCACAGTGCCGACGAGCCTGCTTGTATTCATCACGCATTCGACAAGGTTAAGTCGCTCGCTGTTATGTATCTTGAAATGGGCGACGAGTTCGACACTTGTGAGTCGGCACTTTTACCGCGTGAGGCTGAGGGTGTAAGGGCATACCAAAACGGCTATCTTTACACCGTTACCAAGGGCAATTTTGTAGCTACCGTTAACGCTTGTGACACACATATTTATCCCGCTTGTGAAACGGGCGGCGGTGCAATTAGTATGCTTTATAATCGCGATTATGGCACAGTTATGGCAGCAACGCTTTACCGCTTTGTTACTACCGAGCCTATGAATATGCAAATCGGGCGTCACGTTGATGATGAAATTTGTAACACTGCGCGACTTGGACTTTCCGATACTGATAAAACGGTTGAACTTTTACAAGAAGGCTATACAATTCGTGCAACAAGTGAAAAATCGGGCTTTGAAATCAAGTATGATTTTATGAATGAGGCAGTAAATATTTGTGTCTTGTCAAACAAAGACAGTGAATATGTTTTACCAATAGTTAGTCAAAGCGGTGAAAGCGTAGAGCTTTTCGATAACGAGGTTATATTCAAAGATATGCTATCGGTATCGTTTGACGGTGAATATAGCATAAGCCCCGCAGACGAAAAACGTCATTTCCACCCCGTAGGCGGTTTTCAGTACAAGCATTTAACATTCCCTGTAAAAGCCGATAAGCCACTCAACATTAAGATAAGAATAAATAAGTAAATTTTAAGACGCGGTCTATTGGCCGCGTCTTCTTTTTCGTCTTACTTTGTTTATGTGTCGTTCAAAATCGCCGCAGCTTATAAATTCGGCAAGTACAAGTTGATTAAACAGAGGTACACTGCAAGAATAAAACCCAACGGTTTTTTTATATAGCTCTATCATATTCTCGGGCAAAAGCATATACGCTGTTCTTATGGACGGTGAAATGGTTTTTGAAAATGTGTTTACATATATAACGTTACTGCCACCCGACAAAGAAAACACCGTTTCTTCTGACTTTTTTAGCAAGGTAAACTCTGATTCAAAATCGTCTTCCACAATTATGCGATTGCCTTCTTTTGCCCAACGTATATATTCACGCTTTTTAGAAGCACTTGCACTAACACGACTTGGAAAACTTCGATATGGTGTTATGTGTAGCACTGTGGCAGGTGTTTTATTAAGGTGCTCGCTTGAGATACCGTCATTTAAAAGTGGAAGAAAAAGCGTTTTTACGCCATTCGCACGGTACACCTGACCAATTTTTTTATAGGATGGATTTTCGAGTGCATAGATGCGGTTTTTACCAAGCATCTGTACAACAAGACCGTAAAGATACTCACTGCCGGCTCCTATTACTATTTGCTCTGTTTTAACCTCTATACCACGGCTACGTTTAAGATAATCGCGAATTGCGGCTTTAAGCTCAATGCTTCCGCTGCCATCGCTTGAACTAAAAATATCTTTGCCGTAATTAGCCAAAACCCTACGTATTGTTTTTGCGTACAGCGAAAAGGGAAAGTCGCCGCCTTGTTCGGCTGTGTGGGTATTTATGGTTGGTGCGGTTATTACTCTTGCGGGTGCTACAAAGGTGCTGTCGGGATTATAACACACAAAATAACCGCTTCGTTCTCTTGTGTTGATGTAGCCTTCGTCATAAAGTAGGGAATATGCGTGTTCAACCGTTATTACGCTAACGCCGATTTCTTCAGACAAAAGTCGCTTTGACGGAAGCTTTGTATCATATAGATATACACCGTTTACAATATCATTTTTTATTTGCTCGTAAATTTGCAAATATGCTTTACCTTTTTGCTTGTCAATTATATATTTCATCTGGTCTTATAAAATACTCCTATTTTGATTATTTTTATATTATCAAAACAATTATATACTTTATAAAAAGATTTTTCAAGGAGCAATTATTATGCAAAAAAGAGTAGCAGCAATTCACGATATTTCTTGCTTTGGTAAGTGCTCACTTACCGTGGCGTTACCAATTATTTCGGCGGCGGGTATTGAGTGCGCAGGCATACCCACAGCGGTGCTTTCTACCCATACGGGCGGTTTTTCGGGTTACACATTCCGCGACCTCACCGATGACATTATGCCCGTAGCAAGTCATTGGAAAAAAGAGGGTCTTACATTTGATGCAGTTTATACAGGTTATTTAGGCTCGGTAGAACAAATTGACCTTGTATGCGAGGCGATTGATACCTTTGGTACCGACGATACACTTTTAATAGTTGATCCCGTTATGGCAGATCACGGCAAGCTTTACGGCGGTTTTCCCGAAAGCTTTCCTAAAGAAATGGTGCGTCTTTGCGCTAAGGCTGATATAATCACGCCAAACATTACCGAAGCGGCATTTATGACCGATATGCCTTATATGGAGGCACCACACAGCGAAGATTATATTAAAGGTCTGCTTGATGGTCTTCGCAAAATCACAAACGGAAAGATAGTGCTTACAGGTGTGTGTTATAATGCAGGCGAAATCGGAGCTGCTTGTCTTGAAGGTGAAAAGTTAGAGTATGTTTTTACTCCACTTGTAGACGCCGCATATCACGGCACAGGTGATGTGTTTACGAGCACACTTACCTGTGGTGTTTTAAGAGGTAAAACACTTTCCGAATCGGCGCTTATAGCAGCAAAATACACTGCAGGCTGCATTAAGCTTACAAAAGAGCAATACCCCAAAATGAAATACGGCGTAAACTTTGAAGCCCAAATACCCAACCTTTTAAAGCTTTTAGAAATAATATAATAATAAAGCCATACAGCATAGATGTGTTGTATGGCGTTGTTTTTTAATTGACTTTATGAGTAAATACAGGTATAATTGTTGCAAATACAACAGTTGCGGTTGCAACGATTAATTCAAGGAGTAAGCTATGCCTAAGATTATGAAAACCTTAAATAACATAAGCCGCTGTCAGTCTAATTACAGGTTGAGCAAGCTGGGTGCCGACAGGTTGTGCGCAGGGCACCACGCCTTTGTTTTGGCAATTTGCCGCACACCCGGAAGCTCGCAAGAAAAGCTTTCAAAAGAGCTTTGTCTTGACAAAAGCACGGTGGCAAGAACACTTAACACTTTAGAAGAAAAGGGCTTTATATATAGAGAAGTAAACGTAGAAAACAAAAGAGAAACGCTTGTTTTTCCAACAAAAAAGATGCTTGATATATTGTCCGAAGTGCGAGCGATCACACGCGAATGGAATGAGCTTTTGGTGTCTAGTATACCCGAGGAGGAGCTGACGATATTTTATTCTGTGCTTTCGCGTATTGAAGATAAAGCAAAAACGGTTATCGATAATCTGGAAGGCGGCCCCAAATGAAACGAATATTATCTTATTTAAAGCCGTTTAAAGCGCGCATGGCCGTTGGCTTTTCTATTAAGGTCATCGGCACTGTGGCAGAGCTTTTGCTCCCTTTTATATTAAGCTACATACTTGAAAATGTAATAAATACGCTTAATGTAGGCAAAATCGTTTTTTACGGCGTTGTTATGATGCTTTGCGCAGCAGTCGCTTGCGTTGGTAATATCACGGCTAATCGTATGGCGGCAAGGGTAACAACAAAATTCTCGGTAGAAATGCGAAAGGATTTATTTTCAAAAACACTTTATCTTTCAGCTGCCGATACCGACCGTTTTACGGTGCCCTCGCTTGAGTCGCGAATTACTACCGATACCTATAATGTGCATAATTTTATAGGTATGATGCAGCGAATGGGTGTCAGAGCCCCGATTTTGCTTATTGGTGGAATATTTATCACGCTTGTTATGGATAAAATATTAGCCTTTGTTATGATAGCGACGCTGCCACTTATATTCTTAACGGTGTATAGCGTTTCAAGAAAGGGTGTTCCGCTATACATAGGTGTTCAGAAATCCATCGACAAGATGGTACGCGTGGTGCGTGAAGATGCTCAAGGAATACGGGTTATCAAGGCTCTTTCTAAAAACGAATACGAAAACCGTAGATATGACGAGGTAAATAAAGCGCTTTCTAAAGAAGAGCGTCGCGCAGGTATTATAATGGGTGTTGTAAACCCAGTTATGACCTTGCTTATGAATCTTGGTATAGCGGCGGTTGTGGCGGTTGCGGCAATATGCGTGTCAAAGGGTATATCCTCTGCATCAACGGTTATTGCCTTTATGCAATATTTTACGCTTATATCTATGGCGATGATGTCGCTTTCGCGTATGTTTGTTATGTATACAAAATGCGCGGCATCCGCAAAGAGAATAGCCGAAGTGCTTGAAACCCCCGACCGTTTTTATGTGACCGAAAGCGGTGAACAAAAGTCGGATGAGTATATAAGCTTTAATAATGTCAGTTTTTCTTATCTTGGTAAAAAGAATAATATTGAAAATATCAGTTTCTCGGTTAAAAAGGGTGGTAGTCTTGGTATAATAGGCGCTACGGGAAGCGGAAAATCTACCATCGTTAAGCTGCTTTTAAGGTTTTATGATGCAGGCTCGGGCGAGATTAGTATAAACGGAAGAAACATTACATCCTTTACAAGAGAAGAATTAACCTCAATGTTTGGCGTGACGCTGCAAAACGGCTTTATTTATGCCGACACGATAAGAGAAAATATATGCTTTGGCAGAGAACTGTCCGACAGCCAGATTACGCGCGCGGCAAGCATTGCTCAGGCTAAAGAGTTTATAGACTCGCTTCCTGAAGGCTATGACAAAAAGCTTTCCTCGGGCGGCACTAATATTTCGGGCGGACAGCGTCAACGTGTTTTGATAGCAAGAGCGCTTGCAGCAGAGCCCGATATACTTATTCTTGACGACTCTTCCTCAGCGCTCGACTATAAAACTGCGGCTAATTTGCGCAAAGCGCTTGATAGCGAAATGTCGGGCTCGACTGTGATTACGGTGGCTCAGCGTATAAGCTCGGTTAAAAACTGCGATTTGATATTGGTTCTTTCAAATGGCAAAATTATTGGGAAAGGCACCCATGAGCAGCTGCTTGAAAGCTGTCAGGAATACCGAGAAATAAGCGAATCCCAGATGGGAGGTGCCTTTGTTGACTAAGAATAATGATAAAAAAGAAAAAAGCGCTAAAAAGCGCGGCATAATGATAAGGCTCGGCGGTTATGTTTTGGCGCAGTGGCACCTTTTTATACCCGCGGTGGTCTTTACGCTTCTCTCTAACCAGTTAGCGTTATTGGGTCCGCGTTATTCGGGCGTTGCTATTGATGCTATTGAAAATGCTGGCGGTGTTAACTTTTCGGTTGTGTGGGAAAATGTCATAAAAATGATAATTTGCTACGCTTTGTCGGCAATTCTTGCTTATCTTATATCGGTTACAATGATATTTTTGAGCCAAAAGATTATTTACAAAATGCGAAAGCAGGTTTTTGAAAAGCTTAACATGTTGCCTGTAGGGTATTTTGATACGCACGCTACGGGTGATATAATAAGCCATATTTCTTATGATATTGATACCATAAACAGCACACTTTCGCACGATTTGGTTCAGGTTATGACAAGCATATACACGGTTGTGGGCTCGCTTATATTTATGTGGCAGATTTCGAAACCGATGATATTGATTTTTGTTTTCACCGTACCTGCGTCTATAATTTTTACCCGCTACCGATCAAAAAAGGTGCGTCCGCTTTTTAGTCTCCGTTCCAAAAAATATGGTGAGCTTAACGGCTATGCCGAGGAGATGCTCTCGGGCGCTCGAAGCATTGAAGCCTACGGCAGACAGGATGTTATCTCGCAACGCTTTAACAAGCATAACGATGATGCTATGAACGCTTATTACAACGCTGAATACAGCGCGGCGCTTTTGTTTCCGACCATTAATCTTATAAACAATATCTCTATCGCTCTGGTGGCGATTTTTGGCGGCATACTTTATATGTATTCGCAAAGCGGCACTGTGCTTGCGGGCTCGGTTTTCTTTATAACCCTTGGCGGTGTGGCGCAGTTTGTGCAATATTCCCGCAAATTTGCAGGCCCTATAAATGAGTTTTCAAACATTCTCCACGAGTTTCAGTCGGCGTTTTCGGCGGCGGAAAGAGTTTTTCGAATTTTAGACGAAGAACCCGAGCCGTTAGACGCGGCGGATGCCGGTGAATTAAAAGAGGTTGAGGGCAGGGTAAAGCTTTGTGATGTTACCTTTGGCTATTCGCCCGAAAAGATTATACTTAAAAATGTTTCAATAAGCACAAAGGCGGGGCAGACGGTTGCTATTGTTGGCCCTACGGGAGCTGGCAAGACCACAATTATAAACCTTTTGATGCGGTTTTATGACTGCACCTCGGGTGAAATTAAAATTGACTCAATTCCTGCACTAAAACTCAAGCGCGCCGACCTTCGCAAAGCCTATACAATGGTGCTGCAGGACACATGGCTGTTCCACGGTACAATATTCGAAAATATTGCTTACGGCAAGGAAAATTCTACTTTAGAAGAGGTGCGAGCCGCTGCCAAGGCCGCTAAAATCGACACATATATCGAGAGCCTTCCCGATGGCTATGATACCGTTCTTTCAGACGACGGCACCAATATTTCTAAAGGACAAAGGCAGTTAATAACCATTGCACGCGCAATGCTGTCCGATGCGCCGATGCTCATTCTTGACGAGGCAACATCAAATGTTGATTCACTTACCGAGATTAAAATTCAGCAGGCAATGACCGAGCTTATGCAGGGCAGAACATGTTTTATAATAGCCCACCGACTCTCTACAATACAAAACGCCGATACAATTCTTGTTGTCAAGGAGGGTGCTATTGCCGAGCAGGGCAATCACGAGGAACTGCTAAAGCTCGGCGGCTTTTACAGCACACTTTATAATTCACAGTTTTCGTAAATAAACATATTTTAATGCAATCTCTCATACAATTAACTAAATCCTTTTAAGGTGCGTGAATTGTATGAGAGATTTTTTCCTCGATAGAGCCGAGGTTTTGGGTAAGTACATAATAGATACTGGCGCAACGGTGCGCGCCGCAGCAAAGGTTTTTAAAATAAGCAAAAGCACAGTACATAAAGATGTGACCGAGCGACTTTTACATATCAATCGCGAACTATATAAGCAGGTAAAAGAAGTTCTTGAAAAAAACAAAAGCGAGCGGCATATTCGAGGGGGGCTTGCGACGAGGCGAAAGTATAAAGGAGAATAAAATTTATACACATATATAATATATCAGGTGCTCTTTTTTAAAAAAGGGCGCCTGTTTTTTGTTCAAAAACCCACATTTGCAAAGATTTTTTCACAAAAAGTAAATAAAAATGGTTGAAAAAATTTTGTTTTTCTTTATTTTGTCTTTTATTTTGTGGTTTTGGTATTGACTTTTGTGTTGTTTTGATTTATAATAAACACAATTAGTAAAGTGAGGTATTGTCTATGCCGTACACATATACAAAAAATATTGAAAAATCACCTAGAATACAGCGCCTTATCGATCATCTTTATGCAAAGATGCCCGAAATAGAGGCTGACCGCGCTGTGCTTATAACCGAAAGTTATAAACAAACCGAGGGACAACCAATAGTTTTGCGTCGCGCGCGTGCTTTTGCTCATATACTTGAGCATTTGCCCATTACAATCCGTCCGGAAGAACTGATTGTAGGCAGTAATTCGAAGGCGCCGCGTGGCTGTCAGGTTTTTCCTGAATATTCTTACGAATGGTTAGAGGCCGAGTTTGACACCGTTGCAACCCGCAGTGCCGACCCATTTTATATATCGGAAGAAACAAAAGCAAAGCTAAGTGAGGTTTACCCATATTGGAAGGGTAAGACCACAAGCGAGCTTGCAACCTCCTATATGTCGCCAGAAGCGCTATGTGCTATAGAACACAATATATTTACCGTTGGCAACTATTTTTATAATGGTATCGGTCACTTTACCGTTGATTACGGCAAGGTTTTAGAAAAAGGCTATAAGGGCATTATTGCTGAGGCAAATGAGGCACTTGCGGCTCTTGACGTAGCGGATGCTGATTACGCTTCACGCAGTGCGTTTTTGCAGGCGGTAATAATTAGTTGTGATGCAGTTATAAATTATGCTGACCGTTATGCTACTCTTGCAAAAGAAATGGCAACCAGCGAGGTTGACACCAATCGCCGCGAAGAACTTTTAAAGATTGCGGCAAACTGCTCGCGAGTTCCACGCTACGGCGCTGAAAGCTTTTACGAGGCTTGCCAGTCCTTCTGGTTTGTGCAGATGCTTTTGCAGGTTGAATCAAGCGGACATTCAATTTCGCCAGGGCGTTTTGACCAATATATGAATCCTTATTTTGAAAAAGATTTGAATTCAGGCAAAATAACACGCGAGTTTGCGCAAGAGCTTGTTGACTGCATCTGGGTAAAACTCAACGACCTTAACAAAGTTCGTGATGCCGCTTCGGCAGAAGGCTTTGCGGGCTACAGCCTGTTCCAAAACCTTATTGCAGGCGGTCAGGACAAATACGGTAATGACGCTACAAACGACGTTTCGTTTATGTGTATTAACGCAACGCTTCACGTAATGCTTCCGATGCCTTCGTTCTCGGTTCGCGTTTGGAACGGTAGCCCACATGAATTTCTACTTCGCGCAGCAGAGGTTACGCGAACGGGCGTAGGCCTTCCGGCTTATTATAACGACGAGGTTATTATTCCGTCGCTTATGAGCCGCGGCGTAACACTTGAGGATGCTCGCAACTACAACATAATCGGCTGTGTTGAACCTCAGGCTCCTGCTAAAACAGACGGTTGGCATGATGCAGCATTCTTTAATATGTGCCGTCCGCTCGAGCTTGTCTTTTCTAATGGCGTTGACAAGGGTGTGCAGGTAGGCCTTCGCACCGGTGAGCTACACGAATTTACCACATTTGAAAAGTTCTATGATGCCTACAAGTCTCAGATGAACTACTTTATAAAACTGCTCGTGAATGCCGATAACGCTATTGATATGGCGCACGCTCGACGCTGTCCGCTTCCGTTCCAATCCTCAATGATAGAAGACTGTATCGGCCGCGGCAAGAGTTTGCAAGAGGGTGGCGCGGTTTATAACTTTACAGGTCCACAGGGCTTTGGCATAGCAAATATGACCGATGCACTCTTGGCAGTAAAAACTCTCGTATATGATAAAAAGCTTATAAAGCTTTGCGAGCTTAAAATGGCGCTTGATAATAACTTTGGTCGCGATATGGATGCGTCTACTGCCGAAAAGCTTACCAAAACGGTTGCTGAAAAATTAGTGGCTGACGGTAAAACGCTTACCGCGGAAGATATAAAATCTATTTACTTGGCAGTATCTAAAAACCCTGCATCCGATGCCGACAAGGCTCGTTGGGGCGAGCTGCTTGATACTATACAAGAACTGCCTAAATATGGCAATGACCTTGCCGATGTAGATGCATTTGCGCGCGATGTTGCCTATACATACACAAAGCCGCTTGAGCAGTATAAAAACCCACGCGGTGGCATATTCCAAGCAGGTCTTTATCCCGTATCGGCAAATGTGCCTTTAGGCGCGCAAACGGGCGCTACACCCGACGGCAGACTTGCCTTTACTCCTATTGCTGACGGCGTTGGTCCCGCGGCGGGCAGAGATGTTAAAGGCCCTACCGCATCGGCAAACTCGGTAGCAAAGCTTGACCACTTTATTGCGTCAAACGGTACGCTCTTTAATATGAAATTCCATCCGAGCGCTTTGGCGGGCGCTAGCGGTCTTGAAAGCTTTGTGGCTTTAGTGCGCGGCTTCTTTGACCAAAAGGGTATGCATATGCAGTTTAATGTTGTAAGCCGTGAAACGCTTCGCGATGCGCAAAAGAACCCCGAAAAATACAAATCACTTGTTGTTCGTGTTGCGGGCTACAGCGCACTCTTTACAACCCTTTCACGCTCGCTGCAGGACGATATTATTGCTCGCACCGAGCAGGGAGGTTTCTAATGATGGATAACCTCGCTGTAAGAGGTAGAATCTTTGATATACAGCGTTTTTCCACCCATGACGGCCCTGGTGTTCGCACAATAGTCTTTTTAAAGGGCTGCGCGCTACGCTGTCGTTGGTGTTGTAATCCCGAGTCGCAATCTTATGAGATTGAAACAATGCTTCAAAACGGTAAGTCAAAGGTTATGGGCCGAGACGTAACGGTAGATGAAGTTTTAAAAGAGGTCTTACAAGACCGACCTTACTACAACCGTTCGGGCGGTGGCGTAACACTTTCGGGTGGCGAAAGCCTTTTGCAACCCGATTTTGCGGTGGCACTCTTACAAGCGTGTAAAGATAACGGTGTAAATACCGCTATCGAAACCACGGGATTTGCAAACGCTGACGTAATTAAAAGATTTTTACCCTATCTTGATACCGTGCTTATGGATATTAAGCACATAAACAGTGATAAGCATAAAGAATTTACCAGTCAACCAAATGATAGAATTCTTGAAAATGCAAAGCTTATTGCAAGTGAAGCAAATAAACTGGTAATTCGCGTTCCGGTGATACCCACCTTTAACGATACGGTAGCCGAAATTGCCGAAATTGCTGCATTTGCCGCTTCCTTGCCGAATGTAAATGAAATGCATTTATTACCGTATCACAATATGGGCCGTGATAAATACACAGGTCTTGGCCGTGAGTACGGAATGGGGGATTTAAAATCTCCCACAAACGAATTGATGGAAGTACTAAAACAAACCGCCGAGCAGTTCGGTCTAAAAGTACAAATAGGAGGTTAGAATATGCAGTTTGAAAACGATAAAGCCCGTATTATACAAGAGCTTGTTCCGGGCAAACAGATTACACTTGCGCACATTATTGCTAACCCCGACGAAATACTTTACCAAAAGTTAGGTCTTAATCCTGCCGAAGAGCATAAGGGCGCCATTGGTATTCTTACTGTATCGCCAAGCGAAACAGCGATTATTGCAGGTGATATAGCGATCAAGTCATCTGGTGCGACACTTGGGTTTGTGGACCGCTTTAGCGGCACGGTAATCCTTACTGGTACTGTATCAGAGGTTGAGTCGTCGCTTTTGGCAATAACCGACTATGTGCAAAACAAGTTAGGCTTTACGGTTTGTGAAGTGACAAAAACCTGATGAAAAAGCTTATACTTATAGGGCGCAGCGGTGTGGGCAAAACGACCCTCACCCAAGCGCTAAAGGGTGAAAAAACACACTATCATAAAACCCAATATATAGATTATGGTAATTTTTTGATAGATACACCGGGTGAATATGCCGAGAATCACGATCTTGGCGCGGCGCTTTGCCTTTATGCTTATGAGGCTGATATAGTAGCACTTTTGATTGCGGCAGACGAGCAATATTCACTCTTTCCGCCCAATATTACCTGCATGGTAAATCGTGAGGTTATAGGCATAGTCACCAAATGTGACAAGGCCGACCCGAAACAAGCTGAAAAATGGTTGCGACTTTCGGGGTGTGAAACGGTGTATAAGGTGGACTCCAAGACGGGAGAAGGTATAAAACAAGTGCTCGAACACCTCAAAAACCACAAAAAACCACAAAAATAACACAAAAAACCAAAAAAATCATCTTTTTTATGTTGACTTTACCGCGTTTGTGTGGTATTATCATAATGTACTAAAAGCAAATTTTAATAACAAGGAGAAAAAATCATGGTAAACGAGTATGAAATCAAAAAACAAATATGCGACATCGGTAAGCGTATTTATGACAAGGGAATGGTTGCTGCTAATGACGGTAACATCTCTGTAAAGCTTAACGACAACGAGTTCCTTTGCACACCTACAGGTGTTAGTAAGGGCTTTATGACCCCTGAATATATCTGTAAGGTTGACCGCGACGGCAAGGTTATTCAGGCGAACAAAGGCTTTAAGCCATCATCTGAAATCAAGATGCACATGCGTGTTTATAAAGAGCGTCCTGATGTGAATTCAGTTGTTCACGCTCATCCTATGTATGCAACAGGCTTTGCTATCGCAGGCATTCCGCTAACACAGCCTATTATGCCTGAGGCTGTTATCGCATTGGGTTGCGTGCCGATTGCTGAATACGGCACACCTTCTACCGAAGAAATTCCCGATGCAGTTTCAAAGTATTTGCAGTCATTTGACGCAGTTCTTCTTGAAAACCACGGCGCGCTTACATTCTCTGATTCACTTCTTGCAGCATATCACAAAATGGAATCTGTAGAGTTCTATGCAAAACTCCTTTATATCTCTAAGCAGCTTGGCGGTGCGAAAGAGCTTTCTGAATCACAGGTACAGCGCCTTTATGAAATCCGTCGTCAGTTTGGTCTTAAGGGTAAGCACCCTGCAGACCTTTGTCCAAATGCAAAGGCTGGTCAGCCTAGCTGTCACGGTTGCGGTGGCAACTGCACGTGCGGTAAGAGTGGCGACGCTGATATGGTAGCAGAAATCACAAAGCGCGTACTCCAACAGCTTGGTAAAAACTGATGAACGAACAGGCCATGCAATCCATTGTTCAGACAGTGGTAAGCAAAATTTGCCCTAAGGACATGACGCTCGATTTAGCGCAAAGCATAGCACAAAAGGTGCGTGAAAAGGCTGAAAAAATGGGTGTTAAGGCGGTCGTTGCAATATCTAACAGAGCCGCTAATCCGGTTCTGGTGGAAAGCATGGACGACGCGTATATTGCAAGCTATGATATAGCGGTGCAAAAGGCGTTTACGGTGGTTTCACTTAAAATGTCAACAGCTACACTAAAACCCCTGGCTCAACCGGGTGGCGAGCTTTACGGAATACAGTTTACCAACAACGGTAAAATTGTTGTTTTCGGCGGTGGCGAACCACTTAAAAACCGGGATGGCGAAATAATAGGTGGTATTGGTGTGAGTGGCGGTACTGAGGCGCAAGACACGGCGCTTGCCGCTTATGGTAAAGAAATTTTTGAGAAAGGACAGTATCTATAATGGATATAAATTCTTCCAACATAGAGCAAATTGTGCGTCAGGTGCTTGACAGTATGAACGGCAAACCTGCAGCTCCCGTAGCTCAGGGTGCAATTCCTACAACCGCGCACGTTGCAATGCTCACAGGCCTTGAAAAGTTTGAAATCAAAGAATATCCGATGCCCGTAGTTGGCGATGATGACATACTCGTTAAGGTTGAGGGCTGTGGTGTTTGCGGTACAGATGCTCACGAATACAAACGCGACCCATTTGGTCTTATTCCAGTAGCGCTCGGTCACGAGGGTACGGGCGAAATAGTTAAGATGGGTAAAAATGTAAAAGTTGACTCAGCGGGCAAACCTCTTAACGTTGGTGACAAGGTTGTTACCTGTATGATATTTAAGGATAACCCCGATATCACAATGTATGACCTTAATAAGCAAAATGTTGGCGGTGCAGATGTTTACGGACTTCTTCCTGATGATGATGTTCATCTTAACGGTTGGTTCAGCGACTACATACTTGTTCGCGGCGGCTCTACAGTATTTAATGTAAGCGACTTAGACCTCGATTCAAGAATACTTATTGAGCCTTGCGCCGTTCTTATTCACGCAGTTGAGCGCGCAAAAACAACAGGTATTTTAAGATTTAACAGCCGTGTTGTTGTGCAGGGTTGCGGACCTATCGGTCTTATCTGCATAGCAGTTCTTCGTACAATGGGTATTGAAAACATTGTTGCAGTTGACGGCGAAGATAAGCGTCTTAATTTTGCACGTGAGATGGGCGCTAACGCTGTGGTAAACTTTAAAAACCACAAGGGCATTGAGGCTTTGGCTGACGGTGTTAAGGATGCATTTGGCGGTTACCTTGCCGTCTTTGCGTTCCAGTGCACAGGCTCACCCGTAGCTCACAGCAATATTTACAAATTCATCCGCAACGGCGGTGGTCTTTGCGAATTGGGCTTCTTTATCAATGGCGGCGATGCAACAATCAACCCGCACTTTGATATCTGCTCAAAAGAAATCACAACAGTTGGCTCTTGGGTGTACACCCTTCGCGATTATGCAACCACCTTTGATTTCTTAAAGCGCGCTAAGGGAATAGGCTTACCTATTGAAAAACTTATCACTCACAAATATTCTCTTGAACAAATTGATGATGCATTTAAGACTAATCTCAAGATGGAAGGTCTCAAAATTGCTATCGTTAACAAGTAAGGAGAAAACTTATGGGTAACGCAACAGGAATTCTTGAGGTGTTCGGTCTTGTGGCGGCTTTTGTAGCCTGTGATGCAGGCTGTAAGGCGGCGGATGTCACGGTTGAAAATTTTGACAAAAACAAGCCCGGTAACGCCGACGAATTAGAGGTTCCGCTTATTGTAGCAATAAAATTCAGAGGTTCGGTTGACGCGGTTGAGGCTGCTATGGAAGCTGCAAAGCAAGCCGCAGAAAATGTGACCGGCGTAGTTGCGAGTCATATTATCACAAGAACCGAAGCAGACACGGAACCAATGTTAAAGCTTAACGCTTTTGATAAAAATTAATTTTTGGAGGACATAAAAATGAAAGAAGCACTTGGTATGGTAGAAACCCGCGGTCTTACCGCTGCTATTGAAGCAGCTGACGCAATGGTAAAGGCTGCAGAAGTAACACTCATCGGCACCGAAAAAATCGGTTCAGGACTCGTATCTGTTATGGTACGCGGCGACGTTGGCGCTGTTAAGGCTGCTGTTGAAGCAGGCTCTGCAAACGCTTCACGCCTTGGCGAGCTCGTAGCAGTTCACGTAATTCCAAGACCTCACGCTGATGTTGAAAAGATTCTTCCAAAATTCTAATCTTAAAATTTTAAGAGGTAATTACTTATGAAGTCTATAGGACTTATAGAGGTTTCGGGCGTAACAGCGGCTATTGATTGCCTTGATATTATGTGCAAATCGGCAGATGTTGAGTTCGTAACCTGGGAGCGCAAGCTTGGCGGTAGACTTGTAACCGTTGTAGTTGAGGGTCAGGTTTCGGCAGTAACCGCCGCAGTAGATAACGCTATGGCAAATGCTATAAAGCGGCCTGTTTCTCACGCGGTTATAGCAAGCCCTCACGAAGAGGTGCAACGTCTTTTAGTACTTAGCGCATCCCGTATAAAAAAGAAAGAAGGAACTAAATAATGGCTACTTCTAAAACTTCAGGCAGTAAATCAACTGTTGCTAAAACAACAACTACCAAAGCTGTTGCGCCTACAAAGGCCGTAGAAGCTAAGGTGGAAATAGAACCTAAGGTAAAGGAGGTAAAGAAAATGGCACTTGAAGCATTGGGTATGGTAGAAACCCGCGGTCTTGTAGCTGCAATCGAAGCTGCAGATGCAATGGTAAAGGCTGCAAACGTAGAGCTTATCGGTACCGAAAAAATCGGTTCAGGTCTTGTATCAGTAATGGTACGCGGCGACGTTGGCGCTGTTAAGGCTGCTGTAGAAGCCGGTTCTTCATCGGCAGGTTCTTTGGGTGAGGTTATTGCAACACACGTAATTCCAAGACCTCACAACGATGTGGAGAAAATTCTTCCCACACTTAAATAATTTTGTATTAAATTTTATTTAATAAATTTAAATCTTTAACAGGAGGAAACAAAAATGGCACTTGAAGCATTAGGTATGGTAGAAACCCGTGGTCTTGTAGCTGCAATTGAGGCTGCAGACGCAATGGTAAAGGCTGCAAACGTAGAGCTTATCGGCACAGAGAAGATCGGTTCAGGTCTTGTATCTGTAATGGTTCGTGGCGACGTAGGCGCAGTTAAGGCTGCTGTAGAAGCTGG
>JAZUOS010000022.1:0-8586 GCA_045604765.1 Acutalibacteraceae bacterium | reverse complement strand
GGTCCCCGGTAGACTACCGGGTTGATAGGCAGCAGGTGTAAGCGTAGCGATACGTGTGCTAGGCTGTACTAATAGACCGAGGGCTTGACCTATTTTTCAATCCTCTCTTTCCTTACATTTGTTCAGTTTTCAGGGTGTGAGAAAAAACACTTGACATTAAACAGTTTTTGCTGTTTAATATATAAGTGCCTTATGGCACGACAATTTAAGTTGGTGTTGATTGCGGTGAGGGTCCACCTGTTCCCATTCCGAACACAGAAGTTAAGCTCACTTGCGCTGAAGATACTTGGCGGGCAGCTGCCTGGGAAAATAAGTAGATGCCAACACAAAAAAGAAACCTTGTGTTTTTACACAAGGTTTTCTTTTTTGTAATGATGTTTGCTTCGCAAATGATGTAGACTAAAGTCAATGATGTCGCTTTCGCTAATGATGTGTGCCTACGGGCACATAGGAGTTTAGCAAACATCACATCATATTGGTTACAATACATCATTAGGTCGTAGACCTAACATCATTTCGAGCGTTAGCGAGATACATCATTTACAAACTTTAATATTTATGTTAAACTGAATTCAAGGGATGTGATTTGATTGAAACAAAATAAATTAGCAGAGTTATCTATGGATTTTGCTGTTGACATCGTAGCACTTGTAAAAGAATTAAAACTACAAAAAGAAAATATCATATCAAATCAAATTGGCAGAAGCGGTACATCTATTGGTGCTAATATAAGGGAAGCAAACTATGCTCAAGGTAAAAAGGATTTTATTTCTAAACTTGAAATTGCGCTTAAAGAAGCAAGTGAAACAGGTTATTGGCTTGAGCTTCTTTATAAAACAAATTATATAAACCAAGCAACATATAAAGAATTGGATAATAAATGTACTTCAATTAGAATCATGTTAATTTCTTCTTGTAGAACAGCAAAAGAAAACTTATAATATTGAGGTGATTTTATGAAAGCCCTTCTTCTAGATTTTGACGGTGTTTTAACTATCGATAAATACGGTTCCGACTCTATTTTAAGATATTTAGCTGAAAATACGCCTATATCAATTGATATACTAAAAAAAGAATATTACAAAATCAATCGCGGATTGCTTAACGGTGAGTATACTCACAAGGAAATTTGGTCTGATTACTGTACAAATGTAGGCTACGACATCGATTTTCAAGTACTTATTAATTCTTTTATAAACACACCGCTTGACTGGGATATGATTTCGCTTGTTCGCGAACTAAAGAATAAATATAAAATTGGGATGATTACCGATAATAAGGTTGATAGAATTACTGAAATCCTTAAATATCACAGTTTAACGGATTTGTTTGACACAGTAACCATATCGGCAGAGTGCAAATGTGGTAAAAATGATCGAAAAATTTTTGATATAACACTTGAATCTTTGGGTGTTGAACTAAAAAACTGTGTTTTTATAGATAATTCTGAAAAGAATTTAATAGTTCCACAAGAACTTGGTATAAAAACAATTTTGTTCAATGATGAAAATCGTGATATAAAAGAATTTAAAAATCAACTTAATAAATTACTGTGATTATCCAAAAGGGAGGAAATCAACAATGGTAAACATTTTATTAGAAAGTTACAATTTAGATGCCGATTGGCTATATGATGAATTGAAAGAATATTTAAAACCTGAATATAAAGTTGCTGTTGTTGCATTTTCATTCCGTGATAGCAGGGTTAAGAATAATTCGGATTGGCAATTGCTTTACGGTAAAGAACAAGGTAAGTTTTATGGTGGGATTGTTGGCTCTTTGTGTTCTTATGGTATTAAAGAGGGAAATATAACTTTCTTAAATTATTTTGAAGATACAAAACAAACCGCAAAAAACAAAATTCAGAATGCCGATATTATATACTTTTTAGGCGGCTTGCCCGATAGGATGATGGATAGGATAAAAGAATTTGATTTAATAGACGTATTATCTCAACATAATAAAGTCGTTATCGGCTATAGTGCGGGTGCGGTTATACAGTTTGAAGAATACTTTTTATCACCAGATGACGATTTCCCAACATTTAATTACTACAAAGGTATTCCGTATTTAAAAGGTTTTTACTTGCAGGTGCATTATGAAAATACGGTAGAACAAAATCAGTCAATTAGTAGAGTGTTGAAAGAAAGATATAAATTTATTTGTGCAATTTTCAATGGAAAAGGAGCCCTTGTAATTAAAGATAACGATATTAAAAAGATAGGTAATGTTAAAATATTTGAATAACGGGAGCAAAAACCACTCGTTAGGGTAGTTTTATGTCAAATTGACAATATTAGAATGATAATTTTTTAGCAGATGATTTATATATTAAACGGTTACATATAGAAATGCATTACAATATTACGGTTCAAGAGAATAAAAGATAAAAATAGTGATAACAATTATTACAATAAATTTTATACCAACACATATTGTAGTTTTTAACCCAAATATGTCAGTGATTTATTTTCAACTATATGATATAATTTTTAAAAAGAATTTGTTGTTTTGAAATTTAATTACATAGCACTATTTACTTTTGTCAAAAAATGTAATATAATGCAATAATAAAGGTGCGTGATCGCAATGAATAATAATCAAAAAGAATCAAAAAATAAAATTATTTTGAAATTTTTAAACAAACACCGATTGGGAGCAACAATTGTTTTAATTGTTCTTGCAATAATACTGATATTATTGCCTCAACTTATTTGTTGGTTACCATGGATTGAAGAAGAGCAGACTGGTTTAGTCGTAGTTGCGAATGCTGCGCAAATAGTGTCATCTATTTTTGTTATAATCGGTACAATAATTGCAGTATGGCAATATTATTTATCATCTTCACAAAAAATAAGCGAATTCAATTTTTCGCGCGTAGAAAAAGCTATAGAGTTATCAAACTATTATAAAGATAACATATTAAGTAGATACTCGTTTGTTAAAGGCGTTTTTGATAATTGTGGAATAACTAATATGATTGCGCCCAAAAGGAAAAATATTGAACTCAAAGAATTTGATATAATTGAATTAAATGAAATTTATACCGAAGAAGAAATTAAAAAATTTGAGGAATTACATACAAATAAAGATTTCATAAAAACAATAATATCAATGAATGAATTATACGATATGGGATTGAATGGATGTACTGAAGTTGATAACAACGATTCAAATGGGAAGGTTGTAATGGCGCAGCCAGACAAGGTTGTTCGGGATTTCTTTAAGACGTATATTACACAAACATTAAATAATGCGGAATATTTTGCTATGGCTTTTACACATAATACAGCTGACGAAAGCGTTATTTTTCAATCTATATATCCCACATATTTAGAAATGTGTTTTGTCATGTATTATTATATTGCTAGAAATTCGGATCCATCAGTAACAAAATTATATACAAATATTGCTGAATTGTACTGTACTTGGCGCAAAAAAGAACAAAAACAAAAAGATGATATTAAAAGGCAAACACGAAAAGTTGGTAAAGAAATTGGAACAATAGTAAGTGCTCAAAAATAGTATTCAAGTTTTTGTTGACTTTTGCATAAAAATATATTAGAATATAGTTGGATAAGGAGGTTACTATTATGGGAACTGGAGATAAACCGATTTTGTAGCGTTAAGTAGGAGATTTATCGTTTGATAAATCTCCTTTTTATTTTAAATAGACAGAAGTAAAACCACGCCATTAGTGTGGTTTTACTTCTATCTATTCCCATTCTTCTCTTAAAATCGCATACAACCTTTTATCACCTATACTACCGTCTTTTTGATGATAATATCTACGTAAAGTACCTTCGTGTTTCATACCTATCTTTTCCATAACTCTATATGAGCCGATATTTCGTTCATCACAACCTGATGAGATACGATCAAAACCTACTTTATTAAAAAGGTAATCAACAACAGCCTTTGATGCTTCGGTCATAATACCTTTATTCCAATACGGAATATCTAACTGCCAACCCAAGTGACAACTAAAACAACGATTATCAATCTCAACTACACTGATACTACCGACAAGTTTTCCTTCATATTCAATTGCCCAGTTGTATGTCTGATTGGATTCATATCCTTTCACCCAACTTTCGAGCAATGCGAGGGTGTGTTCGGGTGATTCGTGTGGCTTGTATGAAAGATATTTAACAACTTCTGGATTGCTTGCAAAGGTAAACATATCTTTATAATCGTCAATAGTAAACCTTCTTAATGTTAAGCGTTCTGTAACGATTTGTTGCGTTCCGTGATGTGTTAGCGGCTTCATAGCTTCGTGTTCAGTCACAATTATCACCTCGTAAAATTTTTTATAGTATAGCATCAAATTTCAATTACAGTCAACAAAAATATTGACTTTATAAAAAATTACGCTATAATATTACTCGTAAGCTTACAATTACATAAAAAAAGGGAGCTGAATGAAACTTCGGCTGAGAGGGGATCCGCGTGAAAACGCTATGGTCTCGACCTATAACCTGATGCGGATAATGCCGCCGTAGGAGAATAAAAAACGCCTATAGCCGCATTACCATTTGGTAGTGCGGTTTTTGTTTTTTGTTTTCGTCAGAGAACGAAAGGAACAATTTTATGGAAAATCAAAAAAAATCAAACATCAAAAAAATTGCGCTTTGCGCCGTAATGATTGCACTTGGTACTGTGCTTAGTCTTTTTAAGCCCTATGAGCCGCCGCTTGGTGGCGGCGTCACCATTCTTTCGATGGTGCCCATAGCATTTTTGTCTTGTATGCTGGGTCTTAAATGGGGCTTTGGCGCGGCATTTGCTTACTCGCTTATACAGTTATTTATCAGTATGGGCGAGGTTATGAGCTGGGGGCTTACAGCAGGCGCTGTAATCGCAACATTTTTGCTCGACTACATAATTGCTTATACAGTGCTCGGAATTAGTGGAATTTTTAGCAAAAAAGGCGTTTGGGGCATAGTAACAGGCGTTGCAATTGCAACAATTTTAAGATTTTTATGTCACTTTGCAACAGGTGTATATATTTTCGATATATGGATGCCTGACGATTGGAATAATATCTGGCTTTATTCACTTTGCTATAACGGTGGATATATGTTACCTGAAATCATACTCACCTGCGTGGGCACGGCACTGCTGGTAAAAACAAAAGCAATACAAAAAATGTTAAAGATGTAAGAACAACACGGCTACCGAATTTTTCGGCAGCCGTGTTGTTTAATAATCTAAAAGTTCAAGCTCATAATACGGATTTCTTGACCAAAGGAATCGACCCTTTGCCTTACGCTCGGCTTCGGTCATATTGTCGGCACCCATAAAGGTATTGCCGCAATAAATGCGTTTTGGCGCTAGATTTATGCCAATGCTCTTAAAGTACGGACGCATGGTTTCTACTCGGGTTTCAAAATCCTCGTAGTGCTTGTTTCTTACGTCGGTCCAACCAACCTCACTAACGGCAAGTAGTCGAACATAGGTCTGGAAGTCAAACTTTTTATCATGGGGAATGTATTCGGTCCACTGGGGCATCTCGACGCCTAAGATATTTTCATCGGCAAAACCCTCAAAATTAGGGCTGTAGTTATAGGTTTTGGAAAGAGGAATAAGCGAAAATGCCATATCGGAATACATATAGTTATACTGTGTCAAAAGCACTTTGCCTTTGGTTTCAGACCACTCAACTGCTTTTTGGGCACCGTTTGTTGTCCAAACCTGAGGAATGGCGGTTTCATCCATCTTGTCGCTGATAATCTCGTTCCAGCCGATTGTTTGCTTGCCGCGTGACTTGAGGTGTTCAACAAGAATATTATTAAAATATCCGTGAAGCTCTACGTGGTCCTTAAGTCCCTCTTTTTTCATAAGCTCTTGGCAAGAGGGACAGTTATCCCACTGCTCTGACACAACCTCGTCGCCGCCTATATGGAAATAAGGCGCGGGGAAAATCTCGCAAAGCTCGTCAATAACCGTCTTGATAAACTCGTAAGATTCTGGCTTTGAACAGCAAAGATTGTTTTTGAATATACCAAAATGCGGTTCAACGTCAACAACTCTATTATCACAAGAAATTTCTGGGTAACAAGCAACTGCAGCGGTCGCATGACCGGGCACGTCGATTTCGGGGACTACCATAATATTGCGTGCGGCGGCGTAAGCCACAATCTCGCGGGCGTCGTCTTGTGTGTAGAACAGTTCGCGACCGTATTCACCTTCGTTATATGTAGAATCCTTATCGCGCATATGTATTACGGAATAGGGAGTGCCTTTTCGTATAGCACCTTTTTCTGTGAGAAGCGGATATTTCTTTATCTCGATTCTCCAGCCTTGGTCGTCTGCCAAGTGCCAGTGGAAAACATTCATTTTAATACTTGCCATATAGTCAAGTATTTGTTTAAGCTTATCCATCGGCCAAAAATGGCGGCTACAGTCAAGCATAAATCCGCGCCAAGCATATTTTGGCGCATCGTCAATCACAACTGCCATAAGGCTTTCGGTTCCTGCGGCAAGTTGCACGATAGTCATAAAACCGTAAAGAGCGCCGGCCTTTGCTGAGCAAAAAATGTTAATGTCGCCGTTTTCACAAATAATTTTATAACCCTCTTCTGAGATTTCGTTGTCTACAAAAAAGGTAAGGTTATTTGTCTTGGCTTCTTTTGCTTCGGGGATAAGGTGTTCAAAAAGCTCTGCAACCTCACTAAACTTTCCCGAAATAACGGTTTTTTTAGAAAACCAAACGTTAGAACCCAATTCTTTTGTCTTGATTGGACGTGGAATAATGTTTGCCATAAGTTTGCCTCCTAAAAAGGAAAAATTTTAATTGTATGATAACACAACGCAATGAGTTTTTTCAAGTGTAAAAGCCTATTTAATAAGTTTTGATAATAAAAATATTAAGAAAATGTAAAAATATGTATTGTTTTTCTTGGAAATATGTAATATAATAAGTATAATTGGGAGAGAATCGGATTTTCTCAACTTAATTAATAATTTTTATTGCATTTTCGGGAGGTGCAAAAAGAATGGACATAGCAAAAAATCTTCTTGCGGTTATTGAGCTTCAACCTGAAAAAATTCCTAACTGGATGGTTATTGTAATGGGCATAGGCACAGTATTTGTAGGCCTCATATGCATAATCATTCTTTGCAAAATTATGGGACTTTTCTTTGCTCACTCATCAAAACCACAAGAAAAAACTGCCGCGCCGACAGCATCGGTTCCTGCGGCACAAAACGCGGTTATAGAAAACCGTCAAGAAATTATTGCAGCGGTTACTGCCGCTTGCGCAGAAGAAATGGGTAAAGATGTTTCTGCGCTTCGCGTAATTTCGTTTAAAAAACTTTAATTTTAAAAACAAAAAACTATAAAAGAGGTAAATTAAAATGAAAGCTTATAAAGTAACAGTAAACGGTACCGCTTATGAAATCACACTTGAAGCTATTGACGCAGCTGATGTAAAGGCAGCTCCCGCTCCGGCAGCTGCACCTGCTCCCGTAGCAGCACCCGCTCCCGTAGCAGCAGCACCCGCAGGTGGCGAAAGTGTAACTGCACCAATGCCTGGCAACATTATTGATATTAAGGTTGCTTCTGGCGCACAGGTTAAAAAAGGTGATGTTATTATCATTCTTGAAGCAATGAAAATGGAAAACGAAATCATGGCTCCCTGTGACGGTACTGTAAATGTAGTAGTTACAAAGGGCTCTGCAGTTGAAACAGGCGCTGTTCTTTGCACGATAGCATAAGACTGACATATCCTTTTAAGGAGTAAAAAACAATGACAGAATTTATAGAAAGATTAATTGTGTTTTTGCAAAGCACAGGTTTTTACCAGATGTTTGCAAACTTTACAAAAGACACAACCGTATACAGTGAAATTTTAGGTTGCGATGTAACGGTTGCAGCAGGCTGGAAAACATTAGCAATGATTTTGCTTTCTTGCTTCTTGTTGTGGCTTGCTATCAAAAAGCAGTTTGAACCACTGTTGCTTATAGGTATTGCGTTTGGTATGCTGCTTACAAACCTACCCGGTGCAGGTCTTTATAACGGCGATTTGTGGACAGCCTTTATGGATGCCGAATCACCTTATCACCACAGCTACGGATTTATTATGGCAAACGGCGGTTTGCTTGACTATCTTTATATAGGTGTTAAAACCTGTATTTATCCCTGCCTTATCTTTATTGGCATTGGCGCTATGACCGACTTTGGTCCGCTGATTTCTAACCCCAAGAGCTTGCTTTTGGGCGCGGCGGCACAAATAGGTATATTTGTTACCTTTATCGGTTGCTTCTATTTAGGCTTCCCACAAGAAGCTGCTGCATCAATTGGTATTATCGGTGGCGCAGACGGCCCTACCGCAATTTACACTACATCACAGCTTTTCCCGAATCTTTTAGGTCCTATCGCGGTTGCGGCTTACTCATATATGGCACTGGTACCCGTAATTCAGAAGTCGGATCGTAGCCATGTCGTTCTGTGAGCCAAGGAGTTGCTTGCTTTTGTTGTCTTCCTAAGACCGCTTGGCCTCCGACTTATCACAGCTTTTCCCGAATCTTTTAGGTCCTATCGCGGTTGCGGCTTACTCATATATGGCACTGGTACCCGTAATTCAG
>JAZUOS010000021.1:0-49392 GCA_045604765.1 Acutalibacteraceae bacterium | reverse complement strand
TGATGGGTATGGGTGAGCCGCTTGATAACTTTGATAACAGCATACAGTTTTTAAAGCTTGTAAGCGACGAAAACGGACTTAATATTGGACTTCGTCACATTTCACTATCAACATCGGGTGTGGTAAGCGGAATAAAGCGTTTGGCAGAATATAATATGCCCATTACATTATCTATATCGCTTCACGCACCTAATGATGAAATTAGAAATCGCACAATGCCCGTTAACAAAAAATGGAACATTAAAGCGTTACTTGATGCTTGTCGCGAATATCAAAAGGTTACTACCAGACGAATATCGTTTGAATACGCCTTGATTGAAGGAATAAATGACAGCGATACCTGTGCTAAAGAATTGGCGCAAAGATTAAAGGGAATAATGTGTCATGTGAATTTAATTCCTGCTAATCCTGTTAAAGAAAACACATTCAAAAAACCCGACCGCAAGGCAATAATAGCTTTTCAAAAAAAACTTGAGGCTTTAGGTGTTACTGCAACAATACGGCGAACTTTAGGCGCTGATATTGATGCATCCTGCGGTCAGCTTAAAAAGAAAACAAAGGAGGAGATAGACGGTGCAAATATTTGCTAAAACCGATAAGGGTAAAGTGCGCAGCATAAACCAAGACGCGTTTTATATCAATACCTTATCTGACGGTTCTGCGTTGGCGGTTGTGTGTGACGGTATGGGCGGCGCGAGTGCTGGCGATATTGCTAGCAAAACAGCGGTTGAAATTATATCGCAGTATGTTTTAAACGGTTATAACCCATCTATGTCCTCTGATGATATAACCAGACTTTTAGATAATGCAATTGTTTCGGCAAACCTTGAGGTGTTTGCTTTATCTCAAAAGGATGAACAATTAAGGGGTATGGGCACCACCGCTGTTGTGGCTGTGGTTCGCAATACCGAGGCAATAATATGCAATGTTGGTGACAGTCGCGCATATTTAATAGATGATGAGCTTAAACAAATCACACGCGACCATTCGGTTGTGCAATCCCTTGTAGAAAGCGGCAAGCTTTCTCTTGAGGAGGCACGCGTTCATCCCGAAAAAAATGTAATCACCAGAGCGCTCGGCGTTGAAGAGAATGTTTTGACCGACGGCTATCGTGTATATATTGCAGAAAACAGCAAACTTTTGCTTTGTACTGATGGGCTTAGCAATTATGCGGATGCTGATAGTATCTTACGCATTGTAAATGACAATGCTTTTGATAAAGTAACAGATTTATTAATTAAAGAAGCTAATCTTGGTGGCGGCAGAGATAATATTACAGCAGCCGTTATATTCCGCTAAGAGAAAGGATAGTGCTATATTATGGATAGATTTGTAGGTAAACGATTAGACGGTAGATATGAAATTCAAGAGATTATAGGCGTTGGCGGTATGGCTGTTGTGTATAAAGCGCACGACAATGTTGAAAACCGCACCGTTGCCATTAAAATTCTTAAGGAAGAATTTGTTTCTAACGAGGAGTTTATCCGCCGCTTTAAAAACGAGTCAAAGGCAATCGCGGTGCTCTCACACCCAAATATCGTAAAGGTTTATGATGTTAGCTTTGGCGACCTTATTCAGTATATTGTTATGGAGTACATAGACGGTATCACTCTAAAAGAGTTTATTGAGCGTCAGGGTAGCCTTAGATGGAAGGACGCAGTATACTTTACAATCCAGATTTTAAAGGGCTTGCAGCACGCTCACGACAAGGGTATTGTTCACCGCGATGTTAAGCCGCAAAACATTATGGTGCTGTCTGACGGCACTATCAAGGTTGCCGACTTTGGCATTGCACGCTTTGCAAGAAATGAGCAGCGCACCATAACCGATAAGGCTATAGGCTCTGTGCATTATATCAGCCCTGAGCAAGCGCGAGGCGAAAAGACCGATGAAAAGGCAGATATTTATTCTGTGGGTGTTATGCTCTATGAAATGCTCACTGGTCAGTTACCGTTTGAGGCTGAAAGCGCCGTGTCGGTAGCAATTATGCAGCTTCAGCGTGATCCTAAATTGCCTACCGAGGTTAACCCCGCAATTCCTGTTGGCCTTGAGCAAATTACAATGCACGCTATGCAAAAGACCCCAGAGCGCCGTTATCAGTCGGCATCTGAATTGCTTTGCGATTTAGAGCAGTTTAAGAAGGATCCCGAATCAACGTTTGATTATTCATATTTTGTAGATACTGCTCCAACAAAATTTGTTGATACCCTTATGTCTTCAACTCCTGCGTCTGCTGTTGTTGAAGAAGAGGACGAAGAGGTAGAAGAGGTTAAAGAAAAAAACAACATGATACCCATACTTGCGGGTATTGCTTCAGCGCTTGTTATTGCACTTATAATTTTAGGTATTATATTTATTCCCAAGCTTCTTAAAAATACCGGTGCCGAGATTGAGTGTCCTAAATTTGTCGGTATGACCATTGAAGAGGTAAAACAGCACGAAAACTTTAATTCATTTGTCATTGAATGGGAATATACTGCTAGCGAAGACCACGAAATAGGTGTTGTTTGTGATCAGTCACAGTCACCGGGTAAAAAGCTCAAAAACGGTGCCGAAATCACACTTTATGTAAGCACAGGTCAGACCAATATCAAAGTGCCTGATGTTTACGGCAAAACTGAATCTTATGCGGTATCTGAGCTAAAGTCTAAAGGTTTCGCTACCGTTGTTAAAGAGGTTGCTGATGATGAGGTAGAGGCAGGCCTTGTTATAAAAACCGAACCTGCTCGCACCACCGTTATGGCAGAGGGCGCTGAAATCACCGTTTATGTAAGCACCGGTAAAGCAACCAAGATGCTTGATATACCCAATGTTGTAGGTCTCACAGAAGAAAAGGCAAAGGCTGACATTGAAAAATTAGGCCTTGTTGTAGAAAGTGAGCCTCGCGACCTTGCAGCTAATGAAAAGTCATATCCAAAGGGTTATGTAATCGCTCAGGAGCCTGATGCAAATTCAAGCGAAAAAGTGCCCGAGGGTACTACCATTAAGATTTATGTAAGCACTGGTGTAACAAATTATACCTATGCTCCAACCGTTGCCATAAGAAGTGACTTTACCCAATATGAAAAAACAGGTTATGTATCACTTTGGTCCGAAGGTAAAATGATTAAAGAAAGCGGAAAGCTTGCTTTTGATGAAATAAGCAACTACGCCTTTGATAAGATGACCGGTACTGAAAAAGATCTTGAATACACCGTTAAGGTTCGTTTTGGCACCGATGAAGAATATTACAGCTATGCTACGGTAAAGGTGGATGCATCAAAGGATAAAACTACTGAGATAAATAAGAAAAACGACTATAAGAAGTATGTTTCAAAAACCAAAGAACCGGAACCCACTTTCTGTGAAGTTTGCGGCTCCGAATTAGGAGAAGGCGTGACACACACTGACGACGACCACGAAACCTGTCCTGATTGTGGTACGGTTTATCAAAAGGGTAGCGATCACGAGTGTCCGAATGCGGAATAAATTATGACAGGTATACTTATTAAAGCAATTTCCGGCTTTTACTATGTCAGCTTTGACGGTAATGTATACGAATGTAAAGCCAGGGGAAACTTTCGCAAGGCGGGAGTTTCCCCTATTGTGGGTGATATAGTTGAGTTTAGCTTAATTGATAATGCACATGGAATTGTTGAAAAAATTTGCGAACGAAAAAATTTGTTTAACCGACCTTTAGTTGCTAATGTTGATAAGCTGTTTATTGTATCAGCGTACAGCACTCCGGCGCCTGATACGCTAATGATTGACCGTCTTACAGCGCTTGCGGTTTACAACGATATAGAGCCGATAATTGTTTTTAACAAGGCAGATATGGGCAGCTTTGATGAGTTTTATGGCATTTACTCTAAAGCAGGCTTTAAAACCTATGTAGTATCTGCGAAAGATAATGTTGGTATTGATGATCTAAAAGCAGAAATGCGCGACAGCGTTTGCGCTTTTTCGGGCAACTCGGGTGTGGGTAAGTCAAGCATACTTAACGCGCTTTTTTCCGAACTTCAGCTTAAAACCGGTGAGGTAAGCGACAAGTTGGGTCGAGGCAGACATACCACCCGTCACACCGAACTGTTTTTTGTGGGTGACGGTGCCTATGTTGTTGATACTCCCGGTTTTTCGACGGTAGATACTAATGAAGATTTATACGATTTCAAATTATCACTTGCTAACTGTTTTCCCGATTTCAGCGAATATTTAGGTTGCTGTAAATTTACATCCTGTTCCCACATTGCTGAAAAGGGCTGTGCTGTTGTCGAGGCTGTTCGCAGTGGAGAAATACAAAAATCACGTCACGACAGTTATGTTGCCTTAATGGCAGAGCTAAAAGACATTACCGCTTGGAATACCAAGCAAAAATAGTTTTGGGGATATTATATGTTTGTTACTGTTTTTTTGACGGGCATTGGTCTTTCAATGGATGCATTTGCCGTTGCAATTTGCAAGGGCCTCAAAATGCAAAAGCTTAATTACAAGCAAATGGGGCTTATCGCTCTCTTTTTTGGCGGATTTCAAGCGCTTATGCCGTTTATCGGTTGGGCTTTAGGCCATAGCTTTAAAGACTATATTGAAAGCTTTGACCATTGGGTAGCTTTTGCGTTACTTGCCTTTATTGGCGGTAAAATGATTTATGAAGCTTTTAAAAGTGACGATGACGACGACTGCGGCTGCTTTGATATAAAAGAATTGCTCTTGATGGCAATTGCCACAAGTATTGACGCAATGGCGGCGGGTATTGCTTTTGCAATAGACGGTATTGATACTCTTGGTAATATTCTTTTTGCTGTTTTAATTATTGGAATTACCACCTTTGTTTTATCGGCCATAGGTGTGCTGATAGGTCACAAGTTTGGCGCAGTTTACAAAACCAAAGCCGAGCTTGCAGGTGGTATAATATTGATTCTTATGGGCACAAAAATATTGCTTGAACATTTAGGTATTTTAAATTTTTAATGGATATTTTTAAACGACCAATGTTTTTTGCGGCATTAATTTGCTGCACAGCTGCCGCGATTTCGCTTTTTGTAAAATCACTTGCATTCGTCATTATAGTGGCATCACTTATATTGGTTTCAATTGTTATAACTAATAAAAGGTACAATTACATAACAGTTTTGATTGCAATAGTTTTATTCTCAATAAGCTTGTTTTTGCAATTTTCAAAGATTGAACAAATCAATACTCGTGACGGTGAAAAGATTAGCGGTAATTTTTTGGTTACTGAAGAAACTAACGACCACGGTGAATTTAAAAGTGTCGTATTAAAAGAGGTAGGGTGCAGTTCTATACCAAACGGTGTAAGTATTTTAGTTTTTGATTACAAAAAAACCGATCTGCAAATGGGCGAAATTCTAAATACCACCTTAAAATTAAGCGCAATTAATTACTATGACGAATATAGGCTCTCTAATTACAGTAACGCTATATATGCCACCGCAAGTGTGGCAGAGCTAAAAAAAACAGGCGATTACAACAGTTTTTATAAAACTGCAGGTAATATCCGCAAATATGTAAAAGAAACAGTAACCTCGCATTTTAGTGGTGACACTGCAGGGATTTTGGTGGCGCTTACCACGGGTGACAAAACATTGCTAAGTGAAAAATTTTTAGGCAATGTGAAAACAACCGGTATCAGCCATGTGATTGTTGTTTCGGGTATGCATTTGTCAATTATAATGGCGGCGGTGTTTTGGTGTCTTGATAGGCTGTTTTATAATAAATACATTCGCTGCTTGCTATCGGTTACAGTTGTTGTGTTAATTTCTGCAGTATGTGGCTTTACAATGTCAATTTTAAGGGCAGGGGTAATGTTTACTGTCGCGGGTTTAGCGCCGATTTTTAACCGAGATAACGATTCGTTAAGTTCTCTTTTAACAGCGGTAACTGCCGTGCTTATAGGTATGCCGTTTGCGGTTTTTAATATATCGTTTCAATTATCGGTTTTATCAACCCTTGCGCTTATTTGGGTAGTGCCTTTTTATTATGAATTAATTGTTGAGCGCTTTAATATATCGTCAAAAACATTTAAAACTTTATTAGGCACGGTTTTGTGTTCGATTTTTGCTATACTTTTTACACTGCCTGTTACAATAAAGGTTTTTGGCTATGTGTCGATTGTGGCGCCCATTACAAATTTAATAATTTCATATCCTATAATGATAGCGCTTATTTTTAACATAGTTGCACTTGTGTTTTGGGCAATACTAGCCACAAAAATATTATCCTATCCGCTGTTTTGGATTGCGGGTCTTTGCTCACGCTTTATAGTCTTTATTGTTAACCAAATCGCAAAGCTGCCAATAACCGTTGCTGTGATGCCAAAGTCGGCATTTTGGTGGTCGCTTTTGTTGCTGGCGGCAGTTATAGGCTATATGTATTTTTATGAATATAAAAAGAAAAGATGTGATTTTAATGCCAATAGTGTATGAAGATGCTCTGCGTAAAGATATTTCGGGCAAGCGTTTTGCGCCCATATATCTAATTTTTGGCGATGATTCTTATTTAAAAAATTATTATAAAGACACTTTGGCAAAAAAGTCGGCAGACGGTGACCCATTTTTCAATCTTCAAAAGTTTGAGGGCGACTGCGATTTGCAAGAGGTTTTCGACGCTGTAAATCAGTTTCCTATGATGGCCGAGCGCAAGGCGGTTGTTCTCGCCGATTATGACTTTGAGCACTGTGCTAAAAGTGATTTTGACCGTCTTTTAGAGCTTATTTCAAATGCAAACGATACCTGCGTTTTAATAATTTGCTTTGATACAATAGATTTTGATGCCAAGCGCGGCGCAAAAGAAAAGAAACTGCTCGCTGCAGTCGAAAAGGTAGATGGTACCTGCGCCGAGGTTAATCACCGCAGTGTTACTGCGCTTGTTAAAATGCTTTCTGATGCTGCCAAAAAACGCGGTTGTAGATTTGGCGAAATTGCCGCGCGCTATTTAATTGAGGTGTCTGGTACCGATTTAAGCACGCTGCAAAATGAGCTTAACAAGCTCTGCGCCTATGTCGGCAGCGGTGAAATAACCAAAGAAACTGTTGAGCAAATTGCCGTTAAATCGGTTGATGCTTCGGTTTATGAATATATTAAAGAAATCTTAAACGGCAATGTGTCAAAGGCGCTTACAATGCTTGATGATATGTTTTTTATGCGTGTAGAGCCTATTGCAATTTTAAGCGTTGCGGCTTCAAGCTATGTTGATATTTATCGCGCTTACACCGCAAATATTAAGGGTGTAAAAAAAGATGAAATTGCGGCTGATTTTAAGTATCCTAAAAACAAACTTTTTTTAATCGACCGAGCAACACAAAATCTTAAAAGGTTCAGCGGCGCAAAACTACGTTTAAGCCTTGCGGCAATAGCCGATGCCGATAAGTCGCTTAAAAGCTTTGGCGCCGACCCGCGCACAATACTTGAGCAGTTGACGGTAAAGCTTGTCTATATTATCGCAAAGGGTGAAGCAGTTGATTAAATTAAGTCAAGCGGTAATAGTTGAAGGCAAATACGATAAAATCACCCTTGAAAATATTATAGACGCTACTATTATCACAACAAACGGCTTTCGCATTTTTAAAGATAAAGAAAAACGCAACCTTATAAGGTTACTTGCCGAAAGACACGGCATAGTGGTTATTACCGATTCCGATAGCGCAGGTACGCTTATACGCTCGCATTTAAAGCAAATTTGTCCTGATGGCACCATTACAAATGTCTATGTGCCGCAGCTAAGCGGCAAAGAAAAACGCAAGGACAAGCGTTCTAAAGAGGGATTTTTAGGCGTTGAGGGTATGACACAGCAAACGCTTATTGACGCCCTTGCTCGCAGCGGTATAACTGGCGAAAATACACTGCAAAAAAATGATAAAAAAATCACCAAGACCGATATGTTCACACTCGGTCTTTCGGGTGCAAAAAACAGTTCATTTCTTCGTGACAACTTATCGGCATATTTAAATTTGCCAAAAGGTATGTCGGCAAATGCTTTTTTAGACTGCATTAACGCAGTTTATAAATATGATGAATTTATTAAGGAGGTGAATTTATGGCAGCAAGAAGGGGACAAAAGGTAAAACTTTTATATATCATTAAAATATTAACCGAACTTACCGATGAAGAGCATCCTTTGTCGGCTACCGAAATTTGTGAAAAGTTAGCGGCATACGACATAACAGCCGAACGAAAAGCAATTTATGACGATATAAATTGTCTTATCGATTTTGGCTACGACATTATTTCAACACGTGTGCCAAAAAATGGCTACTTTTTAGCAAGCCGTGATTTTGAGCTGCCCGAGGTTTTCTTGCTTGGTGATGCTGTGCATACAGCCAAGTTTATCAGCGAAAAAAAGACTCGCGAGCTTACTGCAAAACTTGATAAATTACTTAGCAAATATCAAACAAAACGTAATATTCAGGGCATTTATATCGATAGTAGCAATAAAACCCATAATGAAGAGCTGTTTTATAATATAGACCGCATAAATACAGCTATTGCAGAGGGTAAAAAGATTAAATTTACTTACAGCAAGCGTGTACTGCGTGAGGGCAGACAAATTACTACAGAATCAAAAACCCGTGTTGTAAGCCCATACGCTATGACCTGGCAGTTTGACTATTATTACCTTATTGGAAATTACGAAAAATATAACAATCTTATGAATTTGCGCATAGACCGCATTCATTCGGTCGAGATTTTAGATGAGCCAATTCGTCATTTTAGTGAGGTCAGCGATTACCGTGATACCTTTGACGTTGCCGATTACACAAAGAAATTGTTTGGTATGTTTGGCGGCAATATGCAAGAGGTAAAGCTGCGTTGCAGTAATAAAATACTTGAGCAGGTTACCGACCGCTTTGTTGATAGTATTTTTATAACAAATGTCACCGGTGAAACGTTTGATTTTACCGTAAAAGCTGCTGTTAGCGATGCCCTTGTTACATGGATTATGAACTACGAAGAAAAAATCGAAGTAATAACTCCCGTTGAACTCCGCGAAAAAATCAAAAATAGGGCAGAGCAGATACTCAAAATTTACAAAAAGTCATAAAAAACACTTGCAATTTGCAAAGTGTTGTGCTATAATTTATCAGCTACTGTAAAGGTGGCAAATATATTACACACATTATGTCTTATGCAGGTAGAGGTGTGACCGCTGATACAAGGTCAATACCTGGTGCGTGACATGATGGAGGAAAAACCTCAGGAGGAAAAAACTATGGCAGTTGTATCAATGAAACAACTTCTTGAAGCAGGTGTACATTTTGGTCACCAGACAAGACGTTGGAATCCGAAAATGGCTGAGTACATTTTCACAGAAAGAAACGGTATCTACATTATCGACCTTCAAAAGACCGTTAAGAAGCTTAACGAGGCTTACTTGTTTGCTCGCGACATTGCAGCAGCAGGCGGCGATATCCTTTTTGTAGGTACAAAGAAGCAGGCTCAGGATTCTGTTAAAGAAGAAGCAGAGCACTGCGGTATGCCTTATGTAAACGCTCGTTGGCTCGGTGGTATGCTCACAAACTTTAGCACAATTCGTACCCGTATTGCTCGTCTTGAGCAGCTCCGCGCTATGCGTGATGACGGTACATTTGACCTTCTTCCTAAAAAGGAAGTTGCAACCCTTACTCTCGAAATCGAAAAGCTCGAAAAGTTCATCGGCGGTATCCAGAATATGAATAAGATCCCCGGCGCACTCTTCATTGTTGACCCCCGCAAAGAGAGAATTGCTGTTGCTGAAGCAAAGAAACTCGGTATTCCGATTATCGCTATCGTAGACACTAACTGTGATCCTGATGAAATCGATGCAGTTATCCCAGGTAACGATGACGCTATCCGTGCTGTAAAACTCATCGCTGAAACCATCGCTGCTGCTGTTATCGAAGGCAGACAGGGTGAAGAGATGGGCACTGCAGCTCAAGAAGAGGCTGCTGAAGAAGTAGCTGAAGAAGCTGCTGAATAATTTTAATTTAATACTACTCTAAAGGAGATATATATCATGGCTTTTACTGCTAAAGACGTTCAGGCTTTAAGAGAAAAAACCGGTTGCGGTATGATGGACTGCAAAAAGGCGCTTGTTGAGTGCAACGGCGATATGGATGCTGCTGTTGACTATCTTCGTGAGAAGGGTCTGGCATCTCAAGCTAAAAAGGCAAGCCGTATTGCTGCCGAGGGTACTGTATGCGCTATTTGCGAAAACGGTGTAGGCGTTGCTGTAGAGCTTAACGCAGAAACCGACTTCGTTGCAGGCGGCGACGAGTTCAAGGAATTAGCACTCAAGGTTGCTAAGGTCATCGCAGCTCAGAATCCCGCTGATGTTGACGCTCTTAACGCTTGTGTTGACAACGGTCAAACCGTTGAAGAAATGGTTCAGGAACTCTTCCTTAAAGTTCGTGAAAACATCAAAATCCGTCGTTTTGTTCGCTTTGAAGGTAACGTAGTAAACTACGTTCACGCTGGCGGAAAAATCGGTGTTCTTGTTAAATTTGATGGTGATATTGACGCTGCAAGCGATGCATTCATCACCATGGGTAAAAATGTTGCAATGCAGATTGCGGCTATGAACCCAAGCTATCTTGACGAGGCTTCTGTTCCTGCAGAGGTTATCGCAAAAGAAAAAGAAATTCTCATTTCACAGATGAAAGAGGATCCCAAAATGGCTAACAAGCCCGACGCAGTTCTTGGTAAAATTGTTGAAGGTAAAATCGGCAAGTACTTTAAAGAAAACTGCCTTGTTGAGCAGGCATTCGTTATGGACGGCGATATTACCGTTGGTAAGTATGTTGCTAACTGCGCTAAAGAAATGGGTGTTGATGTTAAGCTCGTTGACTTTGTTCGTATGGAAAAGGGCGAAGGCATCGAAAAGCGTGTTGACGATTTCGCAGCTGAAGTTGCAAGCATGGTAAAATAATTTAATCAAAACCTTAAACCAGCGTTCCGTAAGGGGCGCTGCTTTTGCTTATATATAAATATTATATATATAATATAAACTGTTGATTTTTTTGTGCAACAGGTGTATAATAAACACTGTACGTTTGGGTGTGTTACGCCCGTTTGAAAGGAATAAAATTTATGTATAGTAAATTTTTAAAAAGAGTATTTGATATTATATTGGCTTTTTTAGGTTTAGTTATTTTGTCACCTGTTTTTCTAATCTTTGCACTGCTTATTGTGATAGATGATCCAGGTCCGGTTTTCTTTACTCAAAGACGCGTTGGAATAAACAAAACCTTTTTTAAGCTACATAAATTCAGAAGTATGAAAATGTCAACCCCACACGATACTCCGACGCACTTACTTGAAAATCCCGAACAGTACATAACAAGAATGGGCAAATTTTTACGCAAATCAAGTTTGGACGAGCTTCCGCAAATTTGGGATATATTTGTTGGCAATATGAGTATTATCGGTCCACGTCCGGCTTTATGGAATCAGGATGATTTGGTAGCCGAGCGTGATAAATACGGTGCTAATGATGTTCGTCCGGGTCTTACGGGTTGGGCACAAATTAATGGTCGTGATGAGCTTGAAATTCCCGTTAAAGCAAAGCTTGATGGCGAATATGTTGAAAAGATAAGCTTTGGTTTTGACTGCAAATGTTTCTTTGGCACGATATTCAGTGTTCTAAAACATGACGGTGTTGTCGAAGGTGGCACGGGTGAATTACATAAACAAGAAGAGAAGGTTAGCAAATGAAAATTGCTGTTTTATCAAGTCATACACCATCACTTTTTTGGTTCCGTATGGATATGATGCTTTCGTTTAAGGCCCTTGGTCACGAGGTTGTTGCCATTGGCAATGAGCCTGCCGAAAAATGGGCAGATAAGTTTGAGGAACAAGGTATAAAATATATTGCTGCTGAAATTTCTCGAAACGGAACAAACCCACTTAAAGATTTAAAGACTTTAAAATCCCTTAAAGCCGTTTTAAAACAAGAAAGACCGGATAAACTGTTTACATATCAAGCTAAAACAGTAATATATGGTGGTATTGCGGCTAATAAATTAGGCATAACCGAGGTGTATCCGCTTATTGCCGGTATTGGTAGTGTGTTTTTGTCAAATGACATTAAGTCAAAGATTATTCGTTTTATCTTAAAGACGGAATATCGTTTTGCTATGAGAAAAAGTCCTAAAATCTTTTTCCAAAATAATGATGATGTAAAGGTTTTTACTGATAATAAAATTATTAAAAAAGAAAAAACGGTTATTCTTAACGGCTCAGGTGTTAATCTTGAAAAATTTACACAAAAGCCTTTACCTAATGGCACAGTATTTTTGTGTATAAGCCGTTTGATTAAGGATAAGGGCGTTTATGAGTACTTACAGTCTGCACGTATTGTAAAAGAAAAATACCCACAAGCAAGATTTTTGCTTGTAGGACCATATGATTCCAATCCATCAGCTCTAAAGCCTGAAGAATTACAGCCGTATCTTGATGATGGCATTATTGAATATTTTGGTGAGGCAAGCGATGTGCGTCCTTACCTTGAAATGTGTAATGTTTTTGTATTACCATCGTATCGCGAAGGTACGCCAAAAACTGTGCTTGAGGCAATGGCTACAGGCAGAGCAATCATTACAACCGATGCTACAGGCTGCCGTGAGACCGTAACAAATGGCGAAAACGGTTACCTTGTGCCGATTAAAGATGTTTATGCTTTATCTAATGCTATGATTGATTTAATTGAGAAGCCAGAATTAATATCTCAAATGGCAGATAAAGGTTTAGAACTTGTAAAACAAAAATTTGATGTAAAAATTGTTAATAATACAATTAATACAACAATGAATTTATAGAAAGAAGATGTTTTTATGTCACTTTATGAGAAAATTGTTAATGGAGAAGAAAAAGTTTCGTTAGTAGGTCTTGGCTATGTTGGTATGCCCATTGCCGTATCTTTTGCAAAAAAGATAAAGGTAGTTGGCTTCGACCTTAATGCTAAAAAGATTGAGCTTTACAAGTCAGGTATTGACCCTACAAACGAGGTTGGCGATGAGGTTATTAAAAATACTACTGTTGAGTTTACTGCTGATGAAACAAAGCTTCGCGAAGCAAAGTTTCACATTGTCGCTGTACCTACTCCTGTAAATGACGACCATACACCCGATTTAACACCTGTTGAAGGCGCTTCTACAATAGTTGGTCGTAACCTTACCAAAGGTTCAATCGTTGTTTATGAGTCTACTGTTTACCCAGGTGTTACCGAGGATATTTGTATTCCGATTTTGGAACGTGAATCAGGTCTTAAGTGCGGTGTTGACTTTAAGGTTGGCTATAGCCCGGAGCGTATTAACCCGGGTGACAAGGTTCACCGTCTTGAAACAATTGTTAAAATCGTAAGCGGTATGGACGAAGAATCACTAGAGGAAATTGCAAACGTTTACGAGCTTGTTGTTGAGGCCGGTGTTCATCGCGCCGAAAGCATAAAGGTTGCCGAGGCCGCAAAGGTAATTGAAAACAGCCAACGTGATATAAATATTGCTTTTATGAACGAGCTTTCTATTATCTTTAATAAAATGGGTATCGATACACAGTCGGTACTTAAAGCAGCCGGAACAAAATGGAATTTCTTAAAGTTTTATCCCGGTCTTGTTGGCGGTCACTGTATAGGTGTTGACCCATATTATCTTACATACAAAGCAGAGCAGCTTGGTTACCACAGCCAAATTATTCTTTCCGGTCGTCGCATAAACGACGATATGGGTAAATACGTTGCCGAAAGCGTTGTTAAAAATCTTATTAAAGCTGATTTACCAATCAAGAATGCCAAAGTTGCAATTTTGGGCTTTACATTTAAAGAAAATTGTCCCGATACACGTAATACAAAGATTATTGATATTTATAACGAGCTTAAAGAGTATGGCATTACAGCTACTGTTGCTGACCCGGCCGCTGACGCCGATGAAGCTGAACATCTTTACGGTATGAAGTTTGTAGATATCTCTACCATTAAAGATTGTGATGCAGTTATACTTGCCGTTGCTCATGAGCAGTTCAAGTCACTTACACAAGCTGATTTTGATAAAATGTTCAAATCAGTTGATAATAGCAAAAAAGTTCTTGCAGATATTAAGGGCTTGCTTGACCGTAAAGAATATGAAACTGCTGGCTATAATTATTGGAGGTTGTAATCGTGGGTTACAAACATTTAAAATTTCCTGAAAATACCTTGTTTCTAGTAACAGGTGCTGCCGGTTTTATTGGTAGCAACTTGTGCGAGGCAATACTTGAATTAGGTTATAAGGTTCGTGCTTTGGACGACCTTTCAACCGGTAAGCAAGAAAATATCGACATTTTCCTTGATAATCCTAACTATGAGTTTATCAAGGGTGATATAAAAGATTTGGATACTTGTATGAAAGCATGTGAGGGCGTTGACTTTGTGCTTAATCAAGCAGCTTGGGGCAGTGTGCCACGTAGCCTTGAAATGCCTATTTTCTACTGTCGCAATAATATTGAGGGCACTCTTAATATGTTAGAGGCTGCGCGTCAATGTGGGGTTAAAAAGTTTGTTTATGCTTCAAGCTCCAGCGTTTACGGTGATGAACCCAATCTACCAAAAACTGAGGGTAGAGAGGGCAATTTGCTGTCACCTTACGCACTTACAAAGCAGTGCGACGAAGAATGGGCAAAGCTTTATACAATGCATTACGGTCTTGACACTTATGGTATGCGTTACTTTAACGTATTTGGTCGTCGCCAAAATCCAGATGGCGCGTATGCGGCCGTTATTCCAAAATTCTTAAAGATGCTCCTTCATGGTGAAACACCAACCATTAACGGTGACGGTAAGCAAAGCCGTGACTTTACATATATTGATAACGTTATCGAGGCTAACTTAAAGGCTTGTCTTGCACCACACGAGGCGGCAGGTGAGGCGTATAACATTGCATACGGTGGTCGTGAGTATCTTATAGATATTTACTATGGTCTTACCAAAGCACTTGGTGTTGACATTGAGCCAAACTTTGGTCCCGACCGTAAAGGTGATATTAAGCACTCTAACGCCGATATAAGTAAAGCAAAACGTCTTCTCGGCTACGATCCCGACTACAGTTTCGCTGACGGTATCAAACTCGCAATAGAGTGGTATAAGGAGAATTTGTAATAATGGATTACAAAAAGCAACTTAAGGTGTTACAGGTTTTCGGCTCACTTAATATGGGTGGTGCTGAAAGTCGTATGATGGATATTTACCGTAATCTTGATCGTGATGTGTGCGAGTTTGAATTTTTATGTATGCAAACCGATCATCAATATTATGAGGATGAGATTACAGAGCTTGGTGGCAAAATTATTAAGATCGATTCACCAAGAAAATCGGGTGTTATTAAGCATTTTTCTACTTTGTATAAAATTATGAAAAGCGGAAAATATGATGCCGTTCATGCACATACGTCATACCACTGCGGGCTTGTAGCTTTAGTTGCATTTTTTGCAAGAATTCCCGTGCGTATTTCACATGCAAGAACTACCGGTTCTAAGCAAAAAAGTAAACTTAAAGGTTTATTTTTGTTTTTTGGAAGAAGTCTTGTAAATTTATTTTCAACGCATAAGTTTGCAATATCAAATGATGCGGGTAAATTCCTTTTTGGTAAATCAAAGTTTGAGGTTGTACCGAACGCCATTGATACAGACAAATATTTAAACATTTCACAAGATGAAATTGTACAATTGAAAAAAGAATTAAAATTTGATAATGATAAGCTTATTATAGGTCAAATTGGTCGTTTTGACCCAATGAAAAATCACGAATTTACGCTAAATTGGTTTTCACAGTTTTTGCAAATTAAACCTGATGCAGTTTTACTGCTTGTGGGCGACGGACCGTTGCGTAGTGATATGGAAAAAATTGCAGATGAATTTGACATTTCTGATAAAGTTATCTTTACCGGTGTTAGAGGCGATGTGCCAAAATTAATCCATATATTCGATGTTTTGTTTTTTCCATCAATTTTTGAAGGCCTTGGCGGTGTTGTGCTTGAAGCACAGGCTGCTGGGGTACCAGCAGTTGTATCTACTGGCGTACCGCATGAAACAAATTTAGGTCTTGGTATGGTAGAGCGTTGTTCACTGGATAGTGATTTTAGCGAGTGGAATAATGCAATTTTACAAAGTCTATCAAAACATAATATTAGCCAAGAAGAAATATTATCTGCTTTTGATAATGCAGGCTACAGCATAAAAGCGGTAACTGAAAAATTTATAAATACATATAGGAGTTAATAATGAAAACTCTAACTGTGATTACAGCAACCTACAACCGTGCATATTGTTTGCATCAGGTATATGAATCATTGCTGCGACAAACGAGCGACGATTTTATCTGGATGATTATAGATGATGGCTCAAGCGATAATACACGCGAACTTGTTGATGGTTGGAAAAGCGAAAATAAAATAGAAATTGAATACATATACAAAGAAAACGGCGGTATGCACACCGCGCGTAATCGCGCATACGAGGCGGTTAAAACCGAGCTTAATATTATTATTGATTCAGATGATTGGATGACCGACGATGCTGTAGAAAAAATTGTTTCATTTTGGCGCGCAAACGGCGATAAAAAGTATTCCGGTATTATTTCCAATAACATTAGCTCAAAAGGTGAGTTAATTGGTACACCATTACCTGATATTAAGGCGTGTACAATGACCGAACTTTTTGGAAAGTATGGCGCTAAGGGTGATAAAAAGTTAATCTTTCGTTCAGAGCTTACTAAACTTTATCCATATCCAGAATTTGAGGGTGAAAAGTTTTACCCCGCAAGTTATAAGTTCAAACTACTTGATTTGCAGTATAGCATGCTTATTATGAACGAGTTTACTTGTGTTGTAGATTACAATGAAGACAGTATGACCTACAATAAATTTGCGCAATACAAAAGTTGTGCAAAGGGTTTTGCACATTATCGTAATGAAGTGATACGCATTTCAAAATCACCTAAATATATAATTAAAGAAATGATACATTATATTGCTGAATCGCGAATGGCAAAAAACAAGCATTATATTGCTAAAAGCTCAAAGCCATTTTATGCATTTGTTTGTTGGCCGGTTGGCATTATGTATCACATGTATTTACAAAAAACCAAGAAAAAATACTAAATTGGAGAATTTTAAATGACCGAGGTTTTAGTTTTATTGGCAGCATGCTCTGTTATGGGCTATTGTTATATGCGACTTTCCCGACCTGTATTGGCCGCTAAAGGCACTATGATACAAAAAAATAATAATGCATTAGCTACACTGCTTTTTGTGGCTATTTTGGTCACGCTTGTTTGCTTTTCTGGGCTAAGAACAAGAATGAATGATACTACTACGTATATGAGATTGTTTGTGGAAAGAGTACCCAATAAACTTTCTGGCATAGTAGATATTGATTGGGCAATAGGCTCTAACCCACTTTTTAGTGTATATAGAATTTTTTTAAAAGTTTTTATATCTGAAAGTGCTTCTGTATTTATTTTTATAACATCTTGCATTGTTACAACATCTATGTTGCTGTTTTTAAAAAAATATTCGCTAAATTTTGGTCATACTTTGTTTTTGTTTTTGGCGTTTACCGTTTATGCGTTTACAGCAGCGGCTATCAAACAAACGCTCGCTACTGCAGTTGCTATATGGGCGTTACCGCAATATTTAAATGGTAAAAAGTTTAAAGCAGCTATTATTATTTTATTTGCAATGTTAATACATCCGTATGTTGTTATTTATTTTGTTGTGTTTTTTGCATCCAAAACTATTTGGGATCGTAAAACTTTTTTTATGATTTTGGTTGCGCTTGCATTCAGTATGTTTTACGAGTCGGTATTAAATGGTGTATTAGGTCTTACATCGTCTATTGGTGACGAATATGACATGGAATTGTTTACTACGGGTGGCGTTAATGTATTACGAATAGCGGTGTATTTAGTTACACCATTGCTTTCCTTTGTTTATCGCAAACAAATACAAAAAAACGCTGACGATATGTCACTTGTGGCAATTAATCTTTCAATTGTATCTGCTCTATTTATGATGCTCGCAAGTCTTGGTGCTGCAAACCTTTTCGGTAGAATGGCGAACTATTTTGATATTTTTCAGTGTTTAGCATTGCCTGTAATATTTAAACATGGTTTTAAAACAAAAAATGAGAGAATAATTGTTGGTGTAATAAGTATTGTTTGTTTTAGCTATTTCTATTACACCTATTATTCAAAATATGTTGTGCTGTATGATACTGAGTGTTTTTATGAACATATTTCATTTAAGGATATGTTAAAGAGTTGGTGATTATAATGGTTAAAAAAATTCATTATTGTTGGTTTGGCGGTGCCGAAAAATCGCCAACAATTAAAAAATGCATTGATAGTTGGAAGCGATTTTTTCCAGACTGGGAAATTATTGAATGGAATGAAAGTAACTTTGATGTGAATTGTAATCTTTACGTGCGTCAAGCGTATGAGGCAAAAAAATGGGCTTTTGTATCTGATTATGCCAGATTTTATGTTCTTGAAAAATTTGGTGGTTTGTATTTTGATACTGATGTTGAAGTTATAAGACCTTTTGATAACATACTTGAAGATGAGGCTTTTGTAGGATTTGAAAATGATAAGTTTGTAAATCCAGGACAGGTTTTGTATAGTAAAAACCCCGATAATCCTTTAATCAAACAAACGGTGGTATGGTATAACAATGCTCGTTTTTTAGATGAAAATGGCGAACGAATAAAAATAAATGTTTGTGGTATTTTTACCAATATTTTAAATGAATACGGCTTTAAACCGGACGGCACTTTGCAAACTTGCGGCGGAATGACTCTTTATCCAAAAGATTATTTTTGTCCGTTTGACGATGCCACAGGTGTGCTTAAAAAGACTGAAAATACTTATTCAATACATTGGTATGATAAGTCTTGGATGAGCAAGCGAAAAATTCTTAGAAACAAAGTGACAAGAATACTACATAGATGGTTTGGAACCGATATTAAAGATAAAATAAAAAGAATATTTATAAAAAAATAAATGGTAATACAGTAATTTGTGTTTGCTAAATTAAGATGGAGATTATTTATGAGTGTATGGAGTTTAATGCGGGCAGTTTTTAAATTTGAACGATCAATTGAAGACATGTGTTTTGATCTGTATAAAAAAACACAGGCAAGAAAAAAGATGGCAGGAAATAAAACTTTGCTTAGTAAAAATGCTATTTTTAAAGATAAGTACAACGGAGAACGCTGTTTCATTATTGGAAATGGCCCGTCACTTAATGATATGGATTTATCCTTGCTAAAAGATGAATACACATTTACTGTAAACCAACTGCCCAAAAATAAACAATTTGAATCCATAAAGACCAGTTTCCACTTGTGGAGTGACGCTCGTTTTTTTAAACTTGATGAAAACGACGAAGGCGATATGGCACTGCTCGATACAATGAAACAAGTGAATTCACCAGATAATAATCCGATTGTATTTTACGAAATTGCAGCTAAAGATATGGTTGATAAATTCGGATTAGACAAGGAACTTGATGTTCACTATTTTGCTGCGTTACAGTTCACCAAAAAAAGATACTTAAGAAAGGACACCATTGATTTTACAAAGGTGGTTTGTAATTGGCCTACGGTTATTCAAATCGCTATTACTATGGCAATGTATATGGGCTTTTCAGAAATATATTTGTTAGGTTTGGATTGTACAGGCTTTATAAACATAGCAGAATCTAAGTTAAAAGATTATTCTCACGGAATCAAATATGCGTTTGAGATGACCGAATCCGAAAAGAAAAGAATGGAAAAATCAAATAGCATGTATTCTATGAAACAGGAACTGTTATGTCAGGCAGAACTTTTTGATGACTATGATTTAATTAGTGAATATGCCAAAAGAAAAAGCGTAAAGATTTTTAACGCGACAAACGGAGGTTTGCTTGAATCTTTTGAAAGAGTAAGATATGAGGATGTGGTCCTTAAATGAACGAAGCAAGAGAGAAAAAGAATATTAAATATGGTGTAATATTGTCATATGTTTCTATGCTGGTTTCATTTTTGGTGACTCTACTATTTACCAATCGGATATTAAATCATATTGGTGACTACAATTATGGTTTGTATACTTTTGTTACCTCTATTACTGCGTGGCTAACAATTGTGTCTTCGGCATTGACGGCTTCGTATTTGCGATTTACTTCCATTGAAGCCGCAGAAAAAAATACTACCAGTAGAACAAATACTATATATCTAAAATTATTTTCTTTTATTGGAGCAACAATAACCGTTTTGGGACTTGCTTTTTGTAGCATAATGCTCCTTAAAAAAATTAACTTTGCTAATTATTCTTGGGAAGATAGCAAGGTAATGTACATCTTGTTTGCAATTTCTATCGTAAACATAGGTATCACAACGGCTTCTACTGTTTATAGAATGTATATAACCTATAAAGGTAGATTTATATTTGAAAAAACACTAGCAATTGTTATTGTATTGCTAAATCACATAGGTCAATTTTTAGTAGCATATTTTACCAAAGATATAATTGCACTTTCGTCGTATATTTTGCTTGTTTCTGTTTTTAATATTGTTTTTCACTATGTTTACGCCAAGAAAAAGTGCGCCATTAAGTTTGAACCTGTATCAATAAAGAATAATAGTGGGCTGATTAAAAGTATTGCAATTTTTTCCGGTGTTTTACTTATTAATTCTGTTGTTGATCAAATTAATAGTAATGTTGACAAAACACTTTTAGGCTTCTTTTCGCAACCAAGGGATGTTACAGTTTATCAAATGGGTATGCAGTTTAACTCTTATTTGGTTGTGATGGTTGCCGCAATATCAGGTGTTTTTGCACCAAAAATAAATAAGCTGGTTGCAAATAAAAAAACAGATGAACTCAACGCATTGTTTGCCAAGGTTTCACGGTTGCAGTCAATTGTGGTATGCTGTATTTCTTTTGGATTTGTAGCTTGCGGAAAAGAGTTTATTATTTGGTGGATTGGTGATAGCAGGGTAGAAGCTTACTATGTAGGTGCGGTTTTGATGATTATTAACATTATGCCGTTGGCTGTAAAAACCTCTGTAGATATTCAAAGAGCTATGAATAAACACTATTTCAGATCAATTATGTATTTTCTAGTTGCGATAGTTAACGTGCTTTTATCAATTTGGTTTTTACAAATCTTTCCCGCAAAATACGCCATTTACGCATGTTTGTTGGGTTCGATAATTGCTTCTTTGTTAACACAATGGATTGCAATGAATATATTTAACGCTAAGGTTATCAAACTACCAATGAAAAAGGTTCTTTTAAGGTTGTTTCTGTGTATAGCGTATGGTATTATTTCCACGATTTTAGTAAATGGTATATCCGTTTTGTGTATCGATAATATTCAATCACTTATAATAAAAATGTTTGCTAAAATGGTCGTATATATAGTTTCATATCTAGCGTTTTTATCTATTTTTGAGAGAAAGTTCATTTTTAGTTTTATAAAGAAAAATTAGTTTTACTTAAACGATTCAATAATTTAAAATGAATGAAGGGGAAAACAAAATGAAAGTTGTAGCATTAATTCCGATAAAGTTAGATAGTAAAAGAGTACCAGGAAAAAACATAAAGCCTTTTTTTGATGGCACTCCTTTAATGCATTTTATTCAACAAGCTTGTTTAGATGCAAAAACTATCGATGAGGTATATATATATTGCTCTGACGACGCAGTTCAAGAGTATATTTTGCCGGGTGTTAAATTTTTAAAAAGACCTGAATATTTAAATGGTGATAATATAAACGCAAATGATTTTATCAGAGAGTTTATGAAAACTGTAGATGCAGATATTTATGTGAACGCTCACACAACCTCACCTTTTGCAAAACCTGAAACGATTGACGATTGTGTAAGTCACGTTGCAAGCGGGGAATATGACAGTGCATTTTGCGCCGAAGCAATAAGAACATTTATGTGGGAAGATGGAAAACCTATCAATTTTAATCCTGACAAATTTCCCCGCACGCAAGATCTTCCATTAATATATGGCGAAACATCTATCGCATATGTTTTTACAAAGGATTCTTTTTTAAAGCATAACAGAAGACTTGGTTCTCATCCATTTATAAAAGAAGTAGACAAAGTTGAGGCAATGGACATTGATTATCCTGAAGACTTTGATATTTGTAATGCAATTTATAAGGAGATAATTAAAAATGAGCATACAAATCACTGATTGTACCATTAGAGACGGTGGCTATCTCTTTAATAAAAATTCAGACCCCAAATTTGTTATGGGTATTATGAAAGGACTCTCAGAAGCAGGAATTGATTTTGTAGAAACTGGTTTTTTACAAACCAATGTAACCGGAGAGACGCTTGTATATGCCAATTCGGTAGATGCACGCAAATACTTACCTGATGATAGAAAAAAGACAGAGTTTTTGGGCTTTTGTGATAATAGCCGATATTCTATTAATGAATTGGATGACTATGATGGAAAGTCGTTTAAATGGCTAAGAATTTCTTTTGCTCAACACGAGATTGATGCTGCGTTGAAATTTTGTGATGATGCTCAGAAAAAAGGATATTATGTTCAATGTAATCCTATGGATTCAATCAGTTATTCTGATGAAGATAGAGCAGTACTAATTGAAAAAGTAAATTGTGTAAAACCTGCGTCCTTCTCAATTGTTGATACTTTTGGCGCAATGGATATGATTGATTTGGTGCACATCTTTAAACAGGTTGACTGTTTACTTGATAAGGATATTAAAATCGGTCTTCATTCGCACGACAACCTTGGTCTTTCTTGCGCTCTTGCCGAAAGAATGATTGAACTTTCAGAAGAATGTGGTAGAGATATAATAATTGATGGTTCACTATTTGGAATGGGTAGAGGAGCCGGAAATGCCAAAACAGAACTTTTAGCCGATTATATCAATAAGCATTGTAACGGAAAGTACGATATACAAAAACTACTTCTAACCATTGATACATATATTACACCTGTATTAAATGATATTCATTGGGGTTATGATTTACCAATGTATATTTGTGGCACAAAGCATTCTCATGTAGATAATGTTTATTATTTAAAGAAACAATTTGGTTGCACTGCAAATGAGATGTATGATGTTATTGAATCATTGTCGCCGCAACAAAGAACGCGTTATGGTACAGGTTATTCTAAAACTGATTTTTCTGTGCTTGATAAAAAGTATCAGGAGTATAAGCGATAATATAATCACGAAGTTTGTATTTTGATCCATAGATATTATGGTAATTAGACTTAATGAAAGGGTAGATATTGATTGAATTGTGCTGAATATTTAGTAGATTTCTTAATAAAAAAGGGTGTGACTGATGTATTTGGTTATTCCGGAGGATACATAGTTCCTTTTATCGATGCTTTGTATAAAAGAAAAGATGAAATTAATATTCACGTTTGCTACAACGAGCAAGGTTGTGCATATGCTGCTGATGGATTCGCAAGAGCAAGCGGTAAGTTGGGCGTTTATTTTACAACGTCGGGACCGGGAGCTGTCAACGCTTTTGGTGGACTTGCCGACGCTTGGTTTGACGGGGTACCGTTACTTGGTATTAGTGGTAACGTTCCAACCAATGAACAGCGAGGATACTCTGGTGTACGACAAAATGGATTTCAGGAAATGGACGTTGTTTCTATGACTAAACATATAACTAAATATTCTGTTGCACCTAATAACGCAGAAACATTTTCGGAAATAGTTGCCCATGCGTATAAATTGGCAACAACAGGAAGAAAAGGAGGGGTTGTAATTGATTTTCCATTCGACATCCAAAAAGCCAGTATTAATAGTAGGTAATGGCGCTCGTGCAGCTGGCATATCCGAACTTCTTTATGAATTTATCGAAAAAACTCATATTCCTGTTCTAACTACCATGAATACCGTTGATATGATACAAGATAAATATCGTATTGGTTTCATAGGAACATATGGTAACCGTGTTTCAAATATGATTTTAAGCGAATGTGATTTAATTATATCTATTGGCGCAAGGCTTGGTTTAAGGCAAATTGGTAATAAAAAAGCGTTGTTTGCGCCTAAAGCAAAGCTAATCAGATGCGATGTTGATCAGTACGAACTGGGAAGACAAATAAAACCCGACGAAGAACAATATAATTTTGACGCTCTTTATTTTATGAAACAATTATTAAGTGAAGATATTCCTAACTATACTGATTGGTGGAATCGTTGCCATCAAGCCAAAGAGTTGTTGGATGGTTATGATGATACTGAAGGTAACAAGCTAATTAAAAAAATTGGTGAACTTTTGCCCGAAAATCCGTTAGTAACTGTCGATATTGGGCAAAATGTTTGCTGGACAGCTCAATCTTTGGCGCTAAAAGGAACAAAAGGGCGAATCATTATTGGCGGTAGTTATGGTGCTATGGGTGTGGGATTGCCATATGCAATTGGTGCCTCCATTAGTGCAGGTAATGCTACGACTTTTTGTATAACTGGCGACGGTGGACTTCAAATGAATATACAGGAACTTGAAACAGTTAGAAGAGAAAAACTGCCAATTAAGATTCTTGTAGTTAATAATCAAGAGTTGGGTAAAATCAGTGAGATTCAGCACGGTTCTTACGGTGACAGATTTTGTATTACTACACAAGACAGTGGATATACCGTACCTGATTTTGAAAAAATTGCTACCGCTTACGACATTAAGGCGGCTACGATAGAATCATATCACGAATTAGACAAATATAAAGATTGGTTGGCGGATGATGAGCCGTGTCTGTTGAATATCATGCTTTCGCCGCTAACATTACTTATTCCAAAAATTAAATGGGAGACATGCACAATAGAACCAAAATTAGATGAATATACCCTAAAAAAGGTAAATACAATTTTGGGTGCGTAAACTGTATATGATAAATTATTTGATTATGGATATAGACGGATCCTTAACTGACGGAAAAATATATATGGGTCCCGCTGGTGAACTTGCAAAAGCTTTTTCAATTAAAGATGGTTATGCTATGAACTATATTTTGAAACCTGCAAATATTAGGCCGGTAATTATTACTGCAAGGAGCAGTTCAATTGTTCAAAATAGGTGTGACGAACTTGGCATCAAGGATGTATATCAAGGTGCACTTGATAAATTAACTGTGTTAAAAGAACTATGTAACGGCCGTTTTGAGGAATGTGCATACTTTGGTGATGATATAATTGATCTAAGATGTATGAATAAAATCAAAAATGCCGGAGGTTTTGTTGGATGTCCGGCAGATGCTGTGCAGGAAGTAAAGGCGGTTTCGGACTATGTTTGTATTAACAAGGCTGGCGAAGGAGCTTTGAGAGAATTTGCTGAATGGATTGTTAAACCTCATACAGATGAAAGTGCACTAGAAAAGCGTATTAATAGTGCAATTGATTATATAAAGGGCTTGGACATCAAATGTATTCCTGTAAATGAGAAAATTATTGTGGATAAAGGATTTTTCTATTCCGTTCAAAACTATACCACAAAATCTGAGGATAAATGTAAGCTTGAGTCACATAGAAAATATGTAGATATACAGTTTATGGTATCTGGCAGCGAAAGAATGGATATTTCTGACATTTCTAGGCTTTTAATAAAAGAGAATTATAATCCTGATAAAGATGTCATGTTTTGGAATGCACCTAAGCATATCGCAACTGTAACGTTAAATGCAGGTGACATTATAGTTTTATATCCCGAAAATGCTCATAGAGGAGCCATCTCGACAAGTAATTGTTCTAATGTTGTTAAAATTGTAGGAAAGGTTTTGATCGAAATTTGAAAACCATAATAAACATGTTAAAAAATGAGATAACTCCAATAAACAAACCAAACACTACGAATCGTAGTGTTTGGTTAGATTTTCTAAAAATATTGGCGGCATTTTTAGTTGTTTTTTATCACTTGTCATATTTTAAGTTAGATTACGGATTTACAAGCAATGTTTCTTATTATATACCAAATTTAAATAGAATAATAATGTCTTTTGCTGCATGTTCTGTTCCATTGTTTTTTATTATAAATGGTGGTTTGATGTTTTCAAAACACAGAAGTGTTTTAGACGTGTACATAAAGGCGTTAAAAATCATCCTACTCACCGTTGTTTGGAAAATTGCCGATTTTCCAAGTTGGTTTTTTGTTACACTTGCAGTTCTGTATATACTTTTCCCGTTTTTTCAGTTTTTGTGGGAAAAAAAGAGAGTTTTATATTTTACGATTATATGTGCAATCATATTGTTTCCGTTTGTTTATAATTATATTGTTTTGCTTATTCGCGTATTGGATATTCAAACTATTTTTGGATATAAAATGACGGGAATTTCTGTAACTGGGTTCAAAACCATGTATTCTATTGCGTATTTTCTTGGCGGAAATTATCTTATGCAGTATAATAAGTTTCCAAAACTCGTGTGGTCTATAGTGCTGTCAGTTTGCGGATGGATTTGTTTGATTGTTGAGTGTGTTTGTTATACAAATTTAAACGGTGAGGTCTATGATGGTGTTAATGCTTCCTTCCCAACATTAGGTGCGATGTTATTAGCAATTGGTGTTTTTTCTTTAGTTAAAAACATTAGATTTTCTGAAAAAATAAAAAAGATTATAATTTGGTTGTCTGATGGCATATTACCGATTTATTTAATGCATCAGTTTGTAAAAAAACTCACACGTTTGGTCATACCGTGTAGCACATTGTTTGGGGCACTAATTTGTACAATAGTTACCTGCCTAATTTGCGTTTTAATCGGAAAAATAATAAAAAGAATTCCAATTTTATGCGCTTTGGTTAAAATATAAATATTTTTAAATTAAAAATTTGTGTTATTAAAATGGTGTTTATACCTTTAAAATTATATTGGAGTTTTCTATGCAAGAATTTTTTAGATACGTTTATGCGCAAAATTTCAATTTTATGGTTTTTTTAACATTTCTTGTAATAGTTTCATGGGCATATATTGCTTCTAATGTTAAAAATAATAAATTGTTCTTTACAATACTCAATGTATTGGTTTTCGCAAGCATAGTTGTTGTGGTTATATATAGAACTCTTATTTCAAGGGCACCCACATATAGCAATGTTGAATTTGTACCATTTAAACATTTTTTCACAAATGAAGATTATAAAGCAGTTATACGTTCTTTCTTTATGAATGTGTTCCTTTTTGCACCGCTTGGTATTAGTATGCCGTATGTATTAAGTAAAAACTCGCGCAAATGGCCTGTGTTTGTAACGGTTGTTTTTGCGTTCATACTTTCTGTGGGAATAGAGTTTTTACAATATTACTACCATTTTGGACGTTGCGAGACTGATGACGTTATTGCTAATACTTTAGGTGCGGCGGTTGGTACGCTGTCGTATTTGCTTTATAAGAAAATACTTAAAAATCAAGAAATGGGGAGTTTGGTGCAAAAAATTAATAACAATCAAAAACTCTTACTTGATTTATGTGCTAAATCTTTATTTTGTAAAGAAGTTACTATTCCAGATGGATTTGATTGCAACGAGCTTGTCGAAGAATCAAAAAGGCAAACGGTATATCCTGTTGCTTATTCTTTTGTAAAAGATAAATGCGATGATGTTGACAGCAAAACATTTTCTCAAATTATTGCTAAAAATATACGTGTGGAATTTGCGCATAACGAGGTGCATCGTATTTTAAGCGATAATAATATACCTTACGTTATTTTAAAGGGTGTTGCATCGGCATCATACTATAAAGAACCTATGCTTCGTATGATGGGCGATGTTGACGTTTTGGTGCGTCCTGAAGATATTGCTAAAGCTGATAAACTTTTAAAATCGATTGGCTTTGTTACCACAGACGATGTTGATGGTGACAATATGCACATAGGCTATAAGCGAAAAGACGGTATCTCGTGTGAATTGCATCGAAGAATCAACGGTGTTCCTAACAATGATGCTAGTAATACTATTAATAAATATACTGTAGATATTTTTGCAAAGACGCAAGAATTTAAAACATCAAACGGTAGTTGCTTGGTACCAAGCAACTTTCATCACGGAATAATCTTGCTTTTACATACAGCATCTCATTTAACCAGTGAGGGTGTAGGCCTTCGTCATTTGTGCGATTGGGCTGTTTTTGTAAACGATTTTTCAAATGATGAATTTGTAGCACTTTTTGAACAACCACTCAAAGAAATGGGTCTGTGGCGCTTTGCGCAGCTACTTACGTTGTGCTGTGTTAAATATTTAGGTTGTGACACAAAAGAGTGGGCAGGTGAAGCGGACGATGCATTGCTCGATGGAATTGTTACTGATATTTTAAATGGCGGTAATTTTGGAGTTAAAGACAAAAATCGTTACAGTCAGATAAAATATATATCTGATCGTCAAGAAGGCAGTGTAGGCAAAAAAAATATAATTTTGCAATTATTTTCTTCCATAAATGCAAAAACCAAAAAAGATTATATTTTTGTTAATAAGTCAAAGCTTTTGTTACCATTTGGTTGGTTATTCACTATATGCAAATATTTTTATATGGTAATAATTGGCAAACGAAATCTTGATGGTTTTAGTCTTATAAAAGGCGCCGACAAACGAAAAGATATTTACAGCGAGTTCCATTTGTTTGAATAGTTATTTTATTAAAAAACTCTACCCGCAATTAAGATACAGGTAGAGTTTTTTAAATTGTTGCATAAAATTAATCTCCAGTTCTACAGGGGCGCATAAACGTGCAAGAAATACAATAAAGAGGGCAAGATAGGAGTAAGCCCGAAAAAGTAATGTTCCACTAAACATCAGAGGTTGCATTTAGGTGGTTCGCCGGTAATCGTTACTTCTAAGCGTGGATCAAACCACTGATTGAAGCTGTGGTTTTGATTTTCAGAACTATTTTCATTCGGAAAAAACGCCATTACTTAAGTGTAACACCTTATCACAAGCATTTAGCGAGGTGTTGCGGTGAGTGATAAAGAGTATTGTTTTATCGGTAAGTGTTTTAAGGTTTCGTAACAATTGGGTTTCGGTTTGTTCATCTAAAGCTGATGTTGCCTCATCGAGCAAAATAATCGGTGCGTCAAAAAGTAACGCACGGGCAATTGCAATTCGTTGCACCTGACCTTCGGATAAGCCTTGTCCGCGTTCGGAAATTATGGTGTCAAATCCTTCGGGTAGGGATTTTATAAAATCATAAATTACGGCAGCTTTTGCGGCTTTAATAATATCATCTTCGTCAATTGTACTGTCACAAAGGGTGATATTATCACGTATTGTACCCGAAATTATCATATTACCCTGCGGCACATAAGAAAACATATTTCTTGTAGTTTCGTTTATTGGAGTTCTGCCATCAAAATTAAGTGTTCCCGCGGTTGCGGGGAATAAACCTAACAAGAGCTTAAACAGTGTGCTTTTGCCACTGCCCGAACGGCCTGTTACGGCGGTAATAGTACCTCGTTTTATAGCGAAATTGTTATCACGCAGAACAATTTCATTTGTGTAAGCAAATGTTAATTTATCTGCTATAATATTGTCAAAATCAGAAGATTTGCTTTCTAATGCCACTTGCTCGTCTTCTAACTGCTCAAGTTCAATAAGGCGCTCAGCAGAGGCAATAGTAGAATAATATTTTGGTATAACGCCCGAAATATTTTGCAGCGGAGCTCTAAGCACTGAAATAAGTTGTAAGAAATAAACGAGTGTACCTATTGTCATAGCGCCCGCTGCGATTTGAGTAGCACCCCATACCAAAACGCCGTAATATCCGAAACTGAACAGCAAAAATAGCATGGCAGAAATTATTGTAGAGAATATACTTTTTTTAATTCTCAATTTGCGATTTGTTTCTAAAAAATCATTTAGTTTTAGCAAAAATGGTTTGACGCCACCAAAGGTCTTTACAACAACTATATTAGCAAAGCTTTCTTGTAAAAACGAGCGTGTTATACCCTCGGTGCGCTGAACATCCTTGTGTAAGTGCTTATATCTTTTACTTAGTAGTCTTCCAATGAGAGGAAATGCAAAACCAATAATTAAAACTGCAAAGGCAAAATAATAGTTTTGAATACAAAGAGCGGCCACACCTGCAACAATTTTGGTAAGCATTGAGACAATAGACGGTATAAGACCTATGCTGCCGCTTACAACAATTTCGGCATCAGAAGAAAATCTGTTAAGCAAATCGCCCGAATGATATTGCGAAATATTAACATATTTCTTTTTCATAAGTTGTGTAAACATATAGTTTTTAAGGCTTATATTCATTTTTGTTGCAGCGTGAGTTGATATTACCGATACAGCAGCTTCAATTGTAATATGTAAAAGTATAAGTCCAAAAAGCAGAGCACTGCCAATGATAAAGGCGTGTGTGGTGCTGTCACTTGCAGTGTCAATAATTTGCTGTGAAAGTTTGGCCAAAAAAACATAAGCAAGCGATGCAATTATGTTAAAAGCCGAAATAACAATTATATACGGTATAAAGGGTTTTACCTGTGTATAAATCCATTTTAATGATGTTTTTTTGTTTTTCATTCTTCTAAAATTCCGTTTTCTTTTAATGTTTTTATAAATACATCAATGTCATTAAGTGCGAGGACGGTTGAAATGTCGAAATTATCAAGCAAGCCGCGAAGCATTTGCTCTTTAGTTGGGGTGCCGTTTTGTAACAAATTCCATAAAAAAACGGAGGTGTTGCTCAAAAATATGGTACTATTAAAATCTTTGTTGATATTCTTATCACACATAATAACAGTTTGACCGTTTTCAGTTTTTAAACTAAAGCCTTGTTTGATTTTCATAATTTCACCTTAATTTATAGTATATTTAAAAACCGTACTTGCTTTTTTACTAATTATATACTAAAATAAGTTATAATGCAAGTATGGTATTTGGAGGTAGTTTAAAATGGATACTTTTGTTGAGCAATTAGTTACAATTAAGAAAAACGCTAAAACATATTTGGCGTATATAGGTATAGCAATTGCCGCAATATTGGTAATGACGGTTTCGCTGATACTCTTAGGCAACCTTGCTGTTGTCGTTATTTTTTTAGTTCTTTTTGGCGCATATAAATTATATTCAATGTTGAGTGTTGAATATGAGTATATTATCACCAATTCTACTATGGATATTGATAAAATTACTGCAAAAAGTTCACGCAAGCGCATTTTAAGCTTTGAACTCAGTGAAGTGGAACGTATTGAAAAATATCGCACCGAGATGCCTCAGGATATTTTAAAGGATTGCTTTTTTGCCTGCAATACAGGTGATGAGAACGCCTATGTCGTGATTATTCATCCCGAGGGCAAGGCAAAACAGTCGGTTGTTATCGCACCCGATGACAGAATGAAAGAGGCAATGAAAAAATTTTTGCCCAAATATGTAACCGATACATTGATTTAAGGTGATTTTATGAAGGTTTTAACAGCCGCTCAAATAAAAAAAGCCGAGGATAATGCCGTTCGTCACGGCATTTTTTCTTATGCAGAGCTTGTGAAAAAGGCGGGTGACGCTGCCACAAGCGAAATTTTAAAACGATATAATGTTGTTGGCAAAAAGATTTGCGTTATGTGCGGTATGGGTAATAACGGCGGTGACGGTCTTGTTATAGCTTCAAACCTTAAAAATCGCGGCGCTGATGTTACACTGCTTTTACCAATGGGATTTCCTATAACAGATACCTCGCTTGCATTTAAAGATGGGGTAAATGGTATAAGGCTTATCGAAGACATGGATGGCAATTTTGATATTGTTATTGATGCGCTATTTGGTATTGGGCTTAATAGATTTTTATCAGAAAAAATAGCGGGTATTATCGAAAAAATTAATGCGTATGACTGTTTAAAAATTGCCATAGATATTCCAAGTGGCGTATTTTGTGACGGTGGCGAGGTTATAACTGCTTTTCGTGCCGATTTAACCCTTTCTTTTACTTCATACAAATTGTGTCAGTTATTGCCACAAACAAGCGAATTTTGCGGTGAAACAGTTGTGCTTGATATTGGCTTACCAATTGACGACTATGCCTACTTAACAATAGATAAACCCGAAACCGTAAAGCGACCAAAAAACTCACACAAAGGTACTTTTGGAACGGCATTGCTATTTTGCGGCAGTTATGGTATGGCGGGTGCCGAAATTTTGGCAGCAAGTGCCGCTTTGCGAAGCGGTGTTGGTATTGTAAAAGCTCTCGTGTGTGATAAAAACTATTCAGCGTTTACAAGCAGCGTACCGGAAGCCGTTACAATACCTGTAACCACTGCAGAAAATGGCGCGCCAACGGTTTATGACCGAACAATATTATCCGGACTTTCAAGCAGTAATGCATTGCTTATTGGTTGCGGTCTTGGACGCAGTGAAGAAGCCAAAAAACTTGTTTTAAGAACTTTAGAGAAAACTCAAATACCCACAGTTATTGATGCAGACGGTATAAATGCATTACAAGGCGGCATAAATATAATTAGAAAAATTAATGCCCCCGTAATACTTACACCGCATCCTGCTGAAATGGCTCGTCTTTGTGATACCACAACCGACCAAATAGAAAAAAACCGTGTAAAGTTTGCTAAAAAATTTTCCGTGGAAAACAATTGTTATTTGGTGCTTAAAGGTACAAATACTATTGTAGCTACGCCAAACGGAAGAATTTTCTTCAACACAACCGGCAATGACGGATTGGCTACCGGCGGTAGCGGGGATGTACTGTCGGGTATGATAGTTTCAAGACTTGCACAAGGCTATACACCACTTGAAGCTGTGCTTAATTCGGTATGGATTCATGGCGCGGTGGCTGATATGTTGTTGCAAAAAATGCCTACACGCGCAATATTGCCAAGTGATATTATTGAGGGGCTTAAAACAATTTCAGATTAGGTGATTTTAGTGCTCAAAAAATTGTTGACTTTACCTCTTGCATTATTGCTGCTTTGCGGATGCGCCCAAAATAAAACGGCGACACCGATTTTAAACAACATTTCTTTTACGGCAGAAATTGATTATGATGAGAATGAATTTGTTGCCGATATAACAGTTGCGGAAGAAGCGCTAAATCTTGCTGTAATCGAGCCGCAAGAGATTAACGGTCTAATCTTAAATATAACAAAAAATGGTGTGGCGGCTGAATTTAAGGGTGTTTCATATACCCCTGATATAAGCTCGTTGCCGCAAGGTGCGGTTGTGCAGATTTTGTATAATATACTAAACGATATTTCGAGCGGAAAAACAGCAAGTTGTGATAATGAAAACTGTACGATTACGGGCAGGGTAGACGGCTATAAATATGAATATGAATTTTCGCCGTCAGGATTACCCATAAGTCTTAAGGTTGATGCGCTTAATTTAGAAATTGATTTTAAAAATGTTACAATAAATTAAAGGATTTAATTATTATGTTAAAAATCGCAAAGGATTTAATGCAAAAATTAGATTTTCCAATTGAAGCACAAACCGAACTGATTTTAGCACTTGAACAACTTTTAAAAATACCTGAGTTTTTAAAAATAGTAGAGCGTTATAATTGTGAAAGCTTCGATTTTACCAAAATGCTTGAGGATACTAAAACGCTTGCACTTAAAAATGATATTTGCGAATATTCGGCATATATGTTGTTGCTTTTGTGTATGGCATCTGAGCTGCATAAACGCTACATACAAAAGGGTATAGACGATAAAATCTTTTATTATACAATGGCGGATATAAGATATAAGCTTGAAGAATGCCGCTTGGTTCGCGGCAAAACAGGCACTTTTGTTCCACAATGGTATAGAGGATTCTTTGAAATGAGAATTTTTGCCCTTGGTCGACTGCAATTTGAAATTAACCACACTTGGTTCGACTGCACTGTTGACGGTATAGATATTCCGAAAGGTACAAAGGTATTGAGCGTACATATACCGCGCACAAGCACAAAGCTTGAACATTCTTTGGTAATTGACTCATACCGACAAGCAGCAGAATTTTTTAAAGAAGAATTTGATGAAAACATTATATTCATCTGTAATAGTTGGTTGCTTTATCCTTGGAATAGAACAATATTAAAAGACGGTTCGAATCTCGCGCAGTTCTATGATGATTTTACCGTAGTTCAATCGGGTGAATATCAAAACTACAGTGAGGTATGGCGATTGTTCGATTGCCTTTATGACGGCAATCCAGATAATTTGCCAAACGATACTTCGCTTCGTCGCGCATATATTGAGCGTATAAAAAGCAGATTACCTATAGGCCACGGCACAGGTGTTATTTTGTGTGATAAATTGTTAAAATCTCGGTGAAAAACTACCGAGATTTTTTATATGTTTATAATTTTTGCATTTAGCAATTGTGCATCTTCTTTTATGTGTGTGATAAGTAAAACAGGTTTATTTTTATCAATAAACTCACGTTTGATAATATTTGCCGCAATGATTTTATTTTCGGTATCAAGCCCGTTAAAAGGCTCATCAAGAATTAATGCGTCACCGCCGTAGGCGATAGCACGCGCGAGCGCCACACGGCGTTTCATACCGCCGCTAAGCTCTGATACGCGTTTTTTGTGAACATCGTGTAATCCAAATTCTTTTAAGAGATTATGGGCAAATGAGTGTTGGTCTTTTGACAGAACCAAACGAATATTTTTTTGAATGTCAAGGTTTTCGAGTAATCGGTCCTCCTGAAAAACGGCTGATATTTTTTGCGGCACAACGATATTACCGCTGTTTGCTGTTTCAAGTCCCAAAATAAGTCTTGCAACAGTTGTTTTGCCTGAACCCGATATGCCATAAAGCTGAATACAGTCGCCAGCATTTATCAATAAATTAAAATCTTTTAAAACTTGTTGTTCGCCGTAAGAAAATGATATGTTTTTTAGTTCAATCATTTGCGACACCTCCTTTATGAGAGAGGTATTGATTACACAAGAATTTAAGCAAAAATTCAATAATAATGCTAAGCAGCACTACTGTAAGTGTTACGGCATAAACCTCGTCATAATTCACATTACCCTTACCTTGCCACAATAGAGTGCCAAGCGAAGCGTCGGGGAGGCATATAACCTCTGCCGCAACACCCGATTTCCATGCAAGGCCTAACGCGTTAACGCAGGCAGTAATTAAGCTTGGTGTTATGTGCGGTAATTTCACTGCATACAGCGTTTTTTGGCTTGAAAGATGAAAGACCTTCGCCATTTCTAATAGCGATTTATCAGTGTTTTCGAGTCCGTCGTGGACCGTTTGCCAAATAATTGGTAGCACCATAAGACAAACAATTAATATGGGAAGGGTAGAGCTGCTAAAGAAAAGGTACATTAAAATTATTATCGCAACAACAGGTACAGCACGAATTATTTTAAGTATAGGGGATAATAACGAATACAAAAGTTTTGAAATATGGGTTAATATACCTAATATAAATCCCAAGACACAACCCACTGCAAAGCCTACAAATATTCGAGATAAGGTCAGTAATCCTGCCTCTATAAATGGTGCGGTAAAAGCGATTTCAAACCACTTTTTAAATACTGTAAAAGGACTTGGCAGTATAAGCAGCAGCAGTTCATTGTTGCGACTTACAAGACGGGAAACGGCCTCCCAAATAATTATCCAGAAGGTCGCTATACATATTGCCTTTATAAATTTTATTAGAATATAATTTTTAGTTTGCTTTGTAATATAAATCATCAGCGGGTAATTTACCTCCGATAGATGTTGGATCAGCATTGAATAATACGCTAAAATAGCCGTTTACATTGTTTTTCATATCCTTGCCCGTTACATAGCAAAGATTGCATGTGGGGATTGCTTTTTTTGCAATAGCAGCGCTTGCAGCAATTTTATATGTTTCGCAGTGTGTCGCGGTTTCGTCAATATTGGTTGTTGCATACTTAACTGATGCTTCATATTCTTCGAGGAATTTTTCAACTGCTGAAGGGTTAGCTTCAACATAACTGTCAAGCGCAATAACGCAGCCCATCATAAGCTCTGTGTCCGATACCTTTGACCATTCGTCGTTGATGCTCAATACTCGGTTGAGTTCTTGGTTTTTAATCATAACTGTTGTTGCAGCAGGCTCTGGCGCTAAAGCAACCTCGGCTTCACCGCTTACAAGCTTTGCAACCAAATCTTCGCTTGATACAAAGTTTATGGTAACATCTTTGGCGGGGTCGATGCCGTTTTCACGAAGTATATAGTTTAAAATGTATTCAGGGTTTTGACCTTTACCTGTTGAGTAAATAGTTTTGCCCTTAAGGTCTGCAATAGATTTAATAGTATTACCTTTTTCAAGGATCGACAACACACCGTTAGTGTTAACGGCAAGCATTCTTACCTTACCTTCTGATTTGTTGTAAAGGGTTGCGGCTACATTGGTAGGTACAGATGCGATATTGATTTCGCCTTTTAAAAATTTACCTGTAATATCAGGTGCAGCCGATACCACTGTAAAGGTATAGTTATTTGCAGTAGTTTTAGCGTTACTATCTGCCATAAGCTTTGCCATACCGATACCTGTGGGACCTGTCATACAAGCAACCGACATATTAACTGCAGTGTATTCCGGTTCGCCTTGAACATCGGGCGCTGAAGAGGTTGTATCATTATTGCCGCATCCCGCAAGCGCAAAAATGAGTGTTAATGTTAAAAGAATTGCCAATAGTTTTTTCATAATTATCACCTTATTTTAAAATTTTGAAGTTGTGACCATTACGGCTTATAAGTTCTTTTGACTGAAGTGTCTCTATATCACGATAGATGCTTGTTCTGCCAACCTGTAATCTGCGGGCAAGCTCTGCCATACCAAAGTTAAGATTCACATTACCGTCACCGTCTGATTGAGATAATAAATATTCATATAGTCTTTCTTCGGTGGATTTTGCTGTGAAGGCGTCAAGCTTGCGGTTTAAAAAGCGTATTCTGCCACTCAAATATTCGATATAGTTAATTGATATTTGAGGATATTGCTTTATAATTTCGCAAAATTTTTCTTCACTAATATATAGCACTTCACAAACAGCGTTGGCAATTACACTGCTCATACCGTCTTTCCAACTGCCAAAAACAGATGCCGCCCCAAAAAGCTCACCGCTTGATATGGTGCGAATTGTGATACTGTCTCCAATATCGTTCTGCCTTTTTACAATGGCGCTGCCGTTTGTTATAATGGCAAGCATACCGTTGCGGTAAAGCTCATCACCCTTTGACAGTTTTATCGGATTTTCAAGTTGAGATAAAACTGACTGAACATCATCATCACTTAGTCGATTGAACAAAAAACAGTTAATGGGTCACACCTCCTATTTTGTAAATGTGTTCCAAATAGAACACTTTAATTATATTATACACATAAAATGAAAAAAAGCAAGATGCAAAATACATCTTGCTTAAAAACTATCTTTTAAATATATTGCCACCGTTACAGTCGATACCGACAATAAGAGGAAAGTCTTTGAATTCAAGTTGTTTAACCGATTCACAACCTAAATCGTCAAATGCAATTACACAGCTTGAAATTATACTTTTGCAAGCTAACGCACCAGCGCCGCCAATAGCGCATAGGTAAACGGCTTTATTTCTAATAATTGAATTGATTACGGTCGCGTTGCGTTCGCCTTTACCAATGGTAGCCGCAAGTCCCATATCATAAAGTGTTGGCGCAAAAACGTCCATACGCGAGGAGGTTGTGGGTCCGCAACTGCCAATCGCTAAACCGCTTGGTGTTGGGGTAGGACCTGCATAATATATTACCGAATTTTCAATTTGATAGGGAAGAGCTTCACCTTTTTTGATAAATTCGAAAATTCGCTTGTGTGCGGCGTCACGGCAGGTGTAAACCGTGCCGCTTAAATAAACCTTGTCACCCGCGTGAAGATTATCGCAAAAGGATTTTAGTTCATCGGTGTTTATATAATATTCGTTCATTTGTTTATGTTTTCAAATAGGTTTTCAAACTGCTCGGCAAGCTCACGATTGTCGGTGCTTTTTTGGCTAACCTGTTCGCGTGCAGTTGCAAGTGATGTAACAAGTGTATCAACCTTTGCAACAAAATCGTTAGAGGTTTGCATTATTTCAGCCTTTAGTGCCGCGAGTTGTTCGTGGGCATTATCAATTGAGTGCAGATTTTTTTCAACTTCGCGATTTGTTATATCACGGGTTTCGGCAGAGTTTTGCATAATTGATTTTGCATTTGCCTGCGCTACCAAATAAAGCTTTCCAATATTTTGTGAAAGGCGTTCAATCTCATCGTGCTTTTCGGTGTATTCTTTGAGCTGGGCTTCCACTGCTGCTTTTGCCGACTTAACATCTTCAAGCTGAGCATTAACAGTAGCGATAGTATCGTCAAGATTTTGAATTTTTTGATTTAGTTCTGCTTCTTTTTCAGAAAACTTTTTATGAGAGTTTTGTATGTATTCGATAACATCGTCACAATTGAAGCCTAAAAAGCTTTTTCTAAAACCTACTGACATTTAATTCATCCCTTTGTTTTAAATTCCCATACAATTTGATTATACCAAATAAACCTGATATTTACAAGAAAAATGTTTTTAGTTAAATTCAGGGTCGATATCAAGTGTTGCAAAATAATCATCTATGCTTTGTGCGCGGCGTATAAGCTGCACATTGCCGTCAGGCTTTAGCATAAGTTCAGCACAACGTAATTTACCATTGTAGTTATAACCCATTGAGTGTCCGTGCGCGCCTGCGTCGTGGATGGTGAGATAATCACCAATATCAACTTGAGGCAATTCGCGCTCTACTGCAAATTTGTCATTATTTTCGCAAAGCGAGCCTACAACATCAAATTTACCGACACACTTTTCGTTTTCTTTACCCATAACAGTTATATGGTGATATGCGCCGTACATTGCAGGACGCATAAGGTCACAGCAGCTTGCATCAACACCAATATATTCTTTGTAAATATGCTTATAGTGGAGCGCTTTTGTTACAAGGTAACCATAAGGACCTGTTATGTAACGGCCCATTTCGGTAAAGAGGGCAATTTCGAGTCCTGCAGGAACAATTGTTTCCTCATAAACTTTACGAACGCCTTCACCGATAGCAAAAATATCAACGGGCTCTTCGGTAGGCTTATAGGGAATACCAATACCTCCTGAAAGGTCGATAAACTCAACGTTTATATCAAGCTTTTCCTTGATTTCCAGTGCAAACTTAAATAGCTTTTTAGCAAGGCGAGGGTAATATTCTTCAACAAGCGAGCAACTTGCAAGCATAGAGTGAATACCGAAGTGTTTAACACCTTTGGATTTTAAAATGGCAAAGGCTTCAAGTATCTGCTCGTGTGTCATACCGAATTTTGTGTCGTGAAGATGACCCATAATATCATTTGTAATATTAAACTTACCTGGGTTATAACGGCAGCAAATAGTATCGGGCAGGGGGGCGATCTTTTCGAGGAATTCGATATGTGTGATATCGTCAAGATTTATAATCGCGCCGCATTCAAGAGCCGCCTTATATTCCTCAACAGTTGTTTCGTTTGAGGTGAAAATTATATTTTTGCCGTTTATACCGCTTTTCTGTGATAAAACAAGCTCGGGTATTGATGCGCAGTCAGTACCGCAACCAAGTTCGTTTAAAAGGCGAAGTATTGCGGGAGTTGGTGTTGCCTTAACTGCAAAATATTCTTTAAAGCCCTTGTTCCATGAAAATGCCCTATATAAATCGGTAACGCATTTACGTATACCTGCTTCGTCGTATACATAAAAAGGAGTCGGTAAGTTTTGCGACCAATTCTCAATATTTTCTTTAGTGAAAGGAACTGCTTTCATAACTATAATACCACTTTTCTGTAAATAAATAAGTATAACGATTTTACACAAAAAAACGTAATGTGTCAAGTATTATGAATTATTTTTAAAAATTTAAATATTTATATTGATTTTTGAAAATAATACCAGTATAATATATACGGCAAAAATTTGTATTATTTTGTAAGGAGAATCACAAATGACCACTAACAAAACAGTATTAAAATGGCTTAATGAGATGAAAGAGTTGCTCACACCTGACCAAGTTGTTTGGGTTGATGGTAGCCAAGAGCAGATTGAAGCTTTTCGTGCAGAAGCTTGTGAAATTGGCGAATTGCATAAGCTTAATCAGGAAAAACTCCCAGGCTGCTATCTCCACCGCACCAATCCTAACGACGTTGCCCGTGTTGAAGATAGAACCTTTATCTGCACAACAACTAAGGAAGAAGCAGGTCCCACTAACAACTGGTGTGATCCTGCCGAAATGTATAAAAAGCTTTACGATATTGCTCGTGGTAGCTATAAGGGCAAAACAATGTATATTATTCCATACTCAATGGGTCCTATCGGTTCACCGATTGCTAAGGTTGGTATTGAAGTAACCGATTCAATCTACGTTGTTCTTAACATGGTTATTATGACACGTGTTAGCCCAAAGGTACTCGAAGTTTTAGGCGACAGCAACGACTGGGTACGTGGTTTGCACTCACGTTGCGACGTTGACCCTGAAAAGAGATATATCTGCCACTTCCCACAGGACAATACAATTATTTCTGTTAACTCAGGTTACGGCGGTAACGTACTTCTTGGTAAAAAGTGCTTTGCACTTCGCATAGCTTCTTACCAGGGTTGGAAAGCGGGCTGGATGGCTGAGCATATGCTTATCTTGGGCCTCCAGAATCCAAAGGGCGAAGTTCGTTATATTGCTGCTGCATTCCCATCAGCTTGCGGTAAGACCAACCTTGCTATGCTTATTCCACCCGAATATTTACGTGAAAAGGGCTACAAGATTTGGACAGTAGGTGACGATATTTCTTGGATGAAGATAGGTCCTGACGGTCGTCTTTACGCGATCAACCCTGAAAACGGTTTCTTTGGTGTTGCACCAGGTACCAATGTTCACTCTAACTTTAACGCACTCGAGTCAACCAAGAAGAATACAATCTTCACAAACGTTGCTCTTAACCTTGATGATAACACTGTTTGGTGGGAAGGTCTTGACAAGAATCCACCTGAAAATGCTCTTGAGTGGAAGGGTAATCCTTGGAATCCTTCAATGTTTGTAAAGGCTGACAAGTCAACATACGCTGCTCATCCAAACTCACGTTTCACAGCTCCTGCTGAAAACTGCCCATGCATTTCTGACGAGTTCAATAAGGGCGAGGGTGTGCCGATTTCTGCAATTGTATTTGGCGGCCGTCGTGCTAAGTGCGCTCCACTTGTATATCAATCAAAGGATTGGGTTAACGGTGTATTCGTAGGTTCTGCAATGGCTTCTGAAACAACAGCTGCAGCTGCAGGTGCAGTAGGTGTTGTTCGTCGCGACCCAATGGCAATGCTTCCATTCTGCGGTTACCATATGGGTGACTACTTTGCACACTGGCTCGAAATGGGCGAAAAGCTTGGCGACAAGGCTCCTAAGATCTTTAATGTTAACTGGTTCCGTACCGATGACGAAGGCAACTTTGTATGGCCCGGTTTTGGCGACAACATGCGCGTTCTTAACTGGATTATCGACCGTTGCGAAGGCAAGGCAACTGCTACCGAAACTGCTATCGGTTATATTCCACAGCCTGAAGATATTGATCTTACCGATCTTGATATGGATATTGAAACACTTAAATCAATCCTTAAGGTTGATAAGGATGTTTGGACCAAGGAAGCAGAAGAGATTGAAGAGCACTACAAGAAGTTCGGCGACAAGTTGCCGTCACAGCTTCGCGAGCAGCTTGACACTCTTAAAGCAAACCTTGCTAAAATGTAATCTAATGCGCAATGCATAATTAAGCAAATTAATAAAGCACTCATCATAGAGATATGGTGAGTGCTTCGTTTATGTTTGCTTTTAATTGTGCATTTTGCGTTATGAATTATGCATTTATTTATCATCAGTCGCGGGGCCGTCGATTAGTTTTCCGCCTAATTCAAATCGCGAGCCGTGACAGGGGCAGTCCCATGTGTGTTCATATTTGTTATATTTGAGTGCACAGCCAAGATGGGGACAACGTGGAGTAGTTGGTGTAATTATGTTAAGAAACGATTCTAAGCCGTTTATGGCAAGCTGTGGTTGTAGTATACTACGCGAGGGTGAAAATAGACTAGCATATTTATTTGGCTTTTCTTGCACCAAATCACAAAGTATTTCTGCCGCTACCATAGCAGTGGTAAAGCCCCATTTATTATAACCTGTGGCGACAAAGAGATTTGGTGTGTTTTTTGAATAATTGCCTATATAGGCAATACCATCGAGTGTCATACAGTCTTGTGTTGCCCATCTATATTCAATTGTTGCTTTTGGGTAATGCTTTTTAGCAAACGCTTCCAGTTCTGCCCAGGCACCGCCTTTTTTGCCTGTACGGTGACTACCGCCACCGATAAGTAGCGAATCACCGTAATTTCTAAATGATAAACCTTTTAAATCGTGGTCGACATATATACCATCTAAATTTTGTGTATTTTTAAGTGCGATTACATAAGAACGATGTTGATACATTTTTAAAAAGTAAGAACCGTGTTTATTAATAATAGGGAAATGTGTTGCAATAATTGCCTTTTTATATCCTATCCTACCATTGTTCGTTTCAGCACAGTTAGGTGTTAGATTTATAAGTTTGGTATTTTCTTTGATATTAAGATTTTTTGACAGCTTATATAAAAATTTAAGCGGGTGTAACTGCCCTTGATTTTTTAGTCGTACAGCACCAACAATGTTAAAAGGTAATGAAGTATCGGTAATAAATTCAGCGTTGACACCAATTTTGTTATATGCTTTTATTTCGTTTTCAATTTTTTCTATATCTTTTAAAGAATAAACATAAGCATCTTGTGTTTCAAATCTACAATCTATTTCGTCACATAAATTTTTGTAGTGCTCTAAAGCATTACTGTTTGCTTTATAATATAACTTCGCAGCATCAAAGCCATATTTTTTAATGATTTTATTATATATAAGTCCGTGTTGTGCGGTTATTTTTGCAGTAGTATTTTTGGTGATACCGCTGCAAATTTCATTCGCCTCAATAAGTGTGTAATCAATACCCAATTTTTGTAGCATATATGCACAAAGAATGCCCGTAAGGCCACCACCCACGATTAACACATCAGTATTTATTTCACCGTTTAAACTTTTAAATTGTGGCTTTTGGGTATCTGTTGTCCAAACAGAATTATTCATACTATCACATCCTTGTAATTAGTATGTACGAAAAAACCGCCAAACAGTTCTGCTTGGCGGTTTAAAATTTATTTTATTAAAGCTTTGCAACGTCGGCGTCGGTTATAAGATGGAATCCTGCGTTTTCAAGTGCTGCCTCGGCGGCTGCATTATCTGCTACACGAAGAACTACATAAGCGTGCTTTTCGGTACGCGACATAAATGCATATAGATATTCCATATTGATATTGTTTTCGTCAAGAACATTAAGCGCCATTGAAAGCTTACCGGGAGCATCGCCAATTTTAACACCGACAACATCGGTAGTTTTAATGAGGTAACCCTCATCGGCGAGAGTTTTTAAAGCGGTGTCGTTATCATTTACAATAAGACGAAGAATACCAAAATCCTGTGTATCGGCGATTGAGAGTGCTCTAATATTTACATTGTGTTTTGCAAGGGTATCGGTAATGTCAACCAAAGTACCCTGCTTGTTTTCTACAAATACGGTTAACTGCTTAAGTGACATAAAATAATACTCCTTTCATTAATCATGTAGTTTGCGTTTATCAATAACACGAACAGCTTTACCTTCGCTTCTGGTAATGCTCTTTGGTGCTACAAGGTGAACGGCAGGGTTAATACCAAGCATTGTCTTCATAGCGTTTGCAAGTGATTTCTCAAGCGCTGTAATGCCGCCAACGGTATCGGTAAACTGGTCGGGATTCATTTCTACATTAACCTCAAAGGTATCGGTATTGTTAACGCGATCAAGCACAATTTGATAGTTTGGCTGATAACCCTCGTTAAGCAAAACGGTTTCAATTTGACTTGGGAATACGTTAACACCACGAATAATCATCATATCGTCGCTTCTGCCCATAGGCTTGCACATTTTAATAAATGTACGACCGCAGGAACACTCTTTACGTGTAAGTACACAAATATCACGTGTGCGATAACGAAGTAGGGGAAATGCTTCTTTGTCAAGAGAGGTAAATACAAGCTCACCCTTACTGCCTTCAGGTAAAACCTCGCCGGTATCTGGGTCAATAATTTCGGCAAGGAAATGGTCTTCGTTAATGTGCATACCGGTTTGTTCTTCACATTCAAAAGATACTCCGGGACCGCTTGTTTCGGTAAGACCATAAATGTCATATGCCTTAATACCTAAAGTGTTTTGAATGTTTTGACGCATTTCTTCGGTCCAAGGCTCTGCACCGAATATACCAGCCTTTAGCGGAATAGTGTCGGGTGTGTAGCCCTTTTCAGTGAGTGATTCACCAAGGTATGCCGCATAAGACGGTGTGCAACAAAGAATTGTTGCATTAAGGTCGGTCATAAACTGTATTTGACGTTCTGTGTTACCAGATGACATTGGTAAAGTAAGGCAACCAACCTTGTGTGAGCCACCGTTAAGACCAGGACCGCCTGTAAACAGACCGTAACCGTAAGCTACCTGACAAACATCTTCGTTTGTACCGCCTGCGGCAACAATTGCACGTGCACAGCAGTCTTCCCACAAATCTATGTCGTGTTGTGTATAAAAAGCAACAACGCGTCGGCCCGTGGTGCCTGATGTTGACTGAATACGTACACATTCGTTGAGTGGCTTTGCAAGCAGTCCATAAGGATACGCATCACGTAAATCTGCCTTTGTTAAAAAGGGGAGCAGGTGTAAATCCTCGATTCCGTGGATATCTTCGGGCTTTACACCCTTTTTATCCATCAAATCGCGGTAGTACGGTACATTTTCATAAACGTGCTTTACCTGCTTTACCAACTTTTCTGATTGAAGCTTTTTGATGTCCTCAACGGGCATAGTTTCAATTTCTTTTTGGTAGTAACGTTTTTCTTCCATTTGAAACAACACCTTTCAGTTTAAGAATTAAATCCAAGGTCAAAGGCCTTTTTATTCATTTCAACAAATTTTGGAGCAACAGTATTCTCAATAGCGGTAATCCATTTATCATAAGAAATACCAAACTGCTTTGCAACCTTGCCCATAAGTACAATATTAACGGCTTTTGATGATCCAGCCTGTTCTGCAAGGCTTAAGGCGTCAAGTGCTTCTACCTTTAAACCTTTGGCGGTAAGTTCATCAAGAACTTCGGTAGGATATTCTGCTGCGCCAATAATTACAGGCATAGGATCGATCTGTTGTGTATTTACAACGATTAGACCATCTTTGTTTAAATATTTAGCGTAGCGTGCAGCCTCTAATTTTTCAAAAGAGATTATATAGTCGGCTTCACCCTCGGTGATAATAGGTGAGTAAACCTTTTCGCCAAAACGAACGTAGGTTACAACCGAGCCACCACGCTGGCTCATACCGTGAACTTCGCTTACTTTTACGTCATAGCCTTCGTCAATGAGTAAGCGACCAAGTAATTTAGAGGCAAGCAAGCTGCCTTGTCCGCCAACGCCGACAATCATAACGTTTGTAGTTTTCATTGTTGCTTACCTCCTTAATTTATAGCATCAAATGCGCAAAGCTGTTTACAAACACCACAGCCAACACAAAGTGTGTTATCAATTACTGCCTTGCCGTTTTTCATACTGATAGCAGGGCAACCAAGACTCATACAGCGTTTGCAGGATTTGCATTTATCGGCTTCAACATTGAGTGACGGTAAAATCTTAACTGATTTTAAGAGTACACAAGGACGACGAGAAATAATAACCGATGGTTCTTCTGCTGCAAGCTCTTCTTTTATTGCAGTGTCACACTCTTTAAGGTTATATGGGTCAACAACACGAACACGGTTTATACCAAGCGCCTTACAAAGCGCTTCAAGATTTACCTTTGCGGCAACCTCACCCTTAATATTATAACCTGTAGTTGGGTTTTGCTGATGACCTGTCATACCTGTGATTGAGTTATCAAGTATAATTACCGTTGAATTTGTAGCATTATATGCCACATTAACAAGACCAGTCATACCTGAGTGCATAAAGGTTGAGTCACCAATAACGGCAACACTTTTACCTTCGGTAGCTTCGCCACGTGCGGCATTAAAGCCGTGAAGACCTGAAATTGACGCGCCCATACAAAGTGTGGTATCAAGCGCATTGAGCGGAGGAACCGCACCAAGTGTGTAACAACCAATATCACCGTGAACGGTAATCTTGTTTTTAGCAAGTGTATAGAACATGCCGCGGTGTGGGCAGCCTGCGCACATCATAGGAGGTCTGTTAGGAACAGGGGAGTCGGAGCTAACGCTTTCTTTAGCTTCAATACCAAATGCATCGGCAATCGTCTTTTGAGAAAATTCACCTAAAATCGAGAACATTTCTTTGCCGACAACGTCGATACCAAGTGATTTAACATGGTTTTCGATAATTGGGTCAAGCTCCTCTATAACATAGAGCTTTTTAACCTTGCTTGCAAAATCCTTAATTGAATTTACGGGTAGAGGATTTGGCATACCAATTTTTAAAATGCTTACAGTATCACCAAAAACTTCTTTTACATATTGATAAGAGCAACCCGAGGTGATAATGCCTATTTCATCACTGCTGCCGTACTCAACGGTGTTATAAATGCAGTTTTCGGCAAATTCTTGTAATTTAAGGGTGCGTTCTTCAACAAACGGATGACGCTTTATAGCATTACCCGGCATCATTATGTATTTCGCGGGATTCTTTTCATAATCTTTAAGAACTGCAGGAATAGCGGCAGTTGTTTCAACAACCGATTGACTGTGTGCAATACGTGTGCACATACGCAAGATAACGGGCGTATCAAACTGTTCTGAAAGCTCAAATGCACTGCGAGCGAATGTGTAAGCCTCTTGTGAATCGGAAGGCTCAAGCATTGGCACCTTTGATGCTATAGCATAATGACGAGAATCTTGCTCGTTTTGTGAAGAGTGCATTGCAGGGTCATCGGCAACGCAAATTACCATACCACCGTTTACGCCGGTATAAGAAAGTGTAAATAGCGGGTCGGCTGCAACGTTAAGACCAACGTGCTTCATAGCGCACGCGCTACGAGCGCCTGCAAGCGAGGCGCCAAATGCAACTTCACAGGCAACCTTTTCATTAGGCGCCCATTCGCTGTGTAAATCATCATATTTTGATAAAAATTCGGTAATTTCGGTAGATGGGGTGCCAGGGTAGCTTGACACAACGCCCAATCCACCATCGTGCAGACCTGCGGCTACCGCCTGATTACCAATAAGTAACTTTTTCATAATATTTAAACCTTTCAATTAAGATTTGTTTTGTGAATCAACAATTCCTTCAGCGCCGTACATTTTACGAAGCTTTGGTTTTTCAATTTTACCGGTAGAATTACGCGGAACATCGGCAAAAATAATTTTGCGAGGACGCTTGTAACGGGGAAGTGACATGCAAAATTCGTTTATTTCTTCTTCGGTACAGGTCATACCGTCTTTTATTTTAATAATTGCAGTAGCAATTTCGCCCAAACGACTGTCGGGTAGACCGATTACAGCAACGTCCATAATTTTTTGATGCGCCGCTAAGAAATTTTCAATTTGAACAGGGTATAGGTTTTCGCCGCCCGTAATAATAACGTCTTTCTTACGGTCAACAAGATATATAAATCCGTCCTCGTCTTGCATCGCCATATCACCGGTATATAGCCAACCGTCTTTTAGGGTGTCAGCGGTGGCTTTATCGTCACGGTAATAACAGGTCATAACACCAGGTCCTTTAAGACAAAGCTCGCCAACATCACCTTGTTCAACAATGTTGCCGTCAGGGTCAACAATTTTAACCTGCCAGCCGTAACCTGCAACACCAATAGCGCCAACCTTGTGTATATTTTCTACACCCAAGTGAACAGCGCCGGGTCCAATTGACTCTGATAAACCGTAGTTGGTATCGTATTGATGATTAGGGAAATATTCGAGCCAACGCTTAATAAGGCTTTGTGGTACGGGTTGTGCGCCAATATGCATAAGTCGCCAATTTGAGAAGTCAAATTCATCGAGAGAAATTTCGCCATTATCAAGTGCATTTAAAATGTCTTGCGCCCACGGCACCAAGAGCCATACAATTGAGCATTTTTCTTGGGCAGCAGCACTTAAAATATTGCGAGCTTGCGTGCCTTTAAGAATAACCGCCTTTGAGCCTGTGATAAGGCTACCAAACCAGTGCATTTTAGCGCCCGTATGATAAAGGGGAGGAATACACAAGAAGCAGTCGTCTTTTGTTTGAGAGTGATGCGCTTGTTCAACACGGCAAGAGTGAATAAGACTTTGATGCTTATGTAGTATTGCTTTCGGAAAACCTGTTGTGCCCGATGAAAAATATATTGCCGCATCATCTTCTTCTGTGAGTTCGCATTCGGGATATGAGGAGGAACATTCTGATGTTAAGTCATTATAATCATCAGCAAACGGTGGGCAACCCGAGCCAAAATATATAAGTGTGCATTTTTTAGAAATTTTATCGGCAACTGCCTCAACACGACCGATAAATTCAGTACCAAAAATGAGAACATCGGCTTGGGCAAGGTCAAGACAGTAATCAATTTCGTCTGATGAATATCTAAAGTTTAGCGGTACTGCTAAGGCACCGGTTTTTAGAATACCAAAATAAATCGGCAACCAATCAATGCAGTTCATAAGCAGTATGGCAACCTTTTTGCCTTTACCAATGCCGTTTTGCGTGAGCATATTAGCAAGGCGGTTTGCCTTTTCGTTGAACACACCCCAAGAAATTTCACGGCGGTAATAATCTACACGGTGGGTGGGCTCAACCAATTCAAACTCATGCCAAGTGCGTCGGCGGGTTTCTGGTTGGTCGGGATTAATTTCGACAAGTGCAATGTCATTCGCATATTTTTTTGCATTGTCTTCAAGTAGGTGAATAATTGTCATAAGCATATTCCTTAAATAATGAAAAATTATGATAACATTTTACTACTTTAAAGTGATAATGTCAACCGAATTATATAGAAAAAATACGAATTTTGAAACTTTTTCTTGACAAACACGCTTTAAAGTGTTAAAGTTTTAAAGTATTAAAGTTTTTTTGTGCGAAAGGCAAGTGTTTTTTATGAGTACAACCGCATGGATTACAATTCCGATTTTGATACTATTTTTCGCAATAATGGTCGGTGTTGGGCTTAATTGCCGTAAGCATTCTACGAGCGTAGACGGCTTTGTTTTAGGTGGCCGCTCTGTAGGACCATGGCTTACAGCTTTTGCTTTTGGTACTTCGTATTTTTCAGCAGTTATTTTTGTTGGTTACGCAGGTCAGTTTGGTTGGAATTTTGGGCTTGCTTCAACATGGATAGGATTAGGCAACGCTTTTATCGGTTCCCTTTTAGCCTGGAAAGTCGGAGGCC
>JAZUOS010000020.1:0-44260 GCA_045604765.1 Acutalibacteraceae bacterium | reverse complement strand
GAGGCGCTTGAATTCAATGTGCAGACAGATTTTAAAAGCCAACATATACCCATTAAGGACATGCAGCTTAAAGAGGATGTTCTTATTGCGGGCATAATTAGAAAAAGAAAGGCATTTGTGCCTACCGGTGATGATGAGATTATCGCAGGCGATAAAATTATTGTTATTGCAAAATCAAGTGATCAAAAAATGAATGACCTTGCTGATATTTTGAGGTAGTACAATGAATAAAAGAATGGTGCTTAAAACAGCAGGCAGAATAATGCAGATTATTTCGTTGCTGCTTTTAATTCCTGCTGTAGTAGCAATAATTTATGCTGAAACAAAGCAGTTATTTGCGTTTTGCATTACTGCGTTGTGCGCTTTTTTAGTAGGACTTGCAATAGTTAAATTAACAAAAACAAAAAATCGCGTTATATATGCAAAAGACGGTTTTGCAATTACCGCGCTTGCTTGGATTATAATGGCAGTGATAGGCGCTGTGCCTTTTGTAATAGCAGGCGATATCAAGTCTTATGTGGATGCTGTGTTTGAAACTGTAAGCGGTTTTACGACCACCGGCGCGTCTATACTTACAAACATAGAGGCAATGAGCCGCAGTATGCTTTTTTGGCGAAGCTTTACCCACTGGATAGGCGGTATGGGTGTGCTTGTGTTTGTTATGGCAATTATACCAAACTTTACCGACCGCTCAATTCACATTATGCGTGCCGAAATGCCGGGACCAATAATTGGTAAATTGGTTCCTCGAGTAAAGGATACTGCAAAAATACTGTATCTCATTTATATTTTTCTCACCGTTTTGGAGGCCGTTTTGTTACTTGCGGGCGGTATGCCGTTATTTGATAGCCTGGTTCATACATTTGGTACAGCGGGTACGGGTGGTTTTGGTATCAAGGCTGATAGCATAACCTCATATAGCCCTTATTGTCAATGGGTTATTGCCATATTTATGCTGGTGTTTGGCGTAAACTTTAACCTTTATTATCTGCTTTTATTGCGCCGCATACGAACAGCGCTAAAAAGCAGTGAACTGTGGTGTTATATATCGGTTGTTTTGGTTAGTGTAGCAGTAATTACTGCAAATATTGCACCGATTTATAAGAATTTTTCTACAGCTCTTAGAACTTCAACCTTTCAAGTGGCATCAATTATTTCAACAACCGGCTTTGCCACGGCGGATTTTGATTTGTGGCCGGGTCTTTCAAAAGCGATACTTTTGTTGCTTATGTTCTGTGGCGCTTGCGCAGGCTCAACCGCAGGCGGATTAAAGGTTTCGCGTGTGGTAATGCTTTTTAAATCAGTAACCAAAGAAATAAGAAGAATGTTGCATCCGCGGTCGGTTGGCAAGGTTCACTTTGAGGGCAAGTCGGTAGAGGACTCTACACTGAGCAGCGTAAGCACATATTTTGTTATATATATGATATGCTTTTTTGTGATTTTTTTGCTTATTGCATTTGAGCCATTTGGATTTGAGAGTAATTTTTCAGCTGTTACAGCTTGCTTTAACAATGTAGGTCCGGGCTTTGCGGCTGTTGCTCCCACAGCAAACTATGGTGTATATACTAATTTTTCAAAAATAATTTTGTCATTCGCTATGTTGCTTGGTCGTCTTGAAATTTTTCCAATAGTGGTATTTCTTTCACCGCGCACATGGATAAAGAAAAAATAACAAGGGTGGTAGTTATGCCTAAACAAAAGATTTTTTCATCTTCAAGAACTATAATATTTGGCTTTGCTGCTATGATAATTGTAGGCACACTGCTTCTTATGCTACCTTTTTCTTCAAAAAGCGGCACAGTAACACCTTTTTTAGATTGCTTATTCACTGCTACCTCAAGCAGCTGCGTTACAGGACTTATTGTTCATGATACCGCAACACATTGGTCGCTGTTTGGGCAAATAGTCATTTTGCTTATGATACAAATAGGCGGTATGGGAATAGTAACTATGTCTATACTTGCTGTTATGCTATCGGGCAAAAGGGTAAATCTTATGCAGCGAAGCACTATGCAGGAATCAATTTCGGCTCATAAGGTGGGTGGAATAATACAACTTTCAAGGTTTATAATTATTACAAGCCTTGTCATAGAACTATTAGGCGCGGTAGCATTTTCGTTTGTATTTTGCCGTGAATACGGATTTTTAAAGGGAATTTGGATGTCGATTTTTCATTCTATATCCGCTTTTTGTAATGCGGGCTTTGATTTGATGGGTGAGACTGCAAAATTTTCTTCTCTTACAAGCTATGTCTATAATCCTTTGGTTAATGTAACTGTTATGTTGCTTATAATTATAGGCGGTATTGGCTTTCTTACCTGGGACGATATCAAAACTAACAAGTGTCATATCAAGCGTTACCGCGTACAAAGTAAGATTATATTTTTTGTAACGGCAATACTTATTTTAGTGCCAACACTGTACTTTTTCTTCTTTGAGTTTAATGAGTTAAGCGTTGGCAAAAGAGTATTGGTGTCGCTATTTCAGGCTGTTACACCGCGAACAGCAGGTTTTAACACTGTTGATGCGTCACGGCTATCTGAAACGGGTAATGCGGTTGTTACGGTGCTTATGCTGATAGGTGGTGCACCGGGGTCTACCGCAGGCGGTATGAAAATTACAACCGTTGCGGTTTTGGTTGCGGCAACTGTATCTGTGTTCCGCAAGCGCGACAGCGCGCATATTTTGCGCCGAAGGGTCAGCGACGAAACAGTAAAAATTGCTGCTACAATTTTAGTTATGTATATTGCATTGTTTGTTTTTGGAGCAATGGTATTAAGCAGTGTCGAAAATCTACCGCTTACACAATGTCTTTATGAAACGGCCTCTGCAATAGGAACAGTAGGACTTACGACGGGAATTACGCCAAGTCTTAGCGCTGTTTCAAGAATTATATTGATTTTCTTAATGTATATGGGTAGGGTTGGTGGTCTTACCATAGTTTTTGCAACCTTGGGTGGCACGCAAAAAAATCTTGTAAAATATCCGCAAGCAACCATAACAGTAGGTTAGAAAGGTGATTTTATGAAGAATATATTGTTAATTGGTATGGGTCGTTTCGGTAAAACGATGGCTGCAGAGCTTGATAAATTAGGGCATCAGGTAATGGCAGTTGATAGTCGTGAGAAATGTATAAATGAATGTGTTGATTTTGTAACCAGCGCGCAGATAGGCGACAGTACCAACCCCGAGTTTCTCAAAGGTTTAGGTATTGATAATTACGATGTTTGTATTGTTACTATAAAGAAAGATTTTCAAAGCTCGCTCGAGACCACAACGCTACTTAAGGATTTGGGCGCAAAGCTTGTAGTGTCACGTGCGGCAAGCGATTTTCACGCAAGATTTTTACTGCGAAACGGCGCTGATAAGGTCGTTTTTCCCGAAAAGCAGATGGCAAAATGGGCTGCTGTTCGTTATGGTTCAAACCATATGCTTGATTATGTGGAGTTGGATGAAAATGTATCAATATTTGAGTTAGATGTACCTCATAACTGGGTAGGCAAAACAGTAGCGCAGATTGATGTTCGCAAAAAATACAATATCAATATACTTGGAATGTTCACAAATGGTAAATTGTCAGTAACAATGACACCAGATACCGTTTTCACGGCAGAACACCCGATTTTAGTGCTTGGAAATTATAAAGATGTGCAAAAATGCTTTAAATTGTAATAGATTTGCTTGACAAATTTTGCAAATAATATTACAATATATAGAGTGTAATGGTGAAAATTTTGCCATAACAAGAAGTAAATTGTTTTTTGGAGGAAATAATAATGATTAGTGCCGGCGATTTTAGAAATGGCGTTACTTTTGAAGAGGACGGTCAGGTTTTACAGGTTGTTGAATTCCAACACGTAAAACCAGGTAAGGGCGCTGCTTTTGTAAGAACAAAGACAAAGAATGTTATTACAGGCGCAGTTATTGAAAAATCTTACAATCCAACAGCAAAGTTTCCAACCGCTTATATCGAGCGTAAAGATATGGAATACTCATATCAAGACGGTGATCTTTACTACTTTATGGATCAAGAAACCTATGAGCTTGAGCCAATCAATGCTTCAGAACTTTCTGATAACTTTAAGTTTGTAAAAGAAAATATGGTATGTAAGGTTCTTTCTTACAAGGGTAAGGTATTTGGCGTAGAGCCTCCAACCTTTGTTGAGCTTACCGTTACCGCTACCGAGCCAGGTTTTGCAGGCAACACAGCTACAAACGCTACTAAGCCTGCAACACTTGAAACAGGTTGCGAAATCCGTGTACCTCTCTTTATCAACGAGGGTGAGGTTGTTCGTATCGATACCCGCACAGGCGAGTATATGGAACGCGCATAATTAATTTAAGGAGAACAAAAATGGATATTTGCGAAAAAATTGCTTATATAAAAGGTCTTGCTGAGGGTCTATCACTTGACACCGATAGCAAGGAAGGCAAAATCATTGCCGCCGTTATCGACCTTTTAGGTGATATCACCGAAGAAATTTGCGACATCGAAGATGCTTGTGATGATATGAGCGAGCAGATTGACGCGGTTGATGAAGACCTCGCATCTTTAGAAGATATCATTTATGAAGATGATGATTGCTGCGACTGCGATTGTTGTGACGATGACGATTGTGATTGCTGCGACGATGAGCTTTATGAGGTTGAGTGTCCTTCTTGCAACGATATAATCTATCTCGATGCAGAAATGCTTGAGGACGAAGGCATTGACTGCCCCAACTGCGGCACACACTTAGAGTTTGACTTTGATTGCGATTGCTGTGATGAAGACTGCGATTGCTGCTGTGAAGATGCAGAATAATTATTAAAGGTAAAAATTGCCGCGCCAATTTCGTATTGTACGGAAGGGTGCGGCTTTTTTAAAGGATATATAATGAATAAAACCGATACAAAATTACAGTATGATTTTTTACAAGCAAACGACAATGCGCTGCCTGTTATAATCGTTGCGGCCGGTAGTTCTACACGAATGAAAGGCATAAACAAGCAGTTTATGCCAATTTTAAGTGTACCCGTAATAGCGCGTACACTTATGGTTTTTGAATCGTGCCCAGATATTTCAAAAATTATAATTGTAACGGCACGCGATAGCATCCTTGATATGCAGCTGCTTTGTGAAAAATATATGATAAGCAAGGCTACAGATATTGTTGAGGGCGGCAATAACCGTCACCAATCGGTAATGAACGGCATAGCATGTCTTGATACTAACGATTTAAAGGTTCTCATTCACGACGGCGCCCGACCTTTTGTTGACAGCGCTACCATTAGTGCAGTGGTTAAAGAGTTAGATTATTTTGATGCGGCGCTTTGTGTCAGCAAAATAAACGATACTGTAAAACAAGTTTCGGCAGACGGTGTCGTAATATCTACGGTTGACCGCAGTATGCTTTATGCGGCAGCAACACCGCAAGGCGTTGATGTTGAAAAATATAAAAACGCTTGTAACACTCTCGCAAATGTAGAGGAATTGACCGACGACGCATCTGTTATGGAAGCGGCAGGTTACACTGTTAAAGCAATAATTGGCAGCGGTAAAAACATTAAAATCACAACGCCTGACGATATTGCGATTGCTGAATCCATAGTAAAAAGGGAGAGCGAATTATGAGAATAGGTCACGGTTATGATGTTCATCGCCTTGTTGAAAATAGAAAACTTATTTTAGGCGGCGTAGATATACCCTATGAAAAAGGTTTGCTTGGTCACTCTGATGCCGATGTTTTATTGCACGCTGTGTGCGATGCATTATTGGGCGCGGCGGCTCTTGGTGATATCGGCAAGCATTTTCCTGATTCCGACCCCACATATAAGGGCATTGATTCAAGAAAACTTTTGCGATACGTCATAAACCTTATAGGCAAAAACGGATATTCAGTTGGCAACATTGACTGCACGGTAATCGCGCAGCAACCAAAGCTTAAAGATTATATCGATAATATGCGTCAAAACATTGCAGAGGATTGCGGAGTTGATATATCTTGTGTTAATGTTAAAGCCACCACCGAAGAAAAATTAGGATTTACGGGTGACGGTAGCGGCATATCTGCCCACGCGGTTTGTATTTTGGTATAACCGGCATAATCCACCTCATAAAATTTATGGGGTGATTTTATATGAAGGCGTATGTAACTTTTACTAAAAAAGGTCTTTTAATAATGTTCGCCGTATTTATATGTATAGGCGCTGTTTGCGGTGAGGTTTTTGCCGCGGGCAATAAGCCGACAAATGCCAAAACCAATGCCGACCGATTGCTTTTTATTAAAGGTTTGGGCTATACGGTATTATCTGATGAGCCTACTGCCAAAACGGTAAATATACCCGAAGTTTTTTACGACGTGTATAACAATTACAACACTTTACAGCAATCGGCAGGATATGACCTGTCTTTATACAAGGGCTGTGAGGTAACAATATATACATATAGTATTAATCCGCCGAGTGATTATTCAGGCGAATGTGTGATAAACATAATCGTGTATAACGATAGAGTAATAGGCGGCGATGTTTCATCGTCGGCGCTGGGTGGTTTTATGCTGCCAATAAATAACAAAAGTGAGTAATAAAGTGAAAAAACAAAGACTCGATAAATTTATTTCAAATCAACTGCTTTTGTCGCGAAGCATTGTGCGGACAGGCGTTTTAAAGGGCAAGGCAGCCGTTAACGGCGTTGTTGTTCGCAATGCGGGCGAAATAATTGACGCAGTCCATGACCAAATTACCTATGACGGTAATTTGATAGGTTACAAGGAATATGTATATATACTTATGAATAAACCGGAGGGGGTTTTATCGGCTGCAACCGATAAATCTCGTCAGACGGTGGTTGATTTGGTTCCCGAACATTTAAAGCGGCAAGCTATAGCTCCGGTTGGCAGATTAGATAAGGATACTACGGGTTTGTTGCTTATAACCGATGACGGCATTTTTGCCCATAACTGCATATCCCCCAAAAAAGCAATACCCAAGTCATATATTGCAACTCTTGACGGTGATGTAACCGATGATATGATTAAAAAGTTCAAAGAGGGGGTAGTGTTGGCGGATGGAACCGCTTGCAAGAGCGCCACGCTTGAAAAAACAAATACAAATACTGCAAGAATAATTATTACCGAAGGCAAATATCACCAAATAAAGCGTATGTTTGGCACGGTAGGTTTAGGAGTTAATAAATTGCACCGTGAATCAATAGGTGGACTTGCGCTGCCTGCCAATTTGAAGCCCGGTGAATGTGTGGAAATGACGAAAGAACAGTTAGAAAACAGCATTTTGCATAAATAACAATAAAAGGTTAGATACTTTTACCAAAAGTGCCCCAAAAACATTGTGTGAAATATTCATAGCATTTAATAAAAAAGTTTGTTATAATAACAAGGTAAATTAGGAATTTTATCAGGAGGTCCATTTTTATGGCAAGTTTATCTCTTCGCAACGTTTACAAAAGATACCCCGGTGGCGTAACCGCGGTAACCGATTTCAACCTTGAAATTAAGGACAAGGAGTTCATAGTTTTCGTTGGTCCTTCAGGTTGCGGTAAATCTACAACACTTCGTATGGTTGCAGGTCTTGAAGAAATCTCTGACGGTGAAGTTTACATCGGCGATCGCCTTGTAAACGACGTAGCACCAAAAGACCGCGACATCGCAATGGTGTTCCAGAACTACGCACTTTATCCTCATATGACAGTTTTCGATAATATGGCATTTGGTCTTAAGCTTCGCAAAACACCAAAGGATGAAATTAAGCGCCGCGTTGAAGAGGCTGCTCGTATCCTTGACATTGCTCATCTTTTAGAGCGTAAGCCAAAGGCTTTGTCCGGTGGTCAGCGTCAGCGTGTAGCACTTGGTCGTGCTATCGTTCGTGAACCTAAGGTATTCTTGCTTGACGAACCTCTTTCAAACTTGGACGCTAAGCTTCGTGCGCAGATGCGTACCGAAATTTCTAAGCTTCATCAGCGTTTGGGTACAACCTTTATCTACGTTACCCATGACCAAACCGAAGCTATGACAATGGCTAGCCGTATCGTTGTTATGAAGAGCGGTATTATTCAGCAGGTTGATACTCCTCAAAACCTTTACCTCTATCCTTGCAACCTCTTCGTTGCAGGCTTTATCGGTTCACCTCAAATGAACTTTATCGAGGCTAAGATTCTTAAAGAGGGCGATGACTTCTACGCAGAGTTTGGTTCAGAAGACACCAAAACACGCGCTGGCGTTAAGTTTAAGATTAAGCTTCCGGCTGAAAAGAACAAGAACGATGCTCTTGTCCCTTATGTTGATAAGGAAGTTATCATCGGTGTTCGTCCTGAACATGTTCACAATGAAGAAGATTTGCTTGCTGCAAATGCTGACGGTATTGTTGAAGTTGATGTTGAAGTTACCGAGCTTATGGGTGCTGAAACATACCTTTACACCAACTGTGAAGGTCAGCCAATCAACGCTCGCGTTGCTCCTACCAACACGGCTCGCCCTGGCGACAAGATCAAGATTGCTCTTGAGCCCAGCAAAATTCACATCTTTGATAAGGATACCGAAATTACAATCTGTAACTAAGGTACTTGAAAGGCTACGCCGCAATAGCGGCGTAGTTTTTTGTTGTAAATATATTAACAAATTAAAAAATCAAGATTTTTTTGCGTTTTTTGTAAAAAAAGTCTTGATTTTTTCTTTTTGTGGTACTATAATACATTTAAGTGGTGAAAAGTGTATCAAAAAACCATAAAAGTGTATTAAAGTGTTGAAAGCGAGGTGGCAATAATGCTTTACGGTGGATACGACCATTCAATAGATAAAAAGGGTAGAGTTGCCATACCCGCAAAACTGCGCGCTGAATTTGGCGAAACCTTTATGATAGCCAAGGGTATTTTTGGCAAAAACTGTATATGCGTTTACTCAAATGAGCAGTGGGACAAGCTTGTTGAAAAAATAGGTAACTTACCCTCTGCAAAATCAAGCGTGGTAAAGCGTTATCTTTATGAAGGTGCTTTTGAGGTAGAGTTTGATTCACAGGGCAGAATACTTATTCCCGCCGCTCTTCGCGAATTTGCTTCTCTTGAAACCGAGGCGCATATAATCGGTGTTGACACCAACCTTGAAATTTGGAACAAAGAGCTTTGGCAAAAAGAAAATTCGGATTACACACCCGAATCTATTGCTGCTATTGTTAATGAATTGGATTTTTAAGATATGGAATTTAAACATATATCTGTATTGCTTAATGAAACAATTGATTCATTAAATATTAAGCCCAACGGCATATATATTGACGGCACAGCGGGTGGAGCAGGTCATTCGTGTGAAATCGCAAAGCGACTCACTACGGGTAGATTAATTGCTCTTGACCGCGACCCCGATGCAGTAAAGACAGCTACTGAGCGACTTTCAGGTTATAACGCAACAGTAGTGCATTGCAATTTTGCTGATATGAAGCAGGCTGCCGATAGTCTTGGTATAGAGAAGGTTGACGGAATACTGCTTGATTTGGGCGTTTCTTCATACCAGCTTGATAACGGTGATAGAGGCTTTTCTTATAAATATGATGCGCCGCTTGATATGCGAATGAGTATGAGCGGAACCACTGCAGCAGATTTGGTTAATACCTTGTCGGTGGACAAGCTTACCAAAATATTCCGCGATTACGGTGAAGAAAAGTTTGCATATAAAATTGCTAATAATATTGTAAAGTATAGGGAAAATTCGAAAATAGAAACAACCATACAGTTAGCCGATATTATTGCATCAAGTTATTCCGCGGCAGCGCGCCGTGACGGTAACCCTGCAAGAAAATGCTTTCAGGCGCTTCGTATTGCCGTTAATGACGAGCTTGGTAGTCTTGAACGCACTTTAGATACAGCCTTTGATATGCTAAGCGAGGGTGGAGTGCTTTCAATAATAACCTTCCATTCGCTTGAAGATAGAATAGTAAAGCAACGATTCAAAGAATACACAACAGGTTGCACCTGCCCAAGCGATTTTCCGGTTTGTGTATGCGGCAAAACACCACGCGGAAAACTGCAGTTTAAAAAGCCTATTACAGCCACTGAAGAAGAGTTGGCGGTTAATCAGCGAAGCAGAAGCGCTAAATTGCGCGCAATAGTTAAATTGTAATTTAACGGTTTATATAATTATAGGAGGAAAAACAGTGGACAATTTAAAATATTATAACGATAGCCTTGCTTATGATTTTGAAATGTTTATGCCGCGTTCAGTTGAACCGGTTAGAAAAGATAATATTGTTAAATTGCCACAAAGCAAGGTGCAAAAACGCGCAAAGGCGCGTGCTGTAAAGCGTGTGTCGGCATCGGCGTTTGCTGTTATGACAACCGTTTTTGTATTGGCTGCAATGTGCGGCAATATCTTTTTACGACTTCAAATCAACGAGGTTAATTCTAAAATTAATGATGTAAAGGCCGAAATCAACGCGCTTGAAGGTCAAAAAACAAGTTTAGAGGTAGAGCTTGAGCGTGTTATATCGTATTCTAATATAGAACTTGAGGCGGCCGAGATCGGTATGCAAAAGATGGACAAAAATCAGGTAAAGTATATAAGAGTAAATGATAAGAACACCGCTATTACCAAAGATGGCGAATTGGTTGCCGACAGCAATAATTAAAGGTGATACTTTAATTGTTAAACTAATATAATATTAACGATGGATACGAGAGTTGCGGCAAAAATGCCGACTCTCGTTTTCGAGCATAGAAAAGGCAAATAATTTTTAGTTAGGAGGTAGGGTATAATGTCTGTTAGGCCAAATAAATTAATGCTTAAAAGAGCAGTAATTGTTATGGTTATTGCCGTTTTATGCCTTACCTTAGTTTCTACCGGTAGTCTTGTGCAAATTATGATTATTAAGGGTGAGGAATATCAGGCAAAGGCGTCAGAGCAGCAGCTTTATGATAGCCTCATAACCGCGCCTCGCGGCGATATATATGACAGCAATATGAATTTGCTCGCCACCAGCTCGCCTGCGTGGACGGTGTATCTTACTCCAAACGGTATTAATAAGCTTGAAGATAAAACCAAGGCGGAGCAAATACGCAAAACAATCGCCGAGGGTTTGTCGTCAATACTCGGTATGGAATATGATGAAATTTATGAGTTAAGTCGAAAAAAATCATACTATGTTATCGTAAAAAAGAAAATTGAACAGGAAACTGTTGATACAATAAGAGAGTTTATTTTAGAAAACAAGGATTTAGAAATAGCAAATTATATCGGTCTTGACGAAACAACAAAGCGCTATTATCCTAATGATTCGCTTGCTTCTACCGTACTCGGCTTTGTAGGTGATGATAATCAGGGCCTTGCAGGTCTTGAAAGCTATTATGATAACGAGCTTACAGGCATTGCGGGAAGAGTTGTTGCCGCTAAGAATGCCAAAGGCACCGATATGCGTTTTAGCTATGAAAAGGTAGAAGAGGCAAAACAGGGCAATTCGCTGGTGCTAACGCTTGATTCTTATGTTCAGTATGTTTGTGAAAAATATCTTGATATTGCGGTAGAGCAAGAACAAATTAAAGAACGCGGTGCCGTTATTGCAATGAATGTAAATACGGGTGCTATACTTGGTATGGCGGTAAGCGGTGACTTTAATCCGAACGAACCGTTTACTCTATCAGCCGAAGATCAAGCAATTGTTGACGCAATCGCCGATGAAGAAGAGCGCGCAAAAAAACGCAGCGAGCTTCTTAACCGTCAGTGGCGTAACAAAGCGGTATCAGATACTTATGAGCCCGGCTCGGTGTTTAAGATTTTTACAGCTTCCGTGGCTCTAGAAGAAAATTTAGTAACCACAAACAGTACATTTACCTGCAATCACACTTATGTCGTTGCGGGAAATCCGTACCACTGTCATGATAATAAGGGCGGACACGGTATACAAACGCTGCAACAGTCTATTTCAAATTCGTGCAATCCTGCTTTTATTCAGATTGGTCAGCTGATAGGTACTGATATCTTTTCAAAATACTTTAAGGCTTTCAATCTTACCGGCAAAACAGGTATTGATTTACCGGGTGAGGCAGCGCCATACTATCATGAAGAACGCGGACCCACGGAGCTCGCATCCTCTTCATTTGGTCAAACCTTTAACATTACACCCGTTCAAATGATAAGTCTTGCCGCAACTGCGGTAAACGGCGGCTATTCTGTAACACCGCACCTTGTTGACAAGGTAATAGATAGTGATAAGAATGTAATTGAAAGCTTTTCAAACGAAAACCGCCGGCAAGTTATATCACAGACAACCTCGACTACTATGCGAAGTATGCTTGAATATGTAGTACAAAACGGTGCTAAAAACGGTATCGTATCGGGTTATCGCGTGGGCGGAAAAACCGGCACCTCGCAAAAGGTGTCAAAAATACAGGCTACGGGTAATTCGCGCCTTTATATTGGTTCTTATGTGGGTATAGCACCCATAGACGACCCCGAAATAGCAGTTTTTGTAATGCTTGATGAACCAACAGGCGCCAACTATTACGGCGGTGTAATTTCTGCTCCGGTAGGTTCAAAGGTTATGACCGATATACTTCCGTATTTAGGCTATGAACCCCAATATACCGAGGAAGAGCTTAAAAGGATCTCCATATCTGTTCCTGATGTTACAGGTGAAGAGGTTACAGTAGCGAAGACAAAAATTAACAGTTCAAAGTTGTCGTATAAGGTTATTGGCAATGGCGAAACTGTTGTAAAACAGTTGCCTGAAGCCGGTAATTCAGTATATAACGGCGGCATGGTAATTCTTTATACTGAAGAAAGCGAGTCACAGACCGCAACTGTACCAAATCTTATAGGACTAACCGCAAGCGAGGTTAATACCGCAGCGGCCACTGCAGGTATAAATGTTGAGTTTTCGGGCAGTATGTCATCAAACACTATTTTGTCGTATGCCCAAGATATTGCTGCGGGTGAAACCGTGTCACTTGGTCAGATAGTTACGGTTTATTTTCGCGATGAGGCATCTGCCGATATGACAGAAACAGGTGTTTCTGAATAAGGAGTAAAAAATGCTATTAAAAAACCTTCTACCTAACATAAGTAGTGATTTAGGTAACATAGAAATAAGCGGAATTACCAGTGATTCACGCGAAATAAAAGAGGGCTACGCCTTTGTGTGTATCGCCGGTGTAACCGATGACGGTCACAACTATGCTAAAAAGGCGGCATCTCTTGGTGCAACGGTTGTTGTAACCGAGCGTGAAATAGGCGTTGACAACGAGATAGTTGTGCCCGACACACGCGAAGTTTATGCCGATATGTGCGCTGCTTGGTTTGGCAATCCTGCTGACTCACTAAAGCTAATAGGTGTTACAGGTACAAACGGGAAAACATCCATAACATATATGCTTAAAAGCATTTTAGAGCACGCAGGTTATAAGGTTGGCCTTATTGGCACAATACAAAATATGATTGGCGATGAAGCAATAGCCACAAAAAACACAACCCCCGGTGTCTATGAACTTAACCGTTTGTTTGCACTTATGAAGGAAAAGGGCTGTGAGTATGTTGTTATGGAGGTTTCTTCACACGCATTAGACCAAAAGCGTGTATATAATCTTTATTTTGATGCGGCAATATTTACAAATCTTACGCAAGACCATCTTGATTATCACATCACTATGGAAAATTACCTTGCTGCTAAAAAACAACTTTTTAAAATGTGCAAAACCGCAATAGTTAACAGCGATGACGATTATTGCGAGCAGCTTATAAGTGATCTTGATTGCAGGGTTGTTTCTTATTCGCTCGGTGACAGCTCAACCTATAGCGCAAAGGCTGTAAATTATTACCCCGCAAGTGTTGAATACGAGCTTGTGAGCAATGATATTTTAAATCACATAAAATTTAATACCGGGGGTAAATTCTCGGTTTATAATTCCATGTGCGCGGTGGTAACCACCCTTGAATTAGGGCTCTCTATATCAACCGTTGCAGAAGCAATAGAATCGATAGAGGGTGTTAAGGGTAGGGCAGAATCGGTGCCCACAGGTCGCGATTTTACGGTTATAATCGACTACGCGCATACCCCTGACGGACTTAAGAACATATTAAAAACCTTCAGAGATTGCGAAAAAAACCGCGTTATTGCGCTTTTTGGCTGCGGCGGCGACCGTGACAAAACCAAAAGACCTATTATGGGTAACATTGCGGTGCGATATGCCGATTATGTTATAGTTACAAGTGATAATCCGCGTAGTGAGAATCCAAGCGAAATTATTAAGGATATTTTGGTTGGCACACAGGGTACATCAACTCCCGTTAAAGTAATTGAAAACCGAATTGATGCCATAAAATACGCTGTGTCAATTGCCCAAAAGAATGATATAATAGTTTTGGCGGGCAAGGGTCACGAAACCTATCAGATATTAAACACGGGCACTATACATCTTGACGAACGCGAGATTGTAAAAGAGGCTCTTGAAGCGCTCGAAAAATAAAGATTTTTAAGAGGGAAATGTTATGAAAGACTATACTGCAGTTGTTGTTGCAATTGTTTCTTTCGCTGTAACAGCGTTACTCGGCTTTGTTGTAATTCCGTATTTGAGAAGGCTTAAATTTGGGCAGACTATTCTTGAAGAAGGTCCAAATTGGCACAAGGATAAGCAGGGAACCCCCACAATGGGCGGTGTTATGATAGTAGCGGGCGTATTGCTTTCAATGGCAGTTGGCTTTGGTTATTCATATCTGACTAAGGGTGACTACGCTGCTGAAATGTCTACGCCTTATAATCTTACAATTGTGCTTGCAGGCATAGTAATGGCGCTGTGTATGTGCGGTATTGGTTTTTTAGATGATTATATTAAAGTAGTAAAAAAACGCAATTTAGGTCTTACTGCAAAGCAAAAAACATTTATGCAACTGCTTGTTTCTGCGGCATATCTTGTAACACTTGCACTTTGCGGTATGCACACAACTTATATCCCATTTATTGGCGAAGTGAGCATTGTAAACGGTGTAGGACTCTTATTTTGGCCCATAGCGCTTATGTTTATTTACGGATTTACAAATGCCGTTAATCTTACCGACGGTCTTGACGGCCTAGCTTCAAGTGTAACCTTGGTTGTGGCTTGCGCCTTTATGCTGGCTTCGGGTAGAATGAGCATCGGCTCGGTAAATTCTTTATCAGCAGCTTTGGCAGGCGCGTGCGCAGGCTTTGTTGTATGGAATTCTAAACCCGCTAAAGTGTTTATGGGTGACACAGGCTCAATGTTTTTGGGCGGTATGGTTGTAGCGCTTTCTTTTGGAATTGGCAGACCGATATTGCTGATACTGATGGGTTGCGTTTATTTGATGGAAGCGCTGTCGGTTGTCTTGCAGGTGTTTTGGTTTAAGCGTACAGGTAAGCGTATTTTTAAAATGTCACCGCTTCATCATCACTTTGAAATGAGCGGTTTTTCAGAACCGAGCGTAGTACTGTTGTTTTCAGCAATAGCATTTATAGGTTGCTTAATAGCGCTACTATCAATAATTTTTAATTGGTAATTTTGATAAAACTTAAAGGAGGAAAGGTATTATGGCAAAGACTACGCAAAAAAATAAGCGAAATGGCATTATTCAAAGCGGCAAGCTCGATATTACCTTTCTTTCTCTCGTGCTTATATTACTCACAATAGGTCTTGTGATGCTATTTTCGGCAAGCTATGCCTATTCTCTTGAGTACTATGATAACAGCTACAAATTTATAATAAAGCAGGCACTTTTTGCGGGCGCGGGACTGGTTGCTCTGTTTATTACATCAAAAATCAATTATCATTTTTGGCGAAGAATAAGCTGGCTCGTTTTTGCAGGTACCACATTTATATTATTATTATTGCTTATATTACCACCAATGGTGAGTGGTATGAGTGTTAAGCGATGGTTTGCAATAGGCGGGTTTAGTTTTCAGCCGTCAGAGATCGCAAAATTTGCCATCGTAATACTTTTTTCAACGCTTATTGCCGCAAATCAAAAGCTTATGAACAGTTGGAAATTCATATTGTTTTTATTCGGCGTTTTAGGCTTTACCTGTTTGCTTGTTGTGTTAGAGCCACATCTTTCAGCAACACTGCTTATAGCGGCTATTGGCGTGGTTTTAATCTATATCGGCGGTCTTAACCGCAAGGTAGTAATAGCGGGTATTGTTTTGGCTGTAGCAGCTGTTGTGCTGGTAATAATTACACAGTCTACGGGCTTTATAAGCTACGGCGCCGACCGTATAAAATATTGGCTTGACCCTTGGGCTGACGCTAAGGGCGAGGGCTTTCAGACCATACAATCCTTGTTGGCTATTGGCTCGGGCGGCGTTCTTGGCAGAGGAATAGGACAGTCAAGGCAAAAATATCTTTGGGTGCCCGAACCCCACAATGACTTTATTTTTTCGATAGTTTGTGAAGAATTAGGACTTATTGGCGCTGTTCTTATAATAATTTTGTTTGCGCTTCTTGTATGGCGCGGTTTTACAATCGCAATGCGTTCTGCCGATAAATTCGGCTCTATGCTTGCTATTGGCCTTACATTTCAGGTAGGACTGCAAGCAATGCTTAATATATGGGTTGTTACAAACACCATACCAAATACGGGTATAAGTCTGCCGTTCTTTAGTTATGGTGGCACATCACTTTTGATATTGCTTGCCGAAATGGGAATTGTGCTTTCAGTATCTCGCGGCGCAAATATCGAAAAGGTTAAATAGGAGGTAATTCTTATGCATATACTTTTTGCAGGTGGCGGCACCGCAGGACATATTAATCCTGCTCTTGCTATTGCCGGTTATATAAGAGAAAAGCATCCTGATGCTCATATAAGCTACATCGGTACTCCCGATAAGTTAGAGGCAAAATTAGTGCCCGAAAAGGGTTATAATTTCCGTACAATTTCGGTTGCGGGTTTTCAGCGCAAGTTAAGTATCGAAAATATAGGCAAAAATATCTCTGCTGTGGGTAAGGCGATAACCTCGTCCATGACAGCTCGCAAAATTTTAAAAGAGATACAACCTGATGTTGTTATTGGCACGGGTGGCTATGTTAGCGGTCCCGTTTTACGCGAAGCCGCAAAGCTTGGCATAAAAACCGCTATACACGAGCAAAACGCATACCCCGGTGTAACAACTAAAATGTTGGCGCCTAATGTAGATGCCATAATGCTTGCTATGCCCGAGGCGGAAAAATATTTAAAGCTTAAGAAAAAACCGTATATTACAGGCAATCCTGTTCGCAGTGAACTTTTAAAAATCACACGCAAGGAAGCACGCACAAAATTAGGACTTGACGACGATACCCCCATGCTTTTATCCTTTGGAGGCTCGCTTGGCGCTATGCGTGTTAATGGGGCTGTTTCGGGTCTTATAAAATGGCACAACGGTACCGATAAGTTTTATCATATTCACGGCACGGGTAAGTCGGGATATGGCGATTTTGTTGACGGCCTTAAAGACATTGCTTTATCAGATAAAATTGACATAAGAGAATACATCAGTGATATGGATGTGTGTATGGCGGCAGCTGACCTTGTGATTTGCCGTGCGGGCGCTATAACACTTAGCGAATTGCTTGCTTGCGGCAAGCCCGCAATACTTATTCCTTCGCCCTATGTTGCTGAAAATCATCAGTTCCATAATGCGATGACACTGAAGAAAATTGGTGCTGCCGAGATTATAGAAGAAAAAGATTTAACTAGTGAAAAGCTGATTGAGGTTGTGTCAAATCTTATTGAAAATAGGTCGCGTTTAAATAGTATGTCAGCAGCGGCGGGCAAGGACGCTATAATTGACGCAAACGAGCGAATTTATGAGATTATAATGCAGTTATACACAAATGCGTAGACAAAAATAGCAAAATTTTAAAATTTGCATAATATGGCATTGTAATACCTTTCTTTAGGGGGAGCAACAATGTCAAAATTAATTATAAACGGCGGCAATAAACTGTTTGGTGAAGTAAATATACATGGCGCCAAAAACAGTGCGTTGCCAATTCTTGCGGCAACGGTGTTGTGCCGCGGTACAAGTGTTATACATAATTGTCCAAAACTGTCAGATGTTAATGCCTCAATTAATATTTTACGGCACTTGGGCTGTAGATGTACATTTAAAAATAATACCGTTACGGTAGATACAAATGATTTAAAGTGCAGTCGCATACCCGATAGACTTATGCAAAAGATGCGTTCTTCGGTGATATTTTTGGGCGCAATACTTGGGCGTTGCGGCAGCGCTGTTATAAGCAGTCCGGGCGGTTGCGAGTTAGGGCCCAGACCCATTGATTTGCACATATCATCACTGAAGCGTATGGGCGTTACAATAAAAGAGGGTCACGGGCTAATAGAGTTTGATGCCCCAAAGGGACTTTATGGCAGCGAGATAACCTTGTCTTTCGCAAGTGTAGGAGCTACAGAAAATATTATTTTGGCGGCGGCTACTGCAAAAGGTGAAACAGTAATTCATAATGCTGCCAAGGAGCCTGAAATTTGTGACCTTGCTGATTTTTTAAATGCAAGCGGCGCGCGCGTTTACGGTGCAGGCACCGACACAGTTACAATTTGCGGTGTCGACAGTTTAAAATGCTGTACACATACTGTAATTCCCGACCGCATTGTTGCTGCAAGTTATATGGCAGCGGCGGCCATAACGGGTGGAGAAATTACAATAAAAAATGTAATCCCCTCACATCTTACCGCCATAAATTCTGTTTTTGAAGAGGCGGACTGTAAGATTACATGTTTTGATAATAACATTTTGCTAAAAGCACCGCAAAAGTTATCGCGTGTATCAACTATAAGAACAGCGATATACCCTGGCTTTCCTACCGATGCGGGACCGCTTGTGCTTGCAATGCTTGCAACGGCAAGTGGCACATCGGTTATTGTTGAAAATATATTTGAAAATCGTTTTCGCTATATTGATGAACTCAAGCGTTTGGGCGCTAATATTAAGGTTGAGGGCAGGGTAGCCATTGTTGAGGGTGTGAGTTCGTTCTCGGGTGCTTCTTGCAAATGTACCGACCTTCGCGGTGGTGCGGCATTAGTTGTGGCAGCACTTGCGGCAAAGGGTACAACAATTGTGCGGGATATACACCATATTAAACGAGGTTACGAAGATATAGATAGACGACTGTTGCTTTTAGGTGCAGATATAAGAGAAATTTAAAATAGAAAGGCAAGTGAAAATAATGCAACAAGATGTAAAAAAGCGTCGCGCCGCGCGGCAAAAAAAGGCTCGTCGCAGACGATTGAAAATAGCGTTCATATTTTTCCTTATAATCGCATTAGTTACACTTGCTATAATGTGCTTTACTGTGTTTTTCCCTATAAAACGCATAAATGTTTCAGGTAGTGAGATTTATTCAAAAAGCGAAATTATTAAGGCTTCAAGGCTTTCTACCGATGATAATCTTTTTGTAGTATCAGAAGAAGAGATTGAGGGTAATATAAGAAAAAAGCTTCCCTATATCGATAATGTTAAATTAAAACGCGTCTTGCCCGATGCGGTTATTTTAACTGTTACCGACGCCAAGGAATATGCCTATTATCAGTCGGGTGAAAAATATTTTGTTTTGAGCAATAGCGGTTACATTTTAAAAGAGCAAACCGAAGTGCCCGAAAATGTATTTCAGATTGTAACGGGCGGAATTGAGGGTAAGGTTAGCAATAGGGCAAAATATAAAAATTCTGCCGAACAAGAGCTTGTAAATACCCTTGTTTCTACACTCGAACAAAAAGAGATTAACATCGATAAAATTGATGTAAGCAATATTTTAGAGATTACACTTGAGGTTGAGGGGAGATTTACTGTAACGCTCGGCACAAGTGAACACCTGCAAGAAAAAATTGCTCATTTATCGGGTATGATTGATAGTATTCCAGATCGAAGCGGCAAGATAAATTTGAGTATGTGGACCCCAACAAACAGTCAAGGAAGCTTTGTAGAGAAAAACAATTAAAAAAAGTTACAATTTTGTAATAAAAACTATTGAAATTTGTTTTATGTTGTGATAATATATATTTGTATATTAATGCGTATTACTATATTTGTATAAAGACGGAGGAATTTTAAAATGCCATTCGAAGTAGCAGAAGAAATGGAAAATGTAGTTCAAATTAAGGTAGTCGGCGTAGGTGGCGGCGGCGGTAACGCAGTTAACCGCATGGTTGCAGCCGGTGTGCGCGGTGTTGAATTTGTTGCAATTAACACTGATAAAGCAGCGCTCTTCCTTTCAAAAGCTGATCAAAAAATCCAGATCGGTGAAAAATCAGCAGCAGGTATGGGCGCAGGCGGTAACCCCGACAACGGCCGTGCAGCAGCAGAGGAATCACGTGACGAAATCGCTGCAGCTCTTCGCAGCGCGGATATGATATTTATTACTGCAGGTATGGGCGGTGGCACAGGCACAGGTGCGGCTCCCGTGGTTGCTGCAATTGCTAAAGAGCTTGGTATTCTTACTGTAGGTATCGTTACAAAGCCTTTCGCATTTGAGGGTAAAAAGCGTATGACTCAGGCTGAGGCCGGTATTGCAGCTCTTGGCGAACAGGTTGATAGCCTTATCGTTATTCCTAACGAAAGACTTAAGTTTGTATCTGAGCAAAAAATCACATTTAAAAATGCATTTAACATTGCTGACGATGTTCTTCGTCAGGGTGTATCAAGCATTTCTGAACTTATCAATGTTACAGCTCTCGTTAACCTCGACTTTGCTGACGTTACCGCTATTATGCAGAATGCCGGTTACGCTCATATGGGTGTTGGTGAGGCTACAGGTCGCGACAAGGCTGAGCAGGCTGCTCGTATGGCTATTACAAGCCCGCTTATCGAAACATCTATGGACAACGCGCGCGGCGTAATCATCAGCATTACAGGTTCTGACGATATCGGTCTTGAAGAGGTTGAGCAGGCTTCTACAATCATTGCTGAAATGGCTCATCCCGATGCAACAATCATTTGGGGTGCTCAGCTTGACGAAAGCATTGAAGATACCATCCGTGTAACTGTTGTTGCAACCGGTCTCGGTGACGATAAAAAAGCTGACAAGGGTAATGATCTTGCCGCATTGCTTGGTGATACCGGCGACGGTGAAGATGATAACTTCGGTTCTGTTTTAAAATTCTTTGATAATAACTAATATTATACATAAAGCCTGACAGCATTTGCTGTCAGTCTTTTTTCATTTATAATACATTTATAAAAACAATCGAAGCAGTAATGAGTATCATACCTATAATGCTTCTAATGTTTGTTTTTTCTTTGAAAATAACGGTAGCCATAATAGCAGACAGTATGAGGTTGCTACCAAATTTTAATGGATAAATCAGTACAGTGTTTTCTATATAGGTATTGGTTAGTGTGGTTAAATAGGTGTTAAAAAATAAAAATGCAGAAATTAAAATAAGATATATCCAAAGTTTTTTGAACGGAAAGTTTTGTGCACATATTTTAATGCTAGATTTGGTTACTTTACAGAGAATTATTAAGGAAATCAATAATATAATACAAGCAAATAAAAATGTAAGTAAACTAAAAACAGATAAATCGCAGTTTATGTTATTGGTTGAACTGTGATGGGCAAAAAACTTTTCACAAACCCCCATTAAACCATTTGAAATGGCAACGCATATAAGTAATAATATATTCCCAAAGGATATTTTCTTTTTTGTTACAGTAGAATTATAACTGTTCATTACAAGCACAGCAAGTATCATTATTACGATGCCAATATATTGAATCATTGTAATTTTATTATCAAAGAATAATGCACCACATATACAAGGAAGCAATATTCCGCCTGTAGTAAGACAAACATCTACGAATAGATATGCGCCACTCTTTACAGCAAAAAGCCAGCTAAGTAAAAACGCAGCATTTGCTATACCGTTAAGTAGCGATATTATTAGTATTGTTATATCTATATTAAAAGGTGTGTTAGAAAAAGCAAATAATACGATACCGATTATAACGCACAAAAAAAGTCGTATTGCTTGTAATATTAATCCGTCTGTAATTCCGTTTACATATTCACTTGTTTTTTTACCACAAAATCCCTTTGCAACCCCTGTAAAAACAGCTACAAATAAAAATAAATAACCAATCATTATATATTTACCCAACAATGTTTTTCGCTTGATTCTAATATAGCATCAAGTATCTTTTGACTACGAAGGCCATCATCAATAGTAGGGAATATGTCACATTCTTCACCGCATAACATTTTTACAAACTCGGCTTCTTGTGTTGTGTGGAAATTTTGCGGCACGTCGATTGTTTCTAATTTTTTATTTGAAATATCACTAACTTTTGAATATACACCTAAAACGTTAGGATTGTTCATATCAAAACAAATAACACCGTTTGTGCCATATAAGTCAAATTTAATGCTGTTACCTTTACCAATTGCACAGCGCGAAATCACAAAATTGCCTTTAACATTATTTTCCATTGTGCATATAAAGCTACAGTAGTCATCGGTTTCTACGGGTGCTATTTGGTCACTGTCAAGTCGCATACGTTCTTTTACAATAATATCGGTAAAGCCGCATACAGAGGTGATTTTGCCGGCAAGAAGCTCTGCCGTATCAATTAAATGCACACCAAGGTCGCCTAAAACGCCCGTACCTGCCTTTTCTTTTTCAAAGCGCCACTCTAAGCGTCTGCCTTCAATAAAGCCGCTATCCTTTAAATATTCAACGTCAACGTTGAGTATATCACCGATAAGACCGTTATCTATTATCCATTTTGCATATCTAATAGCCGGCATAAAGCGGTATGTAAAGCTCATCATATTTGGAACATTATTTTCCTTAATAGCCAATTTTAATGGTTCGCAAGAGGGGAGGTCAATCGACAGAGGTTTTTCAATGTTTAATGCTTTTCCTGCCTTTACTGCTGCGATAGCCATTGGAATGTGCCAATTATTTGGAGTACAAATCTCTACTGCGTCAACCTCGCTACAGCTTATTAAATCATTGTAGTCGGTAAAACGTAGTTCTTCAGGTATGTCAAGACTATCGCCAACAGTTTTAAGCTTGTTTTCATCAATGTCGCATATAGCGGTAATCTTACATTCCTTAACGTTTTTAAGTTCAGGTATATGTCTTCCGCAAGCAATCATACCAAGACCTATAATGCCAATTTTTTTCATACTTATTACTCCCTATGTAAGTTTTGATAGGTTTGTTACTCAAGTAATTTAATTGTACTATACAACAATTAAATTATAAAAACAATGGATATATCAATATAAGTATTGCACTTTTCGATTATTGTGATATACTTAATATTGGTGGTAAAAAATGGAGATGATAGATTTTTCAAAATTATATGAGCTTGATTTTAATCTGAAAAGTCTTTTTGCTGTAAAGCAGTATTGGAAAGAAAACTCGTGTTTTAAGATGTCAAAGCCGCGTAAAACAAGTTGTCTTCTTTGGTTTTGCGGTTGCTCAGCAAAATATAAATTTAATGATGGCGAGCTTATGGTACCTCGTCACTCGGTAATTTATATACCTGAAGGTGCCGTTTATGAAAGCCTATTTTTTGATTGTGATAATTCGGTACCTGCAACTATACTTATTGAGTTTAGTTTATATTTACCTGACGGTTCGAGCTTTTGTGCAGCTAATGCTCCAACGCTTGTGAAAAACGAAGCGGGGTTAATGATAAATGAATTATTTAATGATGCGGCAGATATGTATTCACAGTCGGTAATTTCACGCTCAAAAATTAAATCTACTATTTATAACTTGATTTATGAATTCAGTTATAGTGAAAGGCAAAAAAATATTTACTCACGTGGATTTAATACTATAGCTAAGGGAATATCTATTTTGGAAAGTGATTTTAAAAGTGAAATTACTATTAAAGAATTAGCTCAAATTTGCCACGTAAGCGAGAGCACCTTTAGGCGATTGTTTAGGGAATATATGGGTAAAAGTCCCGCTGAATATAGAATTGAAAGACGCATTTCATATGCGAAAAAATTACTAAATACAGGCAGTATGACGGTGATTGAGGTTGCACTTGAAACCGGATTTGATGATCCCGCATATTTTTGCCGGGTTTTTAAAAAGCATACGGGTGTTACAGCAGGGGAGTATTTGCGCAGCTTATAAAGATATTAAATATAAAATTAACACAGGGTGACTGATAACAGTCACCCTGTGTTTTGCTGTATGGATTTAATTAGCAACCGCAGCCGTTATTGTTGCAGCCGCAACCGCAGCCGTTGTCGTTTGTATTGTTACCGCCGCAGCAGCAGAACAAGAGGATAAGGATGATTATCCAAGTACAACCGCAACCACCAAAGCCATTATTACACATAATCAAGACCTCCTTTTTTGTCTTTCATCACATACTATGCCTGTGCTTTAATATGTGTTACAAAAAAATAATTATTGACTTTTACTGACTTTTGCCTTATAATAAGGTCAAAGAAGGTCAAAAAGGGGATTTGGATATGAAAATAAGCGATATAATAACAAGCGAAATACTGCGTATGCTTAACGAGTCGGAGGAAAACACCGCCGAGATACAGCGCAACGATTTTGCAAGCCTTATCGGTTGCGCGCCAAGTCAGATAAACTATGTGCTGTCTTCACGCTTTACGCCTGAGCACGGCTATATAATCGAGAGCCGTCGCGGTGGCGGCGGTTATATAAAAATAAGCCGTGTGGTAATGCGTAAGTCTACCGCCTTTATGCATATAATTAATTCGATAGGCGACAGCATTGATATGATGAGCGCACGAATTGTTATAGAAAACTGTTTGCAATCAGAACTTATCAGTAAAGAAACCGCCCGCATTATGTATGCGGCGCTTTCTAACAATGTTATGCGCAGTGTACCTGTAATTTTGCAGGACAGTCTACGCGCGGCGATACTTAAAGAGATGCTGCTTGTTCAAATCTGAAAGGAACGATCTTATGCTTTGTGAAAAATGCGGAAAAATGGATGCTACAACGTATATACGCTCGGTAGTAAACGGTGTAGTTCACGAGAAGCATCTTTGCAGTCAGTGCGCTGCAAATGACGGTTATGGTGATATAAAGGGCAACAATCTTTCACAAATGCTTTCTTCAATGTTTGGCGATACTATGAGTACAGCAAAAAATTCGCAGCTTAAATGCTGTAGCTGCTGCGGTAGCACATATGCCGATATTGCCGAAAGCGGAAAATGCGGTTGCCCTGAGTGTTACAGCACATTTTATGAGCAGTTGCTTCCTTATTTCAAAAGGGTACATGGTAGTACCCAACATATAGGTAAAAAACCGAGCGGAAAATCTACAAATGAGGCACAAAATAAAAACAGCATACAAGAGCTACGCAGTGTTTTAAAGCAGCTTATAAGCGAAGAAAAATACGAGCAAGCCGCTGTTGTGCGCGACCAAATAAAACAGTTAGAGGGTGAGGCACTATGAGTTATTGGTACAGTTTATCTGCGCCGCAAGACGATATTGCCGTTAGCACCCGTATTCGATTGGCACGCAATATAAACGGCATACCGTTCCCATCAAAAATGACACCCCAGCAATTTAAAACGGTTAATGAGGCTGTTCGCAATGCAATAGCAAATAGCAATGCGCCTATTGCTAAATCATTAAAATACATCGAAATGGAGGACATACCCGAGCTTGAACGCTTTGCTATGGTGGAACGCCATATTATAAGCAAGCGCTTTGCTTCAAATTATCAAAATCGGGCAATAATAATATCTGAGGATGAAAGTATTTGCATAATGCTTGGCGAAGAGGACCATATACGCGTTCAGGTTTTGCTTGCGGGTCTGCAGTTTGAAAAGGCTTATGAAATTGCCGATAGCATCGATTCGGTCTTATGCAGTGGTCTTGACCTTGCTTTTGATGAGCGTATAGGCTTTTTAACCGAGTGTCCCACAAATTTAGGCACGGGACTTCGCTCATCGGTTATGTTGCATTTGCCACTTATCGAAAACCGCGGTGAAATGTCCGGTCTTGCCGATTCAATTAGCAAAATCGGTCTTACAGTACGCGGCATGTATGGCGAGGGAACAAAGGCAATAGCCTCTTTATATCAGATTTCAAATCAGATAACACTTGGCATCAGCGAAAAGAACGCTATTGATAATCTTAAGATTATAGCTACACAATTAATTCAAAAGGAGAAAGTCTACCGAGAGCGGCTTAACCGCATAAAATTAGAGGATAGGTGTATGAGGTCGTTAGGCATTCTTAAAAATGCAAGAATACTTACAAGCAGTGAAATGATGGCGCGGCTTAGTGACATTATGCTTGGTGCTACACTTGGCATAGTTGATTGCACCACGTCGCCAATAAAGCTTATAATCGAGGGTCAGCCCAATATGCTTATGCGCAAATTTGGTGAGCTTTCACCCGATGATCGCGATATAGAACGCGCAAATATGGTCAGAAATTCACTCTAAAGGAGGTTTTAATAATTGAAGTATAATTTTAACGGCTTTACAGAAAAAGCCAATGAGGGCTTAAATCAGGCTATAAATGCGGCTTCGCAAATGGGGCACACCTATGTGGGCAGTGAGCATCTGCTTTTAGGACTGCTTCGAATAGGCAGCGGTGTTGCCGCGAGCGTTTTAAACAAACAGGGCATTACCGCCGATAAATTTGAAGAGCTTATTCGCACAAATATCGGCACAGGTACTCCCACAAAACTGTCGCCCGATTATTTTACCCCACGCTCAAAGCGTGTGCTTGAGGTTGCAATGCAAACTGCGGGTAATATGGGCAAAAAATATGTCGGCACCGAGCATATACTTATAGGAATACTCAGCGAGCAAGATAACTTTGCTATAAGATTTTTAAAGGAACTCGGCGTTGATGTTGCAGCATTAACCTCTAATACGCTTGAAACATCGGGTGTGCAACAGCAAAGCTTTAATGACGCAAAAATGTATAATGAGCCGAGTGGAAAATCTAAAAACGCAAAAACCGAAACCTTGCAAAAATACGGTAGAGATTTAACCGCAGAGGCTAAAAAGGGTAAAATAGACCCCGTAATCGGTAGAGAAACCGAGGTTGAACGCATCATTCAAATCCTTTGCCGCCGCACAAAAAATAACCCCTGCCTCATAGGTGAGCCCGGTGTTGGCAAAACGGCGATAATCGAGGGGCTTGCACAGCGTATAGTTGACGGCAATGTACCCGAGATTTTGCTCGATAAAAAGGTGTTTACGCTTGACCTTACAGGTATGGTGGCGGGTACAAAATACCGCGGTGATTTTGAAGAACGCATCAAGGCTGTGGTTGACGAGGTAACAAAGGCTGACGATATTATTCTGTTTATTGATGAAATTCATACCATTATCGGCGCAGGTTCAGCCGAGGGCTCAACCGACGCGGCAAATATTTTAAAGCCGTCACTCGCCCGCGGTGATTTTCAACTTATTGGCGCTACTACTATTAGTGAATACCGTAAGAATATAGAAAAGGATTCGGCGCTTGAACGCCGTTTACAAACGGTTACGGTTGCAGAACCCAACGAGGATGATGCAATACTCATTCTAAAAGGCTTAAAGGATAAATACGAAGCGCACCATAAGGTTGTTATTACCAATGACGCCATAGCGGCGGCGGTGAAATTATCATCAAGATATATTAATGACCGTTTTTTGCCTGATAAGGCAATCGACCTTGTTGATGAGGCGGCTTCACGCGTGCGACTTAGCACCGCTACGCCGTCTAATGAGATAAAGGATGCTGAGCAAAAGCTGTCGGCAATAAGAGCCGAAAAGGACGATGCTATAAACTCACAAGAGTTTGAACGCGCGGCAAAGCTTCGCGACCAAGAAAAGCAGCTTGAAGCCGAAATTGAAATAATTAAAGAGGATAAAAATGCCCAAAACGCTCATACTTCGGGTGAGGTAACCGAAGAAAAAATTGCCGAGATTGTATCTTTGTGGACAGGTGTGCCCGTAGCCCAGCTTACCGAAGAGGAGTCGGCAAGGTTGTTAAAACTCGAGGATGTTTTGCATAACCGACTTGTAGGTCAAGCGGAGGCAGTAACGGCAGTTTCAAAGGCAATCCGTAGAGGTCGTGTAGGCCTTAAAGACCCCAAGCGACCAATCGGCTCATTTATCTTTTTAGGTCCTACGGGTGTTGGCAAAACCGAGCTTTGTAAGGCGCTTGCCGAAGCGATGTTTGGCAGTGAAAATATGATGATTCGCCTTGATATGTCCGAGTATATGGAAAAGCATACCGTGTCGCGTCTTGTGGGCTCACCACCCGGATATGTCGGTTTTGAAGAGGGAGGTCAGCTTACCGAAAAGGTGCGTCGAAACCCCTATTCCGTAATTCTTTTCGACGAAATCGAAAAGGCACACCCTGATGTATTTAATATTTTGCTTCAAATACTCGAGGACGGTATTTTGACCGATTCACAGGGCAGAAAGGTTGATTTTAAAAACACGGTTATAATTATGACCTCTAACATTGGCGCGCGACTTATAACCGAAAAAAAGGTATCGTTTGGTTTTGGTTCAAACGACAGTGACTCAAAAAATGAAAAAGATATCAAGTCACGCGTTTTAGAGGAACTCAAATCTGCGTTCCGCCCCGAGTTTTTAAACCGTGTGGATGATATTATTGTGTTTAGCAAATTAACACAAGAAGAAATCAAGCAAATCGCAGGTAAAATGCTTGAAAATTTAAAAGGCAGACTTAAAAATCTTAATATTACAATCCATTTCACAGATGAAGTTTTATCAGCTTTGGCTGAAAAAGGCTTTGATGCAGTCTACGGCGCAAGGCCGCTTCGCCGCGAAATACAAAACCGTATTGAAGATAAACTCAGCGAAAAAATACTTGATGCATCAATTAAAAACGGCGATAGTGTGGTTTGTGATTATAATGATAATGAGTTTGTGTTTGCTGTAAAATAAAATCAACCCCTACTAACTTAAGTAGGGGTTGATTCTATATATTAATCGTTTTTATAATTTTCTTTAAGTCCGTCTAAAACCGCTTGGGCTTGGGTATAGTAGGTGTCAATATTTTTGTCACTTGCAATTGTTGTGCCCTCTATTGTGCGGCAAGAAATCTGCAGTCCCTTTGGTGTAGTAAAGAGGTTGTCAGCCTCTTTGCAAAACTCATAAAAATCTTCTTCAAATTCTATCGGTTCTCCCTCAAACAAATCAATCTCTTTTGACAGACTCGATAAATGCTTATAAGAGTTGTCGTCGGTTATAAACAGCAGTGCGCTTGGTTCGCTTGCTATAATGGTAGATGCCTTGGTCCGTGCTATATAGCTTGCATTTGAGTTACCTTGCGATTCTTCTATTGAGCAGTTTATAACATTTATATTTACTTCACCGTCATTGTTTATATCTTTGCAGTACGGCTTTAAATATTCGCCCATTTTTTCACAATTTTTGTCACCTGTTATTGAATAGGTAAAAACAACCACGGTAGCGTCAAACTTGGTCTTGGTTGCGCATTGAGCGGTAAAAATAGCAATGCACGCTGCAAGTGCTACAACAATAAGAATAGCCCATTTATCGTGATACCAGATATTTTTAAGCTTTTCACTAAAAGTACTTGGCGCGGCATAAACCTCACTTGGCTTAGGTCCTGCATCAAGCTCGCCCTTTTGCATTTTTTTAAGTTTTAAAAACTCTTGCTGCGCAAATTTGCGTTGGCGCAGAGTATCACTCTCTTTTTTATTTGCCATAAAATCAATCCTTCACAGTCGTTTTGCATTTCAATTGTACAATAAAACGCAGCGCAATGCAATGTTTTTATTTTACTCTTAAAAAACATAACGCAATCCATTTGGTGCATGCAACATGTTATTATATATACAGCAAAAAGAGGAGGGGAAATTTATAAATGCGACAACCATATTGCAATGGATTGCGGTGCTGTGTTTGATAAGCCGCTTGGTTGTATCTGCCTTGATACTTTAGAAGAATATTATGTGGAGTGACAAATATAGATAAATATAATATTGGAAAACGAATTAAAATCGTGACTTTACATTACGAATGATTAATAATTACGATAAAATACTTGCGATATGCGGGCATTTTGTTTTAAGTATGAAATTTTTGATTGTATGCTGATTGGTCAATATTTAATATAGTTTTCGCTATATTTCAACGTTGCAAAGGCGATGTTCTTGAGGTATAATATATTCGTAAAATTTTATTCTTTTAATGATGTTTACTTACGGCTGTTAGTTACAAAAAACTATCCGTTCAGAGAGGGTAATGGTCGCAGCACTCGTATTTGGTTAAACTCGATTCTCAAAACCGAGCTTCATCCTTTATGGGTGATGAGGAAGATTATATTAAGGTTGTTGTAAAATTAAAGGAACTTTGTCCTAAGGCAACTCCTGACTATATTAAAATGATTTTCCTTGATACCATAACCGCTAACCCTGATAGACACACAGGAAACTTCGGTTTAATGCGTGATGTTAAAAGTGGTAAACTTTTAGGACTTGCTCCAAACTTTAATAACAATATGGCTCTTATTGCTCGTGGTTATCCCATAACCAAGGCAAAGGGCGACCTGCTTATTACTTTGTTTAACGAGCTAATGCAAAAATATCCCGAGTATAAGAGATATTTACCTATCGTGAATGAAATAACCGTTAAAGAAGTTATTGTTAAACTGAATATGAGGGTCAAAACACAAGCGGTTTTTGATTTGGTGATTAGTCGTTATCAAGCAATTAAATAATAATCATCATTAGCGTTATGTTTAGTATACAATTTACAACATAACGCTTTTTCTTTTATTTGTATTTTGAGTACAAATTTTTATATAATAAACCATAGGGGATCAACATATTATTAAGAGATAGCTTTAACTTGAAATAAAATTTATACTGCTATATAATAGTTAAGGAGTGTTTCTTTTGAATTTACTTAAAAGATTTACACCGCAGTTGACACTGCTATGCATCATTTGCCTTATTGCCGCATTCGGTTACATTAAGAGTGAGATTATCGGTACAAATGCAATCGCAGATACAACACCCACTGTTATAATCGACGCAGGCCACGCGGCATTAGAAAATACTATAGATTAGAAAAAAACAACCTAAAAAGCATCGTCAAGCAAATGTTCAAATTTAAATTGAAAACCCGCTAAACTAGCGGGTTTTACCATTCTAAGACAACCAACTTATAAATGTTGATTTAACCTATAATTTTTTTAGAATTTTGTGTAAAGTTGTTTTATGACTCGATCAGGATATTTGTTAACAGTCTTATCGAATATATACTATTTAGGGTAAGGTAATTTAATCTCAACTGCAGATAGATATGTTACATGATCATCAATTTTATTTATATTCCATTTTTACGTAATTAAAAGATCTAGTGTCTAAGAGTTAAGACTCATAAATTTGGATAGTCTAAGTTTTTCAACTTTTTTCGAATAATATAGGGTCGATATAAAGTAAATGTTTTATTTATTATATTCATTTCAAAATAATTTTTTAATAATTAAGATTCCTGATAAAAGAATGTTCGATACGATGTCATAATTTAATTAATATGTCAAATTTTTTATATATAAAAAGAGACACTTGCGTGTCTCTTTCGTATTTTTTAAATATAACAACAAAAGCAATCTTTATATTAAACTTAATTTGTTTATTTCTTGTTTTTTATGTCTCTAATTATTGTGTAAAAAAGATTAATAATAGATACGATTAAGGCTGTATAAGCGAAGAGTTCACCATGAGTAACCATATTCTATCACTCCTTAATTTATAGCTGGTTTCAATTAAATACCAATTAAAATAAAATATAAAGAAGCAAGTCGATGTTTGTACAAAAAATAAATATAATAGTTATTCTATAAGCAATCCTCCTATTAATTTCCAAATGTTATTATAGTATAATATGATTAAAAATTCAAGTAATGAAACGCATTATTATTCTTTGAATTTAATAAGTTCTTTGATAGTTTCTTCTGTATAAAAATCTAAATCTATGTAACAATTATTTTTTCTTAATTTTTCATAATGTTCATTTTCTAATTCAAATGCGCTTTTCTCAATTATTGTTGTGCCAATTATAGGTGCAACTTGGTAAAAGCGTTGTTGAGTAGTTTGTGTACAATCGTAATATGAAATGTTTAGGTAGTGTTCCAACTCAATATAATAAATATCACTATATGTTTTTTGCAATACATTTTTTAATTCCTCATACTTTTGTTCATTGTTTTTGGCAAAAATCGTTTCTATGATGCCGTCAATATTTCCTGATTTTTGGTGCAAAAACCAATATCCAATTAAAGGTATTTTATAAGTCTTATTATCTTCACAAACAATTTTCATTAAACAAATAACATTTGATTTATAATTAGTGAAATATCCGTCTTGACAGGAGATTTCTATTTTTGCACCTGGCACAAGTTCGTCTTGTGTAGAAAAAGTTTGTTTGACAATCAATTGTGCATAACTCTGGGCTTTGGCTAATTCTAGTTCAGATTTAGAAATAATATTGGCTTTCCATCCAATATATAGAGTTAGAGTACCAATTAAAAAAGTGCTAATTATATTACAAATAATTTGTATTTTGTCAGCTGATTTAATTTTTTTATCTTTTTCCATGTCGAGCCTCAATTCAAGCGGATTTCTATGAGTTTATAAGTAAAGTGTATCATATAGCTTGATTAATTTCAATAAAAATACAAAATATTCGAAATTTATTTTGTTTTAGTAAAATTATATCTAAGCAAAACGGATGAGTTTAACGCTCATCTGTTTAATTTTTTACATAAAATTTTTGATTGCGTGCTAATATATCAAAATCAAATGTAGTTTTCGCTTTATTTTATCGTTGCAAAGATGTTCTTCTTGTGGTATAATGTATATATAGAATTTTATTCTTTTAACGAGGTGTATTTATGGCTGTTAGTTACAAGAAACTATGGAAACTTTTAATTGACCACGATATGCGTAAAAAAGATCTTGCTAAGGTTGCAGAAATCAGTAATTATACTATTACTAAAATGAGCAAGGGTGAAAATGTTACCGTTGAAACTTTAGGTAAAATTTGCGCCGCGTTAAACTGCGGTGTGGATGATATTATGGAATTTATCCCCGAAAGCACAAAGGAGGATAAATAATATGGCTCTTGAAAATAAATTAGGCATTACTAACTCTGCCGACCTTGCCCGCGAGGAAGAGCGTATCAGTAAGAAAAAGGCATTAGAGCTTTTTGAAAGTGGTATGTTAGATAAATTTGAGGCAGGAAAGTTTTCGGCTCTTAAAGAAATTCATAAATATCTCTTTGATGAAATTTACGACTTCGCAGGCGAAATCAGAAAGGTGAACATTTCAAAAGGTAATTTCCGCTTTGCGCCCTTAATGTATTTACAGGCGGCTCTTGAGAATATTGATAAGATGCCGCAATCTACTTTTGATGAGATAGTAGAAAAGTATGTAGAAATGAATATTGCCCATCCCTTCAGAGAGGGTAATGGCCGCAGCACTCGTATTTGGTTAGACTTGATTTTCAAAACCGAACTTCAAAAGGTGGTTGACTGGAGTAGGGTTGATAAAGAAGATTATTTGTTGGCTATGGAGCGCAGTCCTATTAAGGATATTGAAATTAAGCATATTCTAATTGCTGCACTTACCGATGATATCAATAGCCGAGAGGTCTATATGAAAGGCATCGACCACAGCTACTACTATGAAGGCTACACAATCTTTAAGACGGAAGAATTGTAATCGTTTATTGTAGTATCTAAATGATGAAATGAAGGTATAGTAATGAAAAACTTTTTGATAGTTGATGATGAAGATATAAATTTTATATGGAATACCATTCAGCATCAGCAAATCATTTTTCATCCAACAATTGCGCCAGATGGAAAATTTAATTTTAAGAAGTTTTACTCTTCAAAGGAAAAGAAACCTTTTATTCTATTTGTTGATAGGAATATTTTGAGTAGCTTTTTAAATTTGTGTGAAACGGGTTGTCTAAAAAGTAAAGGGGAATCTCAACTTATAGGCCTTATTATGACTTGGGCTGTGATGAACAACATAAATATTAGTGCTGGATTGGCAGTTCAAGAGCGCGCAACTCAATTGCAGTGCCAAGAAGAAGGATTGGTTGAGTTGCAAAAATTTCTCGAAGCTTTTGATGCGTATCCCGGACAATTATGGTTGCAAATGGCAGAAGGCCAAATAACAGAAATCCCACCAATTAAATACTCCAATAAACTTGCGCAAAATATCACAGTTGATTATGCGAATGGTGGTGAACACTATGATATGGCCGTTGCATCATTGCTCCATGCCGTTAGGCTGTATAGAGACAAAACTATGAAACCTGTGGAGAAAATGCAAGAATTTCTTTGGTGGATGTATGATAATTTGTTGATTAGCGAGTATCTACTTGTATATGTAACTATGCTATTTACTGAGCAAGATTATATAAAGGCACCAAAGAATGCTAATTCAAACAATATCGAAAAAATCGTTGCTGGCTGTAAAAATCAAGCGTGGGATATAGCGTATCTAACTAACTGGAGCACATTGTATTCAAATACGGAAGAATTTGATGAAGAGTTTTTATTTGCGACTAACGATACCATGTTAAAACGTATTTTTATAAATAAAAATGGTCCAAATGGATTTAACGGATTGCTTTATGAGGTGTTTTCAAAAAAAGAATATAATCAGCTTATGGATTGCATTGAAGAAAGAATAAAGAATAGAATAAAGCCCGATTTTGGTGATAATCCAGAAGATTATTTTAACAGATTGATTGATAATGAAAAGCAACAACTTTTAAATTTATTAACTAACAATTGAAATTTCAAAAAACAGGTTGTTTCTCGTGTACGATATAGTTTTATGTTCTGCGAATTGGGGGGTATAATAATGGAGATTCCAAAAAAATTTATTGATATGGTCTCTACTGATGTTCAAAGAGTTGAAAACCTAAGTGAATGTGAAGACACAGATTATTTATTAAGTTTGCATCGAGAACTTGATGGTAAATATCAGGCGTGCGTTAAAGATTGGTACAAAGGTATTTGGGGTGTTGACAAAAATGCAACAAATATTTGGTATGCACATATCGAAGATAGCCGCACTGCTCTATTGGATAATTTGCGCTCTTTTAAGTCAAAATTGCAAACTTTTATATTTCAAATGAATGTCAATACTATGCCTAGTATTCCTTCAACCCATGTGAATGTGACAACAAATGTGAATTTGAACGTTACTTTTCAACAAGTTCGCGCTCAAGTAGAAGATATGACATCTTTAACTGATGAACAAACACAAGAGATATTAGATAAAATTACAGAAATTGAAGCAGCATATAAAGAGAATGGTAGTAAAAAATCAAAATGGGAAAAGGTAAAACCTGTCCTTGTATGGCTTGCTGATAAAAGTTTTGATGTTGGTATGACATTATTACCATTACTATTAAAAATTCAACAATGAGGTGAAAATATATTAGCAGATAATATCTATTTATAAACTGTATTTGATAAAAATTTGTAAAAATGTTAAAACAAAAGATGGGTGAGATTGTTGGATAAGATTGATGTTTTTAACAGGGGAGAATTTATAGATAAACTTATAAAACTTATCGAAAGCATCGCAGAGAATAGGACAACTACTTCTTTCGCCATAAATGGAGCTTGGGGTTCTGGAAAGACATTCGTTTTAGATATGTTCGAGGAAAGGTTAAGTCAATATCAATTAGAAGAAACAAAATTAGATAAATATTTTATCGTCCATTATAATTGCTGGAAATATGATTATTATGAGGAACCGTTGGTAGCAATAGTTGCAGCTATGATTGATATAATCAATGAAAAAACAAAGCTTTGGAACGATGAGAAAAAGAAAGCTAAAGTTCTTGGAGTTTTAAAATCTGTGGGTGCGGCTTTATTGTCTATGGCAAACAGTAACGTAAAAGACAAAACAGGTGTAGATTTAAAAGCGGCTTTTGAAGTTGTAAAAAAAGGTACAAAAAGTGGGAAGGAAAAGTATGATAAGAGCAATGAGTATGATATTTATTTTTCTTTTAAACAAGCTTTGGGAAAATTGCAAAAGCTAATTGCAGAACTGTCACAAGATCAAACAATATTATTTGTTGTAGACGAACTTGATAGATGTTTGCCCGAATACGCTATTAAAGTATTAGAAAGATTGCACCATCTAACAGAAGATGTTAAAAATGTTATAACAATAATATCTATTGATAAAAATCAGTTAAATTCAAGCATTAATCAAATTTTTGGACCAAACAAAGCCGAACAATATCTTAAAAAATTTATTAAATTTGAAATTGTTCTAAGCAAGGGTGTTGTTTCAGAAAAATTTGTTGAAAAATATTCGGATTATATTTCGTTATTTGATGCAAAACTGGTTGAATATGATGAATCAATCGAAGAATTTGCGCAAATTGTTTTTAATAACATTGATGCGAGGGAACAAGAACAACTTATACATAAGGCACAAATAGCACATACTTTATTATTTGATGAAAGGAAGGACTATAGTTTTTTGTGTATTGAGTTGCTAATTGTTGTTATAGTTTCGTGTTATAAAAACAAGTGGCGATTTTGCAAATGGTTAGACTTGATTCCAGGAACTAGGGTGTTGGGTGATGCGTCACCTCCTTTTTCTGATTTTTTTGAAGAAAAATTTAATAATTTACCTTCGAAATGGATCACTACTGTAGGTTATGGTGGGGGTCAAAGGAAGTTGGTTCTTGAAGCAACAAATTCTTTATATTCCTCTATTGCTTATTTATGGGGTATGGTGTTTTTGGATAGTAATAACTATAAAGCAAATATTGATATTAAGGAAAATAAAGGCTTATTGGAACGCAATATTGAAGATTTAAAAAAATATTTAGATACGATTAGATTTATAAAATGATCGGGAGACTTATTTATACTTTGATATTATACGGTTACAAATTCTAAATATTTCCCAATAACAGTACCTGTTATTACAATAATAATATACTTAAAAATGATTAAAAATGATCGGTTTTGTATTTGGGATAATGTATAAGGAAGTTATAAATAATCATATATCTTGAAAAATTATAATACTGAAAAGGATGATAATAGTGGAGAAATTCGATGAACCAAGATATAAAAAAGGCCAAATTATTAAAAAGCAGTTAATAGAAAGAGACGGATGCAGATGCGCGATTTGTGGTGAAGTTTTTGAAAGCAAATTTTTAGAGTTGAGCCATATCATACCTATTTCATATGGTGGAGATACTTCGTTAGAAAATTCACAGCTAGTGTGTTCGAATTGTCACAAAAGGTTTGATCTTGATTTTTCTGAAGCTGAATTACACAACTATATTTTTGAATTACTTCAAGAAAGCGATAAATATTTACATATTGCTCAGAATGTTTCTATTCTAGGTAAAGGCAATCAAACACATATAGTAGATATAGTAGTCAAAGAAGAAAACAATAATTCACAAATTACACATCATATTGATGTATTACCTATGTGTTCACTGACTTTGAAAAGAGCAGAAGCAATTGTTGAAAATTTAAATAATGCCGTTGATGATATTAATAATAAAATAACTACTCTCGTAATACCAGGAAAATTGACTGAACAATTATATAAACTATTTAGAGATAATAATATTGAAATTTGGGACAGGGAATATATTTCGAAAAATTTTAGTGACGAAATTTCAAGATGTTTTCATCCAATATTTCAAAAATTATTTATGGCGAATGGCAATTTATCCTTAAAAAATATATTAGTAATGAGACTCAAATCTTGCAAACACGGAAAACAAGACTGGGTCATTTATCAAAAACTTGTTGGTGATATTTTTTCTTTTCTATTTTCCCATGAGTTGTCAGAGCCAATTCCTCAAAAGAGTGACTATAAAGCAGTAAATATACGAGATTTCATTATTCCAAATTACTGTGAGACTGGGTTTTGGGCATATATAAGGGATCGATATTTAGCTGATTTTATTGTAGTGGATGCAAAAAATTATACTCACAACATTAAAAAGGATGATGTACTGCAAATTGCGAATTATCTTAAGTCGTATGGCACTGGAAATTTTGGCATCATTGTAACACGTAACGGAGCTGATTATGATGCGGTTTCAACATTGCGAAACGAATGGATAGACCACAAAAAACTTATTATTGTATTAAATGATAACGATATTGAACAGATGATTCTTAATAAGTTATCTAACAATAATCCGGCAATTACTATAAGACAAAAAATTGAAGACTTTAGGATAACGTTATAATCTTTAAGATCATGAAAAATAGAATATTAAGCTTATTTATCGCATATCAAGTACAATGGCTTAGTGATAATAATATAAAGTAGATTGAATTTTTGATTTCAATAGGTTATAATTAGTTCGATAGTCAAGGAAAGGAGAATAGTTTATGAAGGATTTTGAGATTTTGAGCCGTGATATAGTTGTTGCTGTTTGGAAAGATAATGAACTTGAAGTTTTGAATAATGATTTACTTCCTTTGTATTTAAAGCATGTAAATAATGCAAAATCTTGGCTTGAGACAAGAGCTATCGATTCGCATAGAGCAAATTCACGTTTGCTTAAAAAGGCTTTAAGACTTGCTGAAAAAGATGATATTTCAACGGTTCTTCACGTTAATGCCGCAACCATTACTGATACCTATTGGGTTAGGGCTATCGGCAGCGACTTGAAATATGAAGACGTTCGCTTTAATAAAGACTATTTCTCCAATCTGGCTTTACGAGGACTTTATTCCAGCTTTAATTCTGCCGCAAAGCGTAAGGATACCAAAACTCCGGAGCTTACCAATATAGGTAGCTTTGAAAAGTGTTGGAAGCTCAAAGACGGAAAATGGTGGATTTATAAATCTGCTAACCAAAAAGAGCAGTTCTCCGAACTTTTTGTATATGAGTTAGGTAAGGCACTCCAGATGAATATGGCTTATTACGAAAAAGGTGATAAATGCGTCAAGTCTCTTGATTTCACTGATTCGGCAAAGGTTATATTTGAACCCGCGTCTTCGTTTATGGGAGATGAGGAAGATTATATTAAGGTTGTTGAAAAATTAAAGGAACTTTGCCCTAAAGCAATTCCTGACTACATTAAAATGATTTTCCTTGATACAATAACTGCTAACCCTGATAGACACACAGGAAACTTCGGTTTAATGCGTGTTGTTAAAAGCGGTAAACTTTTAGGACTTGCTCCAAACTTCGATAACAATATGGCTCTTATTGCCCGTGGTTATCCAGCAAGCAAATCTACCAATGACCTTTTAATCACGCTCTTCAATGAACTAATGGAAAAGTATCCCGAATATAAAGAATATTTACCGACAGTGTCTGAAACTACCGTTAAAAAGGTTATCAGTAAACTTAATATGAAGGTTAAATCACAAGCAGTCATTGATTTAGTTATAAATCGCTATCAAGCGGTCAAGTAAAAGAGTGCACTCCAACAAATATAAGCAAGTTGGAGTGCATTGTTTGATTTTGCTTTATGGTGAGTACTAAAATGTATCAAAGATGTTATGATTAAAAATATAGACTCCTTGATTTTAATTGAGGAGTCTATATATATTTCAAGAAAAACCTTGCAAAATAACTTCTTTTGTATTAGAATGTTGATAAAATTTTTTAAAAAAGGATTATGTTGAAATGCAACTATTCACAGCGACTGTTAATCAAATGCTTGTTTTATTCTCTTTTATGGCATTGGGTTATTTTCTAAATCTTAAAGGTATATTACCGAAAAATACTTCACTTTCTTTATCTCGTCTTGAAACAAATGTTTTAGTGCCGTGCCTTGTTTTTAATACATTTTATAAGTATTGTACCATTAAAAATTTGAGCGAAAAATGGACGTTTTTAATTTATGGCACTGCAATAATGATAGTGTCGTTGATTATAGGTATAGTTCTTGCAAAGATTTTTGCCAAAGACAATTATTTGCAAAAAATATATACATATTCCTTTGCTGTTGCAAACTTTAGTTTTATGGGGAATGCTGTTGTTTTAGGGATTTTTGGTGAAGATGTTTTATTTGATTATATGATTTTTACGTTGCCGCTTTGTTTGTATGTATATTCTTATGGAACGGCATCATTAATATCCAAAAAAGACAACGATAAGAAGTTCTCGTTAAAAGCGTTTGTAAATCCAATTTGTATTTCAATGCTGCTTGGTGCTGTTGCTGGTATAACAGCTGTTCCTTTGCCAAAGTTTTTAATTTCGGCAATATCCTCTGCAGGAGCTTGTATGTCACCGCTTGCAATGATTCTTACAGGGTTTGTCGTTGCTGATTATAGTATTAAAACCTTAACCAAAACAAAAAAGATATATCTTGCATCAATAATTAGATTAATTGTTTTACCTTTAATCTTTGTCTTAGTTTTAAAGATACTTAATACAGATTCTGATATTATTATGCTTACATTATGTGCGACAGCAATGCCTTTAGGATTAAATACGGTTGTTTTTCCGGCAGCATATGGTGGCGATACCACTCCTGGCGCGAGTATGGCGCTTATTTCGCATATTTTGTCAATCGTTACAATACCTATTATGTTTACATTATTTGCGTAATTTTAACTGAACATTAAAGCCTATAATATTGTTCAACTTTTATTAAATGTCGTTTTTTGGAATTATTTACCTTGAAATATTTAACACACTAAAAACAAATAAAACTATTAAAATGTCTTGTTACTTTATTTTTAAAAAACAAGACATTTTTTATTTTGTATAGAGTGTATACGTTAAGTTTATGGCAAAATAGCAGTATTTTCGTTATTTTTTATGCAATAAAAGCAATTAAAACACAATTTAATACTTGATGCTGATTGGGTTTATAAATCGTATAAATAATTATAATCGTTGATATTGTTATTATGTGTTAAATGTTAATAATCAAACGATAATAAAATTCAAAAAGTATGTTTTTTAAATAAAATGGTATATTTTTCAACTATAAATTTTTAAGTCAAAATGATATAATTTTTTCGGGAGTAGTTATATATTTTTGTTTATTTTTTAACAAATTAAACAAATCGTTTAGTTTTAAAGCAAATTTTTTCAAAAGTTTTTTAAAAAAGCAATTGTAAAAGGAAGTGTTTTTTATGAATGTCAAGATGAAGTTATTTTGCTGTTTGTTATGCATTTGTATGATTGTCTCTGTTTTTGCTGGTTGTGGTACAGATACAAATGAAAAGTACGTTTCTGATAGACCTTTGGCAGAAAAAACGGATTCTAATACGAATCTGGATGATACCACAAAAGCAGAATATACATACGAGGCTACAAAGTGGTCTGGACCAGAGGGCTACACTATAGTACTCCCTGAAAACGAGAAAACACAATATCAAGAATCTGCTGAATTGCTGAATAAATATTTTTTAGAAAAATATAAGGTTGATGTGCCAATTGTTTTTGATACTGTTCCTCAAACGGAAAAGGAGATTTTGCTTGGGCATACGAACCGTTCGGTTTCAGAAAATGAAATTCCGGAAACTGAATATATAGTGAGTTATAATGACGATAAGCTTATTTTTGAAAGCGGTCATTGGCTTGGTGTAATTAAAGCTGTTAAATGGTTCACTACACTCGATGTAAAAGAAGGCAGTGTAAATACCCTTAAAGGAACATTTGAATTTTATTCATCTGTGAATGACGGTTACGAATATGTCTGGGGTGATGAGTTTGATGGCAACACACTCGATACAACCAAATGGACTTTAGGTGATGCCATGAAGGGTACAGGAATGATGAAACTTTCTGATGAACCTGAGGTCATAAGTGTTAAAGATGGTCAATTAAAACTAAATGCCATTCACTACTACAACGCAAAAACCCCTCAGTATGAGTATGCTGTACCTTATAGCATAATGACAAACGAAACAATGGTATATCAATACGGATATCTTGAAATGAAAGCAAAGGTTCCGTTTAAGCAGGGTTCTTGGCCATCGCTTTGGATGAATAATAAGCAAAACAAAATTGGACCGGCCAGAACAAGTGATTACTTTGTTGAAGTTGATATTTTTGAAGTCTTTTCATCAGTTGATACGGTATCGCCCAATATTCATAAATGGTATGATGATGGTGTGCATACAATGTTTTCTCAAACCGAAAAAACTAATGAATTAAACGCTGACGACAAAAATAAATCATATCAGTTTAGTAGTGTTTCATCCTTAAATGATGAATATCATATATACGGATTCGAGTGGACACCAACCGAAATGTCTATGTATGTTGATGGTGAAAAGTATATGACATATGATTTGACGTTCAACTATGATGGCAAATCAAATATGAAAGGTTTTTCTGATGCACAGTGTTTAATTATTAATAACCATATTTACACACCAGACTCAGAAAATACAAACAGCAAGGTGGAAATAACTAATTCGTCATTACCATGCAATTACCATATTGATTACATAAGACTGTATCAGAAAAAAGATGCAGGTAAAATATGGACAAAATAATTTTAAACAACACGAAGGAGATTTTATTATGAGTTTTAAATTTAGATTTTTTGCAATTATATTAGCGTTGTTGATGGTTTTTTCAATATGTGGTTGTGATAGCAATAAAGGTTCAACAGGAAATAATGATGACAAAACCAATAATTCAACAAATTTATCAAATGCTGATTTGGAAAAATTAAAAGGCACTACATTAAAATTTGCAACTTGGAAAAACCCATATACTGACGAAGATGGACCGGTTATAAAAAGCTTTGAAGAGAAATATGGAATCAAGGTTGAGATTGTAACTGTTAACCAAGGTGATTATGTTAATACTATTTCTGGTTTAATTGCCTCAGATAATTCTCCTGATATTTATTTTTCTAATAATGATTTTCCGGCTGCTCTTTCATGTCTTCAACCAATAGATGCTATGAATTTGAATTTAGATGATAGTATTTGGGATAAAGGCACTTTTGATATGTCAACCGTTAATGGTAAAACTTATCTTGTAAATACTGTAGGCAACATTTGGAATGAAGTTGACTGTGTCTTTTACAATAAGCGACTGTTAGAAGACAATGGTATTACTACTCCAGAGGAGTATTACGAGGCAGGTAAGTGGACTTTTGCTGCGCTTGAAAAAGTAATGACTGAAGTTAAAAACTTAGGAAACACATATACAGGCGGTTATGTAGATTTTCGTACTATTATTGGTTCGACTGGTGCAGGATACTACAAATTTGAAAATGGACAATTTTCAAATGGTATGGATAGTAAACTTACCGATGTCAATAGAATTTTAGCTACATGGTATAAAAACGGACTTGTTAAAGATTATGGCAACAACAATAATCGTGATGAATTTATTGATGGCAAGGTAGGTATTGCAATAACTAATGCATACGGTCTTAAAAAGACAGGTTACTGGCAAAAAATGAACAGCGACGATATTGGATTCACATATTTGCCTGATTATGACGAAGAAACAAAAGCAGTAACAACTGGTCTCTTTAGAGGTTGGGGTTTAATTAAAGGTTCTAAAAATCCTGAGGCAGCAGGTTTATTTTTAAGATATTATCTTGATGTATCCAACTATGACCTTGATTCTGCATTTATTAGTACTTCAGCTAAAAATTTCTTCTTTAAACTTACAAGTAGTGGTAGTGCGGCAGATAAAAATATGTATTTTATGTCTGGTGCAGCACCTATCACAAATATATATTTAAGTCAATTTGCCGATATTTCAAACTCTGACCCAAATCAAGTTGCACAACAAATTGCGACTATGAAAAATGTTGTTGATTCAGGTGTAAATAAACTTAACGATTTTGTAAGCAAACAGACATCTAATAATTAAAAAAGAATGGAGATCAATATGAAGAATATTAAATTGCGTTCCCATTTTTTTAAATTTCTTGCATCATTTTTATCAATCTGTCTTCTTTTAACAGGTATGATTGTTGTACCCAACATTCAAGATGTAAAAGCTGAAACGCCCGTTTGGAGCGGCGAAGTTGCTACTTCGTTGACTGGTGATGGAACAAAATCGGTCCCATACAAAATATCTACCGGTGAGGAACTTCGTTTTGTTTTTGAAGAATGTATATCAAGCGAGGATGCTTCAAGTCTTTATTTTGAACTTACAAACGATATTGACCTTAACAATGTAGTGTGGTCTGACACATATGGTCAAGGTGTATATTTTAGCAGTAAATTTAATGGTAATGGCTACACAATATCGAATCTTAATATTCAAGGCACAACATATGCAGGTCTATTTCATCAACTTGGTGATGGTGCAGAAATTAAGAATCTTACTATTGATGGTGCTATTGTTA
>JAZUOS010000019.1:0-36616 GCA_045604765.1 Acutalibacteraceae bacterium | reverse complement strand
ATATGCAGAAGAGGTATTTAAAAAATAACATAAAGGACTATGATTAAAATCATAGTCCTTTTGTTTTTATTTACTTATTTTTAATATATTCTTCAAGTATTTCGCTTGCTGTGCGCACACATCTCTCACAAGGGCGCTCGTGATAATATTTTTCGGTTCGCGGTTCTGGTGTGCCGCCAACCTCGGCAGTTTTAAGTATTTCACGGCATATAATTGAGCCGTTTTTATCTTTAAAAGCATTACACAAAGCACGTGTATCTTCGTAATGCTTCATCTTAATCTCGCCCGTTTCAGGTGTTTCATAACCATATAGATAACCAAACGCCATAAGCATGCCACTAACCGCACCGCACACTTCACGCTGACGGCCAAATCCACCGCCAAAAGGTGCCGCAATTTTTAAAGCGGTTGCCTCATCAAAACCCAAATCACCGGCAAATGCACCAAACACCGCCTGCGCGCAATTATAACCATCTGTGAACAACTTTACTGCTTTCTCACTATTTTTCATTTTCATCACCATATTTATTTTAACATATCTAACATAAAATTCAAAGATAAATTTATATTGCAAAATAAATTAAAAAATACACAAATTTTTATTGACATTATTAAACTTTTAATATATAATATGTACTCAGTTGGCAAAACAACTTAATATCGAGGTGTGGCGCAGTTGGTAGCGCACTAGTTTTGGGAACTAGATGCCGCAGGTTCGAGCCCTGTCACCTCGACCAAAATGACCGAGAGTTAGGATAAACTTTCGGTCATTTTATATTTGTATTATTGATTAATATTTGCTTTAGTGCTAAACTAAAATAAATATATTTTGTACGGTGAAAATATGGATTCAATAAATGATAAAACAATTAAATGTGTAGAATGCGGAACTGATTTCACTTTTACCAAAGAGGAACAGCGGTATTATAAAGAAAGAAATTTTTGCTTACCTAAAAGATGCAAAAGTTGTCGTAAAAAACGCAAGGCAACAATAGAAAAGGAAAAGCAACATCGTGAGGATATGATATGGCAAATCAAAGAGCAAGAAAAAATTAATGCGCTATTAAAGGATTTACCATATAATAAACTTTCATGTATAGATGCACAGATTACAGAGCCGCAATCCACCCTGTATGTAATTGGAAACGGTTTTGATATCTCACACGGAGTGCTATCAAGATATAATAATTTTAGAGATTCAATGGGTAAAAACAATTCTCTTAGATGGACCCTTGAAACTTATCTAAAATCGGACAGTTTGTGGTGTGATTTTGAGGAAGCCTTAGCTCACATAGACGCTAGTGCAATGTTAGGCACGGTTGATATGTGGATGGATATTATGGGTGCATATGAACCGGATGCTTCAGCTGCAGATTTTTGTTTAGCTTACGATACAGCCACATCACCCGCACAAGAAATCACACATAAACTCCCAAAAAGATTTCGTGCATGGGTAGAAACGTTGAAACCAACAAAAGAAGCCATATATAAGGAATTACTACATAATGACGGCACATATCTTAATTTTAATTACACAGAATTTATCGAGACCCTATACAATATTCCTGCTGATAAGATTACATATATTCACGGTTGTAGAAAGAATAAAAAAGATGAACTCATACTTGGGCACGCTCCAGGTGCCGGAGATGAAGACGATTGGACACCAACAATTCCATATCCGAATTTTAAATCACAAAGAAAAAGCGAACTTTTAGATGGTGCAATTGATAGTGCTGTTCGAAATCTTAATTGGTATAATGATGAAACGACAAAGAAAAGCGATGATATTATAGAAAAAAACAAATCTTTCTTTTCTAATCTTTCAAATATCAAAACAATTGTAGTGTTAGGTCACTCATTATCTAAAGTAGATTATCCTTATTTTTACAAAATAATTGACAGCATAAATGAGGAACCTGATTGGCTCATCAGTTGGTATAGTTCTCGCGATTTAGAAAACATACAAAATTTTGCAAAAAATATGAAAATTAAACCTAATAAGATAATTATAATGAAATAGCGACTCATTTTATTGAATAAATGGGATACCATGCTTATGTTCTAAGTGTGTTATCCTATTTATTTGTTTACTGCACAACAAAATTTGAAATTCCTACTATTTTATGATATATTTATAGTAATAAGTTTCAAGAAGGTGATACTGAGTATCAAATTTTGATATGTTACATCAAAATGAGCGGATATATTTGCGCGTTTGTATATCGGTGCAGAAAATGGAAAAAGTATATAGTAGAAAACAAACGGAGGTAAATTTATGTTTAAACACGAAAAAATGCTTTTTCATCCTGTGGCGGTAGAGAAACCTAACCCGCAGTATGCTGCGCTTTTACAGGAACACCTTGGCGGTGGCAACGGTGAACTAAAGGCGGCTATGCAGTATATGTCGCAGAGTTTTCGAATTAAAGACCCTGAAATTAAGGATTTGTTTCTTGACATTGCCGCCGAGGAGCTTGGGCATATGGAGATGGTTGCGCAGACAATCAATCTACTTAATGGACACGATGTTGATGCTGATAAGGTGCCGTCAGGCGAAATTCAATCCCACGTACTTTTAGGTCTTAACCCCGGTCTTATAAACGCTTCGGGTTACTCTTGGACGGGCGATTATGTGACCGTTACAGGTGATTTGTGCGCGGATTTGCTTAGTAACATTGCGTCTGAGCAACGTGCAAAGGTGGTTTATGAATACCTTTACCGCCAGATTGATGACAAAAAGGTGCGTGAGACCATCGACTTCCTCTTAAATCGTGAGGAAGCGCACAATCAGATGTTCCGCGATGCATTTAACAAGGTGCAAAACTCAGGCTCTAACCGAGATTTTGGCACAACAAAGGCTGCTAAAATGTATTTTTCTATGTCAGACCCAGGTCCTAACGCATTTGCTACAAACGATACAAAGCCTGTTTCTTTTGATAAGTAATATTAAAACCGCTGAAGTTTTTACGCTTCAGCGGTTGTTTGGTTATAAATCAATATTTATTTTATATTCATCATCAATAAGCACATAGTTTACATTATGCTTTTTGCACAGCATTAAAACCTGTGAGTTATCTTGCAATAAGCCATCAATCGAACAGTCATCATCAATGCGTTTTTCAATAACTGTGGCGAATTTCTTAATATCATCAAAGTGGTTTCTTATATAATTCTCGCTCATCACAAGGCAATAATATTTTATATGGTCGAGATATTCCTTATCGAAATCATCTTGCCAAGTGAACGGAATATAGCAACCTTCAACAATAAGATTTTGCTTGTTTTCTATGGCGGTTTTAATCATTTCGCGAACAATCGGCCATAAATATGCCGTAAGTTTGGTGTCGTCACTCATAGGGGTAAGTTTTGTGTTGCCGCTACGTATTAAACCCATTTTCAAATGGTCGATTGAAAGATACGGGTATTTATATTTTTCGAGCAATTTTTGCGCAAGTAAAGTCTTGCCCGTGTGTGATGCGCCGGTAATTAAAATAATCATCGATTTTATCATTCCTGCACTTTTATAATTTGTAAAATAATTATATCACATAGCCATATATTTTTCAATATAACATCAAAACAGCCCATTAAAACAGGCTATTTAGTTATGATATTCTATTGCTTGCCGTGTTCTTAACGGATATGCTATTAGTGCATTACCGTTTAGGTTTTCTTTGTGCATATCTACTGCGTTAATTTGGCTGTTATCATAGGTGGTGTAATAATAAATTCCACGGTCGGTGTTACAACAAGAGCTGTATATAGTAACAGCATAACCGCTTTCCCCTACTTTAACACATCCTCGTGGCATTGCCACTGACTGCAGTATATGAAAGAATTGACTAACACTCTCGTTTTCACTGTCGCCCGATACCGAATTCATTTTTACAAACGTAGCCCTTACAAACCTCGACACAGACGAAAAATCACCAGGTAAGCCCATAGCACCCATACCGCGAGAATAAGTCTTTAGTTGCAAATTATTATCTAATGCAAAGGTGTTTTGCGGCGCATCATTTGTAAGCGACATATAGTTGTTAAGATTAAATAACTGGTAATCAAAGGTTGGGTTATTTGTAAGCACACCCGCGGGATTGTCGTATACCTTTATACCCGCTTTTACCGATTCAAGCGTAATAGAACGCCCTTTGTCAGATATAATCCAGTGCAGTGGTGACAGTGGCAATTCATCGCTAAAATTCTCGTTTAAAATATTTATTTGCTCAAGTAGCTTTTCAGCTTCGCTAACAGTCTTACATTGCCCTAAAATCCAGGGTATTAGTTCAAATGGAGTTATATTGTCCTTTTCTACACAAAACGGCTTATAGTGTGCATTTTGAGGGAAATTAAGCGCGGCAATACTAAGCCCATGTTCATTGGTCGCATCATAATATAGCGGATAACCGTCTGCAATATAAGCCATACCAATCATTGCAAAATGGCTTTTCATCTTACCCACTTTGCGAAACTCAAAAATAAAATTTCGTGGTGTAACGGTGACTGTCTCGTTATAAGAATATTCCAAATCTAAATTTCTGCCAAAATAATGATCTTTTGTTTTATAGCTGATTGCCGTGCACATACAATTACTCCTAAAATTTTATATATTATTATTTTGGCGTTGTTTACTTAATAAATGCAAAAAAGCGATAGGTTTTTACGCCTACCGCCTTCTTTTTTAGTCTTGTTCTTTAATTAAAATTACATACTCAGTATATTCACCGTCTTTTAGCTCAACCATCAAAACATTTGGGTCTTCTTTGACATTATACAATCCGCCTACACCATCTTTTAAATGGAACGTGCCCTCAAAATCGTATGCTTCACCTAAGTGTTTATCGGGTGTATAAATCTTGGTGGTAGTACTGCATTGAACGTAGTTTGCTCCGCCGTACTTAATCATTCCAATAAATTCACGATCTTCGCTTGATTGGTTGTTTGTTTGAGGTTCTGCATAATTGTTTTCGTCAACTACGGTTGAATTTTCCGACTTTACCGATGGTGTATTGTCGAAAAAATCGCTTTGCCACAAGCCTATTCCTAAAATTGCTACAAGGCAAAAACAAGAAATTGGTAATATTACTTTTTTCATATTTTTTCTCCTGTTTCTTTGTTCGGTTTCGTGTTCCCCAATTCTGCGGAGAACGTCATTTGCCATTTCGTTATAGTTCTTCATAAACGAAGCCCTCCAATTCAAGTTGTGATTTAAGTGCTTTTCGAGCGCGATACACAAGGGTTTCTACATTATGCACGCTTTTTTTCATTACAACTGCTGCCTGCTTTGTGCTAAAATCTTCAAAGTATATAAGCCACAATACCTGCCTATATTCTGATTTTAGTTTTGCGAGTGCGCGATGCAGAGTAATTTTTCTTTCTTCTTTAATGTAGGCTTTTTCAAGATTTTGTTCCTCGCTAAAAAGCTCAGGACAATCATCTATTGAGATATTACTGCGTTTAGAATTTCGCCTTAAATAATCAATTGCCACATTCCGTCCGATTGTGTAAAGCCAGGTTTTAAACAAGCCTTTGCCCTTATCTTTGGGTTTCTTTATACCGAGAAGCACAAAGGTATCTTCAGCAAGTTCTTCGGCGATATATATGTTGCCGACAAAGCCGTTAAGATAAAGAATAAGACCGTCTTTGTAATCCCTTATGATTTCTACTAAGCCGCTTTCATCACCATCTTCGCGGAAACGGCGGTAGCTACTTGCACCGTTGTCCATGCGCTTCTCCTTTCCGAAAGGTGCTTACTTCGCCCTTTCACTTATTACACGAAATTAGTACCCAAAACCTCACAGCTTTTTATTTTATTCGTAATAAAAAACACTCTACTGCATAAAATTTATTACTAACATTACAGGGGTATGTGTATGAAACGAAATTTATTGCTGTGGCAATTTTCGGGGTTTGCTATGTCTACACTTGGTGGCACGATATTACATTTTTTATATGAATGGACAAACGAGAGTGTGCTGACAGCACTTTTTTCGGGCGTTAATGAATCAACCTGGGAGCATATGAAGCTGTTATATTTTCCTTTGCTTATTTTCGCCCTTGTGCAAAGTCGATATTTTAAAGAGTATGAAAACTACTGGTGTATTAAGCTTATTGGAATTTTGACAAGTCTTATTATGATTCCTGTGCTATTTTATACCTATAACGGTGTGTTTGGCAAATCACCCGATTGGCTTAATATTACAATCTTTTTTGTTTCGGCAGCAGTAGCTTTTTTGGTTGAAACGTGGCTGTTCAAAAAAGACACTTTACGTTGCAAACGGCCGTGGCTCGCCTTTGGAATAATATGTTTAATCGGTGTACTGTTCGTAGTGTTCACCTTTGCCCCACCACAAATACCATTATTTAAAGACCCATTAACAAACACATACGGCATAGCTAATTGATATAAATACTAAAAACAACCTATGACAAATCATAGGCTGTTTTTTACTTATGAAAACATGTTAATTCTTTACATATAAATCAGCGTCAAAAAATCGACAGGTGCTGACAATTTCATCCTTTACTGATACAGTAACAAACCAGCCAGCCATATCCGCGGTAACAACTTCAGAATTATTTATCTGCTTAATATGAACACGAAAAGAATCGTCATCGCAATATACACTTTCTACGTCAAATCTATACGAGCCGCTGCTTGCCGTTACATAGACCACAAAAAGCGAATTTCTGTCAAAAAATTTTTCATCGTATTTATTTGTAACATCCTTAAAAGATGGTATATCATCATAACCTTGGTTCATAGAAAGAACATCGCCATAATTGGTTTTAAAGTCTTGTAAATCTTTTAGTGTATCTATTTTAAATATGGGAAAATGTTTTACACTGTTAAGTGACATTTGCTCAATGTTTAAACAAGATGTATAAATTTTATCATCTTCCGACCAGCCGGCATATGATATTGTTTTTTCATAATCCTTTATATCAACGGATTTATTCAATAATTCATTAGCATAGTTACTTAACTTTTCACTATGTTTATATTTGGTTTTATAACTTGTTCCGTTAATAACAAAGAAATCCCCAAATGGTCGGGCTTGTTCCTTGCGACCATCAGTCATTGTAAGGGTAAATAAAACACTTTGACCATTATACTCACCATAGGAATTGTCTTCTTCGCAAATAACAATATCTCGAAGCAATGAAACCAGCTTCTCTATATCGTCTATTTGAACGGTTTTGTTCGGCGGAGATAAAGTAACGGTTGCCGACGCAATATTAGAAGCGAGCAAATCTTTGTATGGCTTTTCGTTTTGCTCGCCGCATCCGACGCACAAAAATGCAAATATCAAGGCTAAAAATATAGATATAATTTTCTTCAGACAAAAACACTCCTTTGGCGAATTAAATTCATCGGCAATCTTCAAAAAATATCAAAGGTATTTGAAACAATATCTTCTACTACAATTCGGTGTTCACCTTTTTCTAATGGCAAATAGAAATATTCATGGAGATTTATTTCTCGCTTTTCACTCTCATTTGACGGTAAAAGCTGTGCTAAGTCAGTCCAAATTTGGTCAACCTTTGTTCCTACCCTTTTCCACTTGCCGTCAACCTGCTTTTGCAGCTCAAAACAGTTATCGTCAGAATTTATCCACGCTTCTTTGTCGCTGATGTTAGTCATTGTATATCGTATTACAGTATCTTCTGCGGAATATTTATCCTTTTCGGTAGCGCATTTCACACTTTCATAAATATACATTTCACGCTCAATGTCGTAAAGCCTGTTCTTATTGCCCGAACACGCCGACAGCGTAAAAAGAGTTATCACAACAAAAATTATAGCTAATTTTTTCATTTTATATCCATCCTTTCACTTATAATACTTTTCAAAAGTTAAAAAGGTTGCAATACAATTAAATTATGTTTGATTCCATTTTCTCACCATATAAACGGTATGACTTTGTATTTCACTTTTTGCTTATATTCGGCATATCCTTCAAGCTGCTCGGTTAAGACCTGCTCTTCGTTTTTAATGCGCAGGGCGATAATTACCGGGAAGCTCAAAAATATTACAAATGAATACCAAGAGCCAAGGATTAACGGTATCATTAAAAACAGCAAAATTGTTGCCATATACATAGGGTGGCGAACAATGCGGTAAAGGCCCGTGTCTATCGCCTTTTGGTTTTCTTGAACCTCTATGGTGCGAGAAAGGTACGCGTTTTCACGCATAACCTCAGCATATAGCACGTAAGACGCCAAAAACAGCGCTGATGCGATTATTTGCACAACAGTGGGTACATTTGACCAACCGAAACGAAAATCAAGCCCTGCCACGATGAAGCCGCCAAGAAATATGAGTGCCGAAAATGCTACAACGCCTTTTTGGGTGTTCTCTTTTTCTTTGCCGTCAAGCCGCTTTTTTAATAGGTCGGGCGCTTTTAGCAAAAGTACTGCTCCCATTATGAATATCGGTACAAACAATAGTGCAATAAACGCCCATCCGACTGTGTAATCAAAGGTTCCTGCGGGCAAAAAGATAAGCATCCCCACAAGAAATAAACCCATAATGAATTTTGTAAGTGCGCTAAGTAACAGTTTCATCATCGCACCTCCTATGTTAATTAATTTTATCACATAATTATAAAAATTTCCACCATAAACAAAATGGGTGCCACATAAGTGGCACCCCGTAACAATATTACTAAGTTTAATATTGCTTTATTCGTTTACTATGCTTTGATGTTTTTTCTTTAGTATTTCATTAAGCTTGTCTGTACGCTTTTTGATTATGGAATAAATTATTGCCCATATCACAATATAACCAACAACGAAAATGACTGAAAAAACCAAGATGGGAATCACACCCCATTTCAGCCAATTGTTGAGTAGATAAGTGACCAAATAACTGATATATAGAACTCCGCCGTGAATCAAAATTGCCAACATAAGCGGCAACCGTTCAATTTGATAAAACGCATTTAAGCCGCCTGCAATAAATGCGAGTGCGGATAACGAAAATATACCAATGCACACCTCATTTACGGTTAAAGTCTCTATAGCAGCAGACTGCTGCAAGATAAGATACAAAACTGCCAAAACGATAGGACCAATACCACAAGCAATAAAGCCTCGACGCAAAAAATCTAAAACAAACCTTTTCATAACCCTTCATACCTCCTTCTGATTTCCGAAAAACACCGTCTGGAAACATACTCCCGATAGCCGCAACCAAACACAGCATCTACACCGCCACTGAACACCGCATCAAATCGAATAATGCAATGTTCATTTGCAAGGGTAGATTTGTTAATGCGTATAAAATACGAGGGTAAAACCTGTTCTAAATCACGAAGCCTTTCTTTAAGCAAAAAGTGATTACCTTTCGTATCAATGGCAATTACCTTTCGCTCAAGTATGGTAATACATTCGATTTCACCGAATGTCAATTTTCGTATCTCATCATCCCGATATCCCACAATACTGTCTGCACCGGAATAACTGCAAACAAGATCCTCGATCTGCTGCGTTAAAGAAGAAGGTGCGTGAGCGATTGCAATTATCTCTTCTTCTGCATCTTTGTCGATAATGAGTTTGTATTTCATCGTCTATACTCCTTACTGCTTTTTCATTTGCCTTATAAAGCAAAACGCTGCCACCGCCGTTGTAAATACACTGTAAATAACAATCGGTAAAATGTGTGAAGCTACAGCCTCAAAATTTCCGCTGCATAATGCTTTTTCCATTTCTACTGCATGAACAAACGGAAGCGCATCCGCTATTTTTTTGAAAGCACCTCCAACAAGGTTTAAATCAAACCACACACCCGAAAACCACGCAGAAAGATTTGTCAATAGCGCACCGCAAATGCCGCCGACCTGCTTGACACCTAAAATACTGCCGCATAAAAGTCCTAATGCAATGTTAAAAATAGCCATAGGAGTAATGCCAATAATAGCATAAATAATATTTGCGCTAACAGTCAGTCCTAAAGGAATAGCAAATATATAACAGATAACTGTCTGCCCAACAGCAATGGGCAAAAGCGGAAGCATATATCCCAAGATAAAATCAAACGCCTTAAGCGGTGTTGTATATAGTCTTTGTAAAAAGGCGCTTTCACGGTCTTTTGCAATCAGGGTTGCCGAAAATAATGTTATAAATGACAGTCCAAATATTGTTATTCCAGGAGTTAATGTGTCAATTTCAAACAGACTTACGGGAATATTTGCTTGTATAGCGCTAAGAAGCAATAACAAAACTAAAGGGAAACCTAAACCGAAAGCAAGATTTACAGGGTCACGCAAAATTTCTTTTGTACATCTTTTTGCAAAGGTCAACATTCTCATACCGCTGCCTCCTTTACAAAAGAAACGAAGGCTGTTTCAAAATCGTTTGTTCCGGCTTTTTTAGTAAGCTCTTCAGCCGTTCCCACCGCAAGAAGTCTGCCACTTTTCATAATACCGATGCGGTCTGAAAGGGACACTGCCTCTTCCATATAATGCGTTGTTAATATAATGGTCACTTTACCCTTTAAAGAGCTGATCGTGTCCCACAGCTCGCGCCTTGCAATAACATCCAAGCCAAGAGTGGGTTCATCTAAAAATAGAATTTTAGGTTCACTGATTAGCGCCATAGCAATGCTAACTCGACGCTGAAAGCCGCCTGATAGTTTTCCCGCTTTTCTATGTAAAACGGAATCTAAAGCAAATTGCGCGGAAAGCTCTTTTATTTTTGTTAAAGCTTTCTCGTTTGAGAATCCGTGAATACCACAAATAAGTTGAAGGTTTTCTTTTACAGAAAGGTTTGGCGCAACCGCGGTTTCTTGAGGCGATACCCCAATCAGTTGCTTGACCTGCTCCGGCTGTTTTATTATGCTATAGCCACCTACTAATGCCTCCCCGCTCGATGGCTTGGTAAGGCATGTCAGCATTTTTATAGTTGTGGTTTTTCCTGCGCCGTTAACACCAAGCAAAGCGAATAATTCACCCTGTCCAATTTCTAAATGGAGCTTATCGACGGCAGTTAAATTTTTGTACTGCTTGACAAGCTCCATTGCTTTAATTGCTTGCATTTATATCATTCTCCTTTTTGGCGCTATCATCATAGCAAATAAAAAAGAAGAGATGTTGATTTTTGTCTATTCGGTCGTTTTAGGTGTCTTATCGGTAAATTTTTTTAAAGATATTATATCATATTTCTATAAATTTTTCCACGCAAATATAAATAACCATCTGTATTTTGTAAGAATATGTAATAGAAAAACGTACGGGGTAAAATTATTTTTAAACACAAAAAATGCTTTTTCACCCTGTGGCTATAGAAAAGCCAAACCTACAATACGCGGCGCTTTTACAAGAACAGCTTGGCGGTGGCAACGGCGAACTTAAGGCGGCTATGCAGTATATGTCGCAAAGCTTTAGAATTAAAGACGGCGAAATTAAAGATTTGTTTCTTGACATTGCCGCCGAAGAGCTCGGTCACATGGAGATGATTGCGCAGACCATAAATCTGCTTAACGGTCCCGATGTTGATGCCGCTAAGGTTCCCTCGGGCGAAATACAATCACATGTGCTACTTGGTCTTAAACCAGGTCTTATCAACGCATCGGGTTATTTGTGGACGGGCGATTATGTAACGGTTACGGGTGACCTGTGCGCCGATTTGCTTAGCAACATAGCATCCGAACAGCGCGCAAAGGTGGTTTACGAATACCTTTACCGACAGATTGAGGACAAAAAGGTGCGTGAAACCATCGACTTTTTGTTAAACCGTGAGGAAGCGCACAATCAAATGTTCCGCGATGCCTTTAACAAGGTGCAAAATTCGGGCTCTAACCGTGACTTTAGTACAACCAAGGCCGCAAAAATGTATTTTTCTATGTCAGACCCGGGTCCTAATGCCTTTGCAACGAGCGACACAACACCCATATCTTTCAATAAATAAGCACAAAACCGCTGAAATATCAGCGGTTTTTACATAGATATTGAAAATAGTATACTTTTAGTGTATAATAGTATTAACAAAGAGAAAAGGATGTGGCGAAAATGGCAATCAGACTCAACAGTGACAAAGAAGTTGTAGAGCGTATAAAGCAAGGGTTAAAGGCAAAAGACGGCTACTGCCCCTGCCGAATACCAAAGCTGCCCGAATTTAAGTGTATTTGTGACGAGTTTAAGGCGCAGATTGCAGACCCCGATTTTGAGGGTTACTGCCATTGTATGCTATATTACAAGTCTAAAGATTGAGAGGAAAAATTATGTTAAAAAAATTAAACAGTCAAAATTTTGATAGCGAAATTAACGCTAACACAACCCTTGTAGATTTTTATGCCGATTGGTGCGGCCCCTGCAAAATGATAGCGCCCATTGTTGAAGAAATCGCAAACGAACGAGCCGACATTAATGTGGGTAAGGTAAATGTTGATGACGACGGCACCCTCGCAATGAAATACGGTGTGGTAAGTATTCCGACGCTTATCGTATTTAAAAACGGAAAAGAACAATCAAGAATTGTGGGTTATAGACCAAAGGATGCAATTCTTGCTGAACTATGATACAATAAAAAGCAACCGCTGAAGTTTCACGGCTTTAGCGGTTTTGTTTTATGGTTCAACACTAATTCTATCAAATATTCCTTGAAATACAAACCTATGTAGTGTATAATCTTTATAATATAATATGGGGAGGAACTATTATGTATATTTGTCCAAATTGTAATGCAAAATCTGAAGAACCTATAAATTTTTGTTTCAACTGCGGCACACCTATGGTTAATAACGCACCGCAACCCGTAGAGCCACAGCAATTCACTCAACCGTATCAAGCAGAGCAGCAATATCAACAACCACCTCAGCAGGTTTATTACGCTTACCCGCCTGTAAACAAGCCAAGTCTCGCTGTTAAAATTGTAGGTATGGTTTTGTCTATTGTCGGTCTTGTTTTTCTTTCAATCGGTGGCTTATACACCCTAATCGGTCTTGTTGAAGAAGGCTTGGCTTTTGCATTTGCACTGGTTTTTGACCTATTCTTTTTACCGCTTTCAATCGTTGGTCTTTGCTTATCAAACAAGTGCATCAACGCAGGCGATTATTCAGGTATGAGCCGTGCGGGCAAAACACTTGGTATTGTTGGCATCATTATCGCGGCAGCGGCGCTGTTTATCGGTTGTGCTTCTTTAGGCTTATATTAAATTATTGATGGCACTATATTTACGAGGTCAAAATGAACAAAAATCTTAAACAGATTATAAAATCAAACCGTGATGCATTAGTGATGTCGCAAAAAAGGTTTGCTGACATTTACAAAATAATGTTTTCTTGCAAGGATAATATTCTTTGCGAATATAATGACGGTTTCAGAGTAAAAAAACAAACATACGGTGAGGTTGCTCAAAAAATCAAAAGGGCTGCTGCCGCTCTTTACAAAACCGTTGGCGCAACACACAGCTATATTGCACTTGAAATTGATAACAGCCCCGAGTGGATAGTGGCATTTTGGGCTATACTTATGAGCGGTAACAAGCCATATCTTGTTAATATGCGTTACCCTGTTTCGCTGTCAAACGGCATACTAAAAACTCTCGGCATAAAATATACTGTTTGCAGTGAAATATCATCACTCGAAACCCAAAGTATACCTGTTTCTTCGCTTGACGGCGAGGGCTGTGTTCCTGAAGAAGTTTTTGAAGATGAAATTGCATTTTCATCTTCAGCAACATCTATGAACGAGGTAATATGCTTTTATACGGGCTTTCAGGTTGCCGAGCAGATACTTAATTTTGAGGGCATTATAAAGCTTGAGCCACGTATTGCCAAGCACTATAAGGGTCAGTTAAAGCAACTCGCCTTTCTTCCCTTTTATCACGTATTTGGACTTTTCGCCGTCTATTTTTGGTTTGCTTTTTTTGGTCGCACATTGGTGTTTTTGCGCAATTACTCGGCTGACACTATACTCAAAACCTGCCGAAAGCACAATGTAACACACATATTTGCCGTTCCGGTTTTGTGGCACACTGTTGAAAAGAGCATTGTTGCAGCCGCAAAAGAGCAAGGCGAAAAAAAATATAAAAAATTGCAAAATGGAATCAAGCTTTGCACTGCGTTGCAAAATATTTTTCCTAAATTCGGCGCCGAAATTGCTAAAAGCATTATGAACGAGGTTACCGACAAGGTTTTTGGTAAATCTTTAATGTTTTGTATCAACGGCGGCAGTTATCTGAGAGATTCAGCATTACAACTGCTTAACGGCATCGGTTACAGTACATACAATGGCTACGGTATGAGTGAAATTGGTATAACATCGGTTGAACTTCGACGAAAGCCTAAATGGCGCAACCAAAACTCTATAGGCCGTCCGTTTGACTCGGTGGAATACAAAATTGATGAAAACGGTATTTTGCAGGTGCGCGGCAGCTCACTTTGTGTCAAAAAGCTTATAAACGGCAAAGAGCAAGCCTTTGACGGTTGGTTTAACACAGGCGATAATATGGTTATGCGTGACGGCAACTATTTTATCCTTGGGCGTCAGGGTGATGTAGTAATCGGTGAAAACGGCGAAAACATTAACCCCGATACTGTTGAAAAGCTTTTTGATTTAAGGGATGCAAAAATGCTATCGGTTTTAGGACTTGACAGTGAAAACGGTCAAGAGCTATCCCTTGTTGTTCAGGTTGGCGAATTCGTGTCAGAAGAAAAACTTAACAACATTCGACACGCGTCCTACACCATTAACGACACACTGCCAAGTTCCACCGCAATAAAGAAATTTTACTTTACAACAAATGAGTTGTGCCCGCCCACCGCTATTAAAGTGAGCCGCACACAGCTTGTTAATAAAATTAAAAACGGAGAAGTTAAGCTTACATTATTCGCAGATATGAAAGCTACAGCAGACAGTGGCGACAAATCACCTTTAACAAATGATGTTCGCGCTATTATTGCTGAGGTTCTTGGTGTGCCGATTGAAAGCATCGGCGGCAATTCACACATATTCTATGATCTTGGGGCAACAAGCATACAGTATTTCTCAATACTTTCACGCCTTTCAGAAAAATTTTCTGTAACAGATTATAAACAAAGTGACAAATACTGCTACACGCTGAAAGAAATTTGCGAATATTTGGAAAAACACATCTGATATGAAAAATAAATGGTTTATTAACTTATTTCTCGGCTTTACAAAGCTGACCGGCATCATACCAATATGGTTGCTTTTTAAACCGAGAGTATACAAGGCAAAAAAACGCTTACCAAAATCATGTATAATAGTTTCAAATCACAAATCGCTTTTAGATTTTGCGCTATATCTATTGGTATTTCCCCTTCGCACAATCCGCTTTTTAATGGCGGAGGTGCTATATAACAAAGGTGAAGCCTTCTCGTTTTTGCTTAATTCTTGGGGCGGAATCAGAGTTGACCGCGACGACCGCGATTTTTCGTTTGTAAGCGAATCAATAGAAATTTTAGATAACGGCGGCACCGTCGGAATTTTTCCTGAAGGACGTCTTCCCATAGGTGGAAAACCGTTTCCCTTTACTACAAGCACCGCTTTTATAGCAATGCACGCCGATGTGCCGATTGTTCCTGTATTTACCGATGGAAATTACGGTATTTTTAAGCGCGCGGGCGTTTGCGTTGGCGAGCCGTTTTATCTTACCGATTATGCAAAAGACGGTCTTGACAGCGAATCACAGTTTGCCCACCTTACTGATGTTTTGCAAAAAAAGGTCTTTGCGCTTGGTGATCAGCTTAAAACAAAAAAAGCCCAACACCGCCTTTTTGACCTTCGCCACGTTCCTATGGATATGGCGCGTTTGGTTTGCTCGGTATTAGTTCCTATAATGCGAATCAAAAAGATCACCCCCGACGGTAAAAAATACACCGCAAAAATAAAGGGCGGCGCAATTATTGCGGCAAACCACACCTCTTTTGCCGACCCGTTTATTGTGGGCATTTCCTTTTGGTACAGAAGGCTGCACTTTTTGGTAGCAGAGGTTGTTATGAAGGGCAAGTTAAGATCCTCACTTATTCGCGGCGTTGGCGGCATCAAAATCGACCGTAACGCTGCCGATATTGAAGCGATAAATAAATCGGTTTCAAAGCTAAAATCGGGTTATCTTTTGGCAATTTTTCCGCAAGGTGGAATACAAAAGGAAGATAATGTAGATACTATAAAATCGGGTGCTGTTCTTATGGCGCTGAGGGCGGGCGTTCCCATAGTGCCTATGCATATTATGAGCAGACCGCGTTGGTACAACCGCCGCACTGTAGTAATCGGCGAAACAATAAATCCCGCGGATTACTGCTCAAAACAAATGCCGAGCACTGCCGATATAAAAAATATTACCGATGCGCTTTTAGCAGAGCTTAACCGCTGCAAGTCAGCAAACTGCAAGCAAAATATATTGGAGAAATAAAATGAACACATTAGAAAGATTACTAAAAGTATGTAATGCCGTTTTTGACGGTGAAATAAACGTTGATGGCATAACACCCGAATCCTCCTTAAGAGAAGATATCGGCATTAATTCGATAGGTCTTTTATATATGGCTATGGCTCTTGAAGAAGAATTTGAAATTAAGTTTACCAACGACGATTTTGCAGATATTGCCACCGTTGGCGATGTTATAAAGGTTATTGAAAAGAAGATTGGCTGATGGAATGGACTGCTTTGCCACCTAAGCGTGGCGATATAATACGCACAAAGGTTAGTTTTTACTATCACTACGGTATTTTTGTCAGTGAAAACGAGGTTATTCAATTTGGTCTGCCAGATGATCCGGGCAGACCGTCAGAAGAAATTTTTGTTACCGTTTCAGATATTTATACCTTTATCAAAAACGGCGAGCTTGAAACGGCAAGGCCCACTCGTGAAGAGGCAAAAAAAATGCGCCCACACGAAAAGATTGTCGAAATTGCACGCTCAAGAATAAATGAGGGCGGTTATGACATTCTTCACAATAACTGTGAGCACTTTGTAAACGATTGTGCCTTTGGCGAAAGTAATTCTGCATTTTTAGATGATGTTCGAAATAAAATTCGCAAAAAGCTTGGCAAAAAATAATTATTCAACTACAGTGATTATAAAATCATCAATGCAGTAACTTTGTTTAGTGAATGAAAAGGTATTTATCGAACGAATATCTGTTAGATTGGAACCGCATTTTTTAAAATATGCTTCTTTTGCGGTCCAGATTGCATAAAATTTTTGCATAACGGAGGCGTCGGTAATATCTTTTTCTATATCTTTAAAATCGGAATATATATATTCTAATTCCTGTTTTGTGCACACATACTCAATCAAGCCGTCTTTTATAGGCTTGATGCCTTCAATATCAATGCCTATTTCACGGTCACTGATTGCACACGCTACACCATCACCGCTGTGTGAAATGCTGACACTCAAATCGCAACCTGTAAGATACGGTTTTCCGTTTGAAGCATTTTCAAGCATAACGTTCGCATACCCTAATTCTTTTAACAATTTTTGCGCAAGATGTGTAGCCATTAAAGAACGGCGGCGGTCATCCTCTTTTTTAAAGCGGTTAACACGCGCTTTTCTTGAATCGGAAAGCGTTTCAAATATATTATTATATTGTTCGGCGGTAATATCTGTGAGCTTACCGAATAACCATTTCATTTTTATTCCCCTTTTAAAACCTAAACTATTAATTTAACACGGGAGGTGTTTGGATATGTGGATTTTTCTTGGCATTGTAGCATTTTTAGCGTTGCTTATTATCGTTATACTAATGCTGCCCGTATATGTTATTATAAAAACCGATGAAAACGGTGAGTTGATTTTCAGATACAAATTTCTTAACAAGGTGTATGGCGAAGATCCCGATCCTAACAACCCTGTTGTAAAAACCCTAAAAAAAGCCTCGGGCGTTTCTCGACTTGAAAAGAATAAACTTAAAGACAGCGTTAAGTCGGGCAGCCTTTCTGATACCGTCGGTGAAAGTTTATCGCTTATAGTATCACTTTTAAAAAGACTTCTTGCCCTGCTTAAATATTGCAAAATCAAAATACTTAAAATAAAAATCGTTTGCGCCGAAGGTGATGCTGCCGAAACCGCAATCAGCTACGGTAAATGCTATTCGGTTGTATCACCAATTATTGCGCTTTTGCACTCGACTATGAAAATACAAAAAAAGGGCGAAGATATAAGCATACGCTGTGATTACTCAAAAGATGAGGGCAGCTTTAAATTCGAAACACTGTTAGTGGTTCGTCTTTCAAGAGTAATTGCCGCTTTGTTTCTTGCAGCCCTTGACGAAGCCAAACGCACTTCAAACCAAGATGCTAATAAAGCCTAAGCGTAAAAATCAAGTGTTAGCTGCATTATCTCTTTTAGTGTTTTCTCATCACTTGCAAGCACTGCATGGGTTACATCTTTTATCTCCACAAATTCGCAGCTTTTGCACTTCACTGCAAACAAACGCTGTGGCTCGTTTTTAACGGTAGCGTCTTTTTGTGCAGATAAAAGCAAAATTTTTGTATCAATATTGTTAATGACTTTATGCTTAAAGATTTGTGACCCCACAATAAGCGAATTATAAATCCAGCCAAATGTCATTGGCGTTGATTGATAATGCGGATTTTCTCTACGCATTTTCATATTATGCTCAAAACGCGCTTTACTTGAACCAAGACTTTCTTTATATTGAACATCGGGGTCAAACTCACTGGTTAAAAGAAATTTTGTTTTGTTACCAAAAAACCATCTGCCAATAGCAACGCTATGGCGCGCAATCCAGTTTGGAACCTGCTTAACTACAGGTACAAACATCGGTGCTACCATAATTGCCCTTTCAATTTTATCGCCATACTGCGCTAAATACAATGCGCATATTGCGCCGCCCATAGAGTGCGAGTACAAATAAATCGGCTTGTCCTCGACAGGAATAACCACCTCGTCTATAAACTGCGAAAGATCTTTTACATAATCCTTAAAACTGTCAACATGCAATAGGTCTATTCGGTCGGTCAACTTGTCAGAAAGTCCGTGACAACGCTGGTCATATATAAATACATTATATCCCTGATTAAGCACATAATAGATAAATTCGTAATACTTTTTAGTAAATTCGCTCAAGCCGTGTACTACTACAATCGTGGCTTTGGCATTCTTGCTAAGAAAATACTCATAATGTATTTTTATGTTATCAAACGCGCAAAACTCGCCCGTTGTCATACAATCAGCAAGTTTTTTCTCAAGTTGCAAAATGGCCTCTTCAAATTGGGATTCAGCAATTATGTCAAGCTTGTAGTCAGGAACAAACCTCATATTTTAACTCCCCTTGATTAAAAAATTTAAAAGTAGGTGATAATAATGGTATCTGCTAAAAAGCCAAAACTAAAAAAGGTCTTGATAACCATTATTATCGCAATTATAATTTTTTTATGTATATCTTTTGCCGCTACAAAAATTATATACGATAGCATTTTCACCCGCTATGATTGCGGTATTACCGAATACCCTCCCCAGCTTGAAAGCACCGTAGCATCCCGTCAAACCATAAACTATCAATCGGGCAAAAATATGCTTTCGGGTTATTTGTATAAGTATCAGGGCGAAAATGACAAAAACACACTTGTTATAATTGCACCCGGTCATAACGCTTGCGGCGACAGTTACATCTGGCAGGTGTATGAGCTGCTACAATACGGTTGGTCGGTATTAACATTTGATTCTACCGGCTGTTGCAATTCCGAAGGAAAATCAACTGTTGGATTTCCACAAGAGCTTTGCGATATAAAAGCAACTCTTGATTATGTTGAAAATCAAAATAGGTTTTGTTATAATGATATAGTTTTATTAGGGCATTCGCGCGGCGGATATGCCGCTTGCTGCGCGCTATCTTATAATTATGATATTTCAGCCGTCATTTCAGTCAGCGGTGTAAACAGCGCTATGGAAGGCATTATGAGCGCGTCAACTCAATATGTCGGACCGCTAGCCTATGGCAATTACGGTTTTTTATGGCTTTATCAAACAATGCTTTTTGGTGGTGAAACGGTAAATCAGCGTGCCGATAAGGCAATTTCTCAAGCCGATGTGCCCATATTACTTATTCACGGCACCGAGGATCAACAGATACCTATCGATAAATATTCGATTGTTTCTCATAAAGCTCATATCACAAGCGATAATGTCGAATATTTTATGCGCTCATCACCGGATAACTCGGGACATACCAATCTTTTGTTTGACAATGACGGTACCGCAAACAATGAAGTGATAGAAAAGATAAATGATTTTTTAATAAAAATGTTAAGTAAAGAGGATTTTTGATGGATGTAATCTTGATACCGGCTTATGAGCCGGACGATAGGCTTGTGCAGTTGGTTAAAGAACTCAACGAAAACAGCTTTAAGATTGTGGTGGTAGACGACGGCAGCGGTGAAAATTATAAAAATATTTTTACCGCCATTGAAAACACCGCCGATATAATAACACTTAAAGAAAACTGCGGCAAAGGCGCCGCTCTGAAAGCGGGTATGCGTTACATAAGAGATAATCTGCCCGAATGCGAAAACTTTATCACCTGTGACGCTGACGGTCAACATCTTCCTAAAGATGCTGTGCGTGTTCGCGAACAACTGCATAAGGGTAACAAATTTGTTTTGACCGTTCGTGAGCGAAAGGGTAAAATTCCGCTGCGTTCAAAGGTTGGCAACGACCTTTCAAAATTTGTATATACCCTGCTTACCAACCGCTATCTTTCGGACAATCAATCAGGACTTCGCGGTTTCGCGCGTTGTAATCTTGACTGGTTGATCGAGGTTGAAAAGAACAATTATGACTATGAAATGAATGTGCTTTACTACGCCGCAAAAAAGGGTCTTAAAATTACTACCGTTCCCATAGATGCAATCTATATTGAAAACAATGCCTCTTCTCACTTTAACCCAATTGGCGACACTGTAAAGATATATAAAAGCCTGTTTTCTTTAGCAAGAGGAACAATACTTTCATTCGCTGCAGCTGAACTGCTTTTAATTATAGCAAGTTTCTTCTCAAAACCTAATTACATACCTTTTATAATTTCATCCGTCGGCGGTGCTTCCCTACTTTTGAATATTTTTCTCAGCAAATTTGTTTTCCTCAAAAAAATCACTCAAATAGAGTATCTTACAACAATAGTTTATACTATAATAAGCTATTTTGTGTATACATTGATGTGCGTCACATTTTCATTACTGCTACCGAATATACCGCTATTTTTAAACTTTAATATTGTTTATCTTATATGCTTACCGTTAAGGTATTTCTTGCACCAGTTAATATTTATTGCATCTCTTACAAAAGAATAAAACAAACACAAAGACAAACATTTTTAATGCTTGTCTTTGTTTTTTTAGTTACTTAACGCCGTAGCAATTTTTTGCGAAAAATCTGATTTTTCAAGGCGCAGTATTTGCTCAATAGAAGCAACAGTTGTATCCTCATTTGCACATCCGTGCATTTTTACAACCGTCTTTTTTGTGCCCAAAAATGTTGCCGCGCCGCGAGAATTAAAATCGAAACTTTGGACAAGCGCTTTTCTTATCTCTACTGCAAGCTCGGGATTATTTTTGCATACGCTTTCAACTATCTGTATTGCTTTATTGCCGACCGCCTCAGTATTTTTTAGCAATATATTGCCCGAAAAGCCATCGGTAACAATAACATCAGCATAGCCTGATACCATATCACTACCTTCAAGGTTGCCAATAAAGTTAATATCAAGCTCCTTGAGTTTTTTAAATGTCTCAAGCGTAAGTGCGCTACCCTTTGCATCCTCTCTGCCAACCGACATAAGACCCACTCGCGGATTTTCAACTCCACAATAGCATTTAGAAAACACATTACCCATTTTAGCGAAACGCACAAGGTCGTTTGCAGTGCAGTCGATTATCGCGCCGCAATCCACAAGACAAATTAAGTTGTCGCCAGCACAGGGCAAAGCGCTACACAATGACGGAAATTTAATAGACGGCAGTAACCCCAATCTGCAGATTGAACCCACCAATAAAGCACCTGTGTTACCTGATGAAAGCATCGCTGTGCACTCATCATCATTTTTAAGTCGCTCATACGCCAACACAATTGAGCTGTTATCTCTTCCACCAAAAACACATGTTGCGGGCTCATCATTTGTTATATAATCGTCGGTATCAATAACCTCATAACAATTATGTGGAATATTATTTTCTGCCATAATTTTGTCAATTAGACCTTGTTCACCCACCAACACCGGAAAAACGCCGTGCTCATTTATTGCTTTGACAACACCGCGAACAACAACCACGGCACCGGCATCTGCGCCATAAATATCAACAACGATTTTTTTCATTAAAACACCCTATTCAAATGAAATAATATAGTCGTAGACATCCTGTTTTCCATCTATAAAACCAACATCTACAAGTGGGTACTCGTTTTCAAGAAATGTTTTCAAAGTGTCTGCCTCTGCAGATGAAACCGATTTTCCGTAAAAAACAATTATAACCGCCTTTTCGCTTTGCTGCATTATATTTGTGATAAGACGGGTTGCAGAATTAAATCTATCATCGCCGCAAAGCAGTATTTCTTTATCCTTAATTCCTATGTATTTACCCTTTTCGATTTCTACACCGCCAATATTTGTGTCGCGTGTAGCGGTGGTGATATATGCCGATGTAACGGTAGATAAGCCGGAACTCATATCATCTATAAGCTCTTCAACACTGTCACACCACAAATTCATCATAGAAAGTGCGCTGTAGCCCTCTACCACCGATTTAGTCGGTATAACATGAACGGTAGATTTTTTATAAATTTCGGCAGCCTGATTAGCTGTTAGAATAATATTAGAGTTGTTTGGCAATACAACTATATGATCTGCATCAAGGCTGTCGAATGCATTTAGCATATCATTAACCGATGGATTATTAGTCTGACCGCCGTCAATAACTGCACTCGCACCAATGCTATAAAAATAATCGATTATTCCCTCGCCCGAGGCCACGGCAACTATTGCATATTTTACGTGTTCTTTTTTCGGCGCAGGGTTTTCCGACACTACCTGTGTTTCGTTGTGCTGCACCGACATATTCTCGATTTTGAGGGTAACAAACTCACCGTATTGTCTTGCATATTCCAAAACCTTTTCAGGCGCGAAGGTGTGAATGTGAATTTTTACTATTCCATCATTTTCAACCGCAACTATTGAATCGCCCATTGAATTAAGTGGCAAAACAAATTCTTCCTTAGAAAACGCGCTTATATCGGTCTTTGAATTCATAAGCTGAAGTATAAATTCGGTGCAATAACCGTATTCCATAACGCTGTCAGGACCAAAGCTTGCCTTTGCGACAGCTTTTGGTGCGCTTATATCAATTTCGTCAATATCATCTATAGATACACCGCAAAAATAAGCATAAATACCCTCAAAAAAACAAACCAAGCCTGCGGCGCCACTGTCAACAACACCCGCTTCTTTAAGCACGGGAAGCATATCAGGTGTTTTTTCTAAGGTTTGCTTCATACAAGAAATAAGCGATTCAAGTCCTGATTTAAAATCGGTATATTGATTGGCGTTTAATTTAAGAAAATCGGCCGCCTCGCTTATAACAGTTAAAATTGTTCCTTCTGTGGGTGTCATAATAGATTTGTACGCATCTTCCTTTGCGCACTCAAAAGCATATGCCATATCAGCAAAGCAAATGCTTTCCTTATTATCAAAGCCACGGTAAAGTCCGCGTACAAACTGTGAAAATATTACGCCGGAATTTCCTCTTGCGCTAAGCAACACGGCTTGAGAAAGCTCCCGCATATATTCGCCGACATTTTTTTGAACATTTACAGAACCCAGTCCACCGCCAAATGTATGCACCATATTAGTACCCGTATCGCCGTCGGGCACAGGAAATACATTAAGGTCGTTTATAGAATTCATATTCTTTTTTAGATTTCTGTAACCGACGGTAAATATGTAATTAAGCACACTACCGTCTATAAACTGCTGCATAGCTTATTCATTCCCCTCAATAGTAACTTCTCGACCAAAGGTAAATGCAATAACAGTACCAGGTCCTACCGATGCGCCCACAATGGGACCGATGTATCCAAATATAACCTCTTTAAATTCTGCTTGCTTTAATACCTCATCACGAAGAAGTATAGCATCCTCCTCGCAATCCGCGTGTGAAATCAAAACAGTATCATAAACACCGTCTGCCGCATTTACAATGTGCTCCGCAATTGCCACGCGGGCATTTACGGTGCCCTTAACCTTTTTATATGCATAATTCTGACCTTTAATATCAGAAATAATAATTGGCTTTACACCGAAAAGATTGCCAAAAAACGCTTTTGAAGCCTTTACGCGACCTGCTCTACGCAAATATTCCATAGAAGCAACTGTGCCGCACTGATTAACCTTTAAGCGTATATCCTCAATATATTTTGCTGTTTGCTCTGCCGAAAAGCCCTCGTCACGCTTGATTGATGCCTGCATCAAAAGGTATCCTTGACCCAAAGAACTGATAAGCGAATCTATGCAGTAAATTTCAGCATCGGCATATTCCGCCTTTAACTCCTCTGCAACCAATCGCGCTGTATTTATTGAAGCAGAAAGCGCCGACGAACAAGAAATATATACCACTGCTTTGCCTGCTTCAACAGCCGCTTTAAAGGCATCATAATATACATTTTTAGGCACCTGTGTCGTAAAAACACGCTTGCCGTCACGTATAAGATTATAATATTCCTGCGGGCTGTGGTTTTCCCAATCTAGTGATGCAACAAATTCGTTGTCGTCTATCGAAAAATTCATTGCAAAATATTCTATATTATACTTGCTTCTTAATTCCTTATTAAGATCGCAGGTAGAATCACCAAAAATTATAAAGTCCTTCATCTAAACACCTCAACGCTGTTTTTGTCCTTCTACAATTTCATTCATTATAGCCTTTTCTCGAGCCATATCTTCACTGATTTCGTCGCCCCAATAAAATGCTGCGCACAATCCCGGCCCAACCGATGCGCCGCACGACATACCAACATGGTTAATAATAACCTCTTTAGGATTAAACTCTTTAATAATCATATCACGCAAAAGCTCGGCCACTGCCTGACGGTTTGAATGAGCAACAAATATAATTTGCTCTTCGGGATTATTGATTGTTTTTTTCATATATTTAATCACAGCATCAAAAGCAGCCTTTTTGCCCTTGAATTTTGCAATTACTTCCGAAAGACCCTGACGGTTAAAATCCGCCATTGGATTAATACCCACCAAGGTTCCAAAAAACGCCTTAAAATTAGAAATTCTGCCCGTTTTGCAAAGGAAAAACAAATCATCCATAGGACCTATCTGATGCAAACGGTGCTTGTTGTTTTCTATGTATTCTGCAGTTTGCTCTAAAGTGAGTCCTTCTTTGCGTTTAATTGCAGCCTCTATAACCAGCATAGAAAGCGCAGTCGAATAACGCATAGAATCAATACAAATAATTTTACGGTCGGGGTATTTGGGTAACAACTCATTTTTAACCATTTCACAGGTTGAATAGGTGCCCGACAAAGCCGACGAAAGTGTTATGCACAAAATGTCTTTGCCCACTTTAAGATTTTTTTCAAACACTTCAATAATATCGCCTGTGGGGGCACACGATGTTTTATACAGTGTTTTTTTATCGGTCATTGACTCATAAAACTGTTTTGGGTCGTAACGCTCCCAGTCAATATCTGAAGGCTCGCAGTGACCGTCCGGAAAATACACAAGGCCGCTTATATAATCCGGAATATCAAACCTGTCACGCAATTCCTTTACCAAATCACAGGAAGTGTCAGGTATAATAGCAAAATCAAACATTTTCTCCTCCTAAATCCTCACTTAAAGAAATATAAGATTATAATACCATATTGGGCGCTCTTTTTCAACAATTTCGAAAAATTTCTATAAAAAGGATGAAATTACTGCTTATTTGTGTTATAATGTCTTAAAATTTGTTTTTATATTATGAAATACTACATTTCCTTGGAGGAGTTTATGGAAATATTTGCTATAATAATTGCGGTCTTACTCTTGGGTGGGCTGGTTGCAATGCTTGTTTATACATACCCGATTTCTAAAAGAGTTTACCACGCTCAACTCGTTAGAACCTCACCTGAAAAATGGGCGCGCGTTTGTTCTGCCCCCGATAATCAAGAACAGCTTGATATGTGGAATGCCGGTATCGAATGGGCAGATAAACACCGCGGCAACATAACCGAGGTCGAAATAGAAAATGACGGTTTTAAGCTTTTTGGTGAGTATTTTGATTTTGGAGCTGACAGGTGCGTGATTATACTGCCAGGCAGATGCGAAAGTCTTGTATATTCATACTATTTTGCACCGCCTTACAAAGAGGCCGGCTTTAATATTCTTGTTGTTGATACCCGCTGTCACGGCAAAAGCAGCGGCACCTATAATACAATTGGCGTTAAAGAGTCGAGTGATGTTATTGCCTGGTCAAAGTTCGTAAATGAGCAGTTTGGTAATAAAGAGGTTTGGTACCACGGCATTTGCATAGGCACGGCGTCGGGCATTTTTGCAATGACAAGCAAAGACTGCCCCGATTTCGTTAAGGGCTTTGTAACCGAAGGCTGCTTTGTTTCGTTCCGCGAAACCTTTAAACGTCATATGATGGCTGATAAGCGCCCTTTGTTCCCTGTGCTCGACCTTGTTATGCTTCACATTAACCGACACACCGGTACAAACGTGTATAAAGATAAGCCTATATCCGCTATAAAACACATCAAAAGCGATGCGCGAGTGCTGTTTTTGTATGGCAAAAAAGATATTTTTTCAATACCTAAAAAATCACAAAAGCTTTTTGACAGTTGCAGCGCAAAAGATAAAAAAATAGTGTGGTTCGACCACGGCGGTCATTCACACCTTAGAATAAACAATACCGAAAAGTATGACAGCGAAATTATAAACTTTTTTAAGGGATAAATATGGGAAGAAAAAAATACGCCGTTTTTACTATGGATGTTGAAGCCTTCACTGATACAGAATGTGTAGCAAATTCATCACAAAGTGTAGATGTTGACCTGCTGGACGGCTTTGATGAATATATGCAAATTCTTGACAAATATAATATTAAAAGCACACTTTTTACAGTCGGTTCGCTCGCGCCTAAAATTGTTGACCGCTTAAGCAAAAATATTAAAAACGGGCACAGATTGGCGCTTCACAGCTATGAACACATAGCGCCGATGGATGTTAGTGAAGAAACCTTTAAATATGAAATATCAAAATCAAAAGAGAGGCTTGATAGTCTTTTCGGCACTGAAATAGTGGGCTTTCGCGCTCCATTTTTCAGTCTTGACGACAAGCGGCTTAACATTTTAAAAGAGCTTGGCTTTAAATACGATTCAAGCCATCTTGATTTTTTAAAAGCCCGCCACACCGTAAGCCTTAATTTAAATGGTTTTAAAGAAATTTCAAAAGATATTTTTCATAGTGGTGGTTTTTTTGAGTTTGGCCTTTCAAAGCAAAAAATCTTTGGCAAGCCCTACCCTATTTCAGGTGGCGGCTATGTGCGTTTAAGTAACTGGGGATTTATCAAGAGCGTTATAAAACAGTACTTGCAGCAAAACGACTATTATGTGTTTTATTTACACCCGTTTGAACTCACCAAACAAAAAATTCCGTTTTTAAAAGGCTTAAAGCCGTACGACCAATACTATTTGCAACGCGGTATAAACACCTATGGCAAACACATAGAGCAAATAATAATTATGCTACAAAAACTTGGTTACAGCTTTATAACCTTTGAAGAGTTAAGCGAAAAACTTTCAAAAAAGCATAGTTTAGTTTAAAATCATGACTACCGGCTAAAACGGTAGTTTGCTCTGCGGCTATAAGCCGCTGTTACTGGCAAGACTAAAAGTCCACCGAATAATCTACCAACCACACGCTCAGCGTGTGGTTATTGTTGTATAACAAAATGTTTGGAGTCACACTTTGATAATAGAGTGTGACTCCAAACATTTTTTAAAAGAAAGGACTGGTATTAACTAAATGTAATTATTAATAACCAAAATGGTTGCCATTATTGAAACTTTCGGTTTCTGGTGTGATAATATCACGCTTACCATCTTGCTGATAAACTCTTAGATAATCAATATCCAAAGTAGTCTTATCATTGGTTTCCTGTGAAAGCAAATCGGTAAACAACTGATAGTTGCCACCTGTATGATTGCTATGATACTGATTATTAGTATAGAATGTATTATCAATAAGTAAATGCATATACTGGTTAGCAACCTCTGCATTGGCGAGAGCGTTATCTAAATTTTTTAATTCGTTACTTTCGTTATAGGTTATATCACTAAACGAATACGAATCTGTTTTACCGTTACCATCTGAATCATAAATATAAATGGTATAACTAAATGTCTGTCCAACACCGCTTTCGTCAGTGTTAACCTTCCACTCAAAGCCGTATTTACGCTCTTTGGTAAGAAGTTCGTGTGCGTCAGCATTATATGTCATAGCAGCGTAACTGCTTGAACTCCAAGCTAAACCACTTCTTGTATAGCCTGTTACTTGACTATTACCAAAATCATGCGAACCGAGTTGTTTAGAAAAAATACCATCGTCCGCGCTGGTGCTGTTGTCAGAATCATTAGTATCGTTTGCAGTATATCCTGTTCCAGCAGAATAGCCGCTGGGATCATCAATATAACCAGACCAGTCAATTGTATAATATTTACCGTCTACAATACCTATGTCAAAATATTTATGAATGTTAAAAGGAAGGTTATAATCATACAAACCAGTTAGCCAACTACTACGATTTAAAATTCTATTACTCGTGCTAGCATATTGGCTTCCATAAACATTTTTATCGGGCAAATTAGTAATATCCTGCATAAGCTCTATAATATCGATTTCGAAATATGAATTTGGAAGCTGATATTTATAGGTAGATGGGTCATTACTCTTCATAGCATTAAGGTCGCCTGTATAATTAGGATTTAAACCGTTGTAATATTGATTGTATTTATAAACCTTACCGTAGAGTGAATTTGTAAATGAATTATTGTTTCCGCCATCGGGTTTGCCCAGCATCCACCAAGACATAAATGCGTGACCGTCGGACGGTAACGATGCCTTAAATTCAAAATAGCCTTGCTTTACAAGAAGTGATTTTTGGGTATCAATTTTACCCGCAGATACATATATATCAGAACTGTCAATAACGTCTTTTGCCTGATTATATGCATTACCGTCTGCATCAAATGTGGGTGTTTCAAGTTGTGCATAACCCCAAGACGAATCTAATTGTGTATCATAAGTACCGCGACCTATAGTCAGTTTACCATCCTTAACGTCATAAAGCTGTGGCAAGTCTTTGTTAAGCGGGAATTCCATATCATAATATTTGGGAATTGCACTACTTTCTATATCCGTTTCAGTACCCATTTTACTGTAATCCCAAGCATCCTCATCAACACCTGTGCCGTAACCGTTGGTATCAAAATCTTTAACACCGTTAAACTCGTCACCCCATGTATAATAATAGGTTGTACCATTAACTGTAACAGGTATCTTTTCAGCACAAAGCGTTGCACTGGCAACAGTATATACAGTTGAAGATTTCGCATCAGATTTGTTTATAAAATCAAGCACCGCTTGTTCAACCGCTGTAAAGTTAGCGCCCTGCAGCCAAAGAACACCGTTTTGCTTATCGTACGTAATTGCGTAATTGTTATCTGTAACCTCAGTTGTGTAATTACCAACATTACCAACCACAATTGCAAGTTGCTCACCAGGTAATTTTTCTATATCATTTGCATGGCGGTAAATTGCAGTTTTATCGGCAGTTTCACCCGAAACAACTTTTGTACCGCTTACCGCCTTTATAATATCCACGCCAGGTACTGCCGCTTCAAGATAAAGTTCAAGCTTGCGGGCAGCATCATAGTTGTCGTTTTCACCGTAGTAAATGTTAAATTTACCAAGCTCCAAATTACGCCAAAATCCGTCTTGAATCTCTTCGTAATCATCTGTAGTAGCACGGGTAAGAATTACAAGGTCACTTATGTTTATCTTGCCATTACCGCTTACATCACCGTAAACATAGTCGTAGCCTTCTTTATTTAAGAGCCTGTTACGAAGAGCGGCAAGGTCGGCAGCACCGTACTCATAACCCTGTCCGTCACCGTCAATATCGGCACAAGGCATTGCTTTTGCACGGTTTAAAAGCTTAGGTGTGCTGCCTTCTTTACCGCTGATGTACCAGATATCTTGATCCAAAGGCATTTCAGAAATATTATTTTCGTCATAAATTGTAAACCATTCTTCCTGAATGTGTTCGGTTATGTATACCATACTATTTTCAGAAACGAAATAACTATTTTCAATATAACCACAGCCTTCGGGGTCTGAAGGATCGTCATGATAACCAACAATGTCATGGCCATCAAAGAAAGGTTCAGCAGCACTTACCACAGAGTCCTCTACAGAACAACCTATAATAGAGGAAGCGCCCCACATCTCACCGGCGATAATACCCGCGTAGCCTTCGGTCGATATAGCGCTTGAGTTGCGTACGTGGAGGTTTTTAACGGTACCACCATCAAGAACAGGAATAAGACCTGCGCTTGCTGTATCATAAGCTTTAAGCTCGTAAATGGTATAGCCGTCACCGTCGAGTGTGCCTTGGAACGGTACGTATTTATATTCGTCAAAACCTTCCGATTCGCGAGTCACTGTTTGAGTATCAATCCAAGCAAGCGAACCAAGATTTATATCATTTGTAAGCTTATAATAAAGTTTTTGATTTACATTAACGCCGCCCGAAGCAATTGCATTTGCAAGTTGAAGAGCGTTTGTAATAAGATATGGGTCAGCCTCGGTGCCGCTACCAGTAAGTTTATAATACTGACCGTATGTGCCCTTAGGTTGTACGCCCGAATATGAGTACAAGCCAGCATTGCCCACCTGTTCAAGCACCATATCCTTTATAGAACTGTAGCCAACGATATCGCTGCCTGTAAGACCTGGCAATGGAATAACTCTACCGTTTTCAACAGTTTTTAGGCCCCAGATACTCCAGTTAAGCAATGGTAACATATCTTTTGTATATGTATCGGTTGCTGTTACAACGTTTACGCCTGTAGAATGTGTATCGCTAACAGTTTGATAACAGTCATCAAAACAGTTTGACATATTATTAGCATAGTTGTTCATAGTAATACCCGTAGGTTGAGGAACCAACGGATAACCCAACGATACGCAATTAAGTATATAATAATGCGCAAGGTCAGTGCTACCGCTAACTATACCTGCTCTCATATCGTTTGCAAAGTTATTTGCGGCAAGGTTAGAAGTTTCGCCGTCAAACAGGCAGTTAATAATCGCCATTCTATCAGGGTTGCCGTGTGAAGCGACAAGACCTGCTACCGAACCAAAATATGAATCAGTGTAACTAAATGTTGTTTCAATATGCGCATTTCTAACAGCAACATTATAAAGCGCTATGTTAACGTTACAGTCAGGTTCTTCGGTATATACATTAGTTGTAATAACCGCCGCATAATAAGAGTTAGCATTGTAAATATATGAACAGTCAAACGTTACGTTTTTAATAACTGCATTGTCGAGCATTGCCGGCACAAAACCCAGTGGATAAGCTCCCCAGCTGTAGTTATTGTTTATCGCACTGTAAAGACCGTGAATTGTGACACCGTTGCCGTCAAAATAACCTGTAAATGCCTGTGCGGGTAAAATGCCATCGGCATTTGTGTCTTCTGTGCGATAGGTTGTGTTGTCAAAATCTTTTGACCAGTTTTTAGCAACACCCGCCGATGCCAAAGATTTAAGTGTGTCAACTGTTGCATCTTCTACACTATTTAGGTAAATGTCTGTAATAGCGCCTGAAACCTTGTAATAAGAGTTTTGGCCGCTTGTTTTACCGCCATCGCGCACCATCTTATAAAGTTGTTCAGCAGTCTCTATAATATATGGGTCTTTTTCGGTACCGCTACCACCTGCAAAGCTATCGGCAACTTCACCCGACCATACAGGCGCCGTTTCTATATCCTGCCAACCGTCAGGCTTTATTGGTGTTGGGTAATCGTTATCTATAACATGCCAATAACCGTAACCGTTAACCTCATTTGTAGCCCACGGCAACATAGACATTACCGATTTTCCCGCTTTACCCTTTATTGCTTCGGGATTAATAGTTTCAATAACACCTGCCGCATAAGTAGTGTCGGTAGGAAGTGCTGCGTCAGTATATACATGCTCATAAAACTGCGGTTGCTTTATCCACCAATTTGCAGTGTTAAACAAGCCATTACTACCACCAAGTAAAATACTGTTAGAAATTTTATGCTCTCTTTTTCCTCCGCCTGTACCTGCAAGCGCATAGCCAACCGACTCAGCATTGCCATACACTATGCAGTTGTTAATATGAAGCTCAGGGTAGCAGTCAGTACTAAGCGAATTATAAAGAGCTCCAAACAATCCACCGCTGTTGCTTCCTGAAATGTAGTTGTTTATAACAGCGCAATTTTCTGCTGTGATGGAATTTGCCGCAACAGAAACATTATTTGTTGTATTTGCATTACCAACCAGGCCACCAGCATTGGTTGCTTTAAAATAACTGTTTTTGACAGTTACATTTTTTATGGTTGCGTCACCGCTGACATATGGGAACAATCCTGCATTGCTTCCGTCACCGCCAATACCGTAAATGGTAACTCCATTGCCGTCAAAATGACCCTTAAAAGCCCTTTGTTCAGCTGACCATACTTTTTTATAGTTTGTATTGGTTTCTTCAAAATATACCCTAACCTGTTCGGGTGTGGTCATTGCAGCAACAGTTGCACCGCCATTCATATAAAACGCCTTTATTCCGTCAGCGACCTTGAAATATTTTCCTGTGCTATCCATCGCTACCCCGTCTATGGTAGAGTTGCCGACCATAAAGTTGTACATTTGGTTAGCGCTTTCAATGATATAAGGATTACTTTCAGAATTTGCTTTTGTGCTGTCAAGCAGTGAAAGTGCTTTTTCCTCATCGGTAAATTCGCTGATACCTGTAGTTGCCGCATCGGCAGTAATGTCAACTCCAACATTAGCAACAAACAACGCGCCGACAAGCATTATAAATGCAAGAACCAGACTTAATGCCCTTTTTGCATTTTTTCTAATTAAAGTTTTCATATATAAAACTCCTTTTAAAATGTTGTTGCCCGTTTCACTTAATTAAAAAGGCCAGATTACATCTTCGCCATCATCATTAAGTGTAGGGTCGCTTGTAACAATAATATCGGTATCATCTAAATCATAGATTTCTACATTTGCTTTTTCAAACATAATTTATTCTCCTTTACAAATATTATCGTTATTGCTCGCCGTAACGCGCAACAAGCATCTCACTATAAAAGAGCAGCGCTTTAGCCGCTTCAAGACGGCTTGCGTAATAATCGCAAGGAACCACTCTGTTTGCCTTTGCAACGGTTAGAGCAAAGCCCTCGACGCTGTAGGTACCAAAGTCGGTATACGCGCCACCGTTGTAGCTAACCTCTACCTTAATACCAGTAGCTAAAGCGGTTATTGGTGCGCCCTCAAGCTTATAAAGATGGAATCTGCCTGCGCCATCGTTATTTACCCAGCCTGTATTAAGATTATCGTTTTGGTCGGCTACGGTAGTTTCTTTTATAAGCGTACCGTTTGCAGTTGTAAACCTAACGGTTATATCCTTACGATTTTGCTTATAATTCACACCGTTTTCGGTACCAAAAGCAAATGTAAAGCCAATATACGGATTTGCCTTTAGGTTAAGGCTTGTTGTGTAAACACCAAATTTATCGGTGCTTTCACCATAAGTGTCATAATTTTTAAGGCTCATACCATCATAAATTGATTGTGTGTTTGATGGTAATGTGCCTACTGGTGTAAGTGATGGGTAGTCATTATAAGCACCTACGAACCATGTTGTACGCCAGTCTAAAGAAATATTATCCTCTGCTGCACTACCCTGCATTTTTGACAATGGAAGTTGTAATATCTGTGTATCGGTATAGTTAAATGTAGTTATTGAACCATTATAAATATAAGAAGATGTTGCAGGCTGATCGGTGTAAACATTACTGAAATTATCACCGGTATTAAAATGGAAAGAAGCATTTTGACCTGTGCTAAGATCGCTCACACGATAAGGTGCATATCCTATAGAAATTATATTGGTAAATCTATTGCTGCTTGCCCAACCGTATGAAACCAATCCATATGAATAACCTACGGGAGAATAATATTCATTACCATAAATAAGTATATTATCAGCAAGCAATTTACAATCGTATGTCTGGGCAATTAATGATGCCGCACCGGCAATAGCGCCGTTTGTGCCTGCAGAAATATAACTGTTTGTTACGGCGCATTTATTAAGAGTAATTGTCCGTGAGGCATTTTCTGCCTTGCCAACAATACCGCCGGCTACGCCGCCTGCAAAATACGAATTTTTAATCGTTATGTCTCTAATGACAAAATCGCCTGCTGCACACGGAAACAATGCTGCAGCTGTAGTGCTGTTACATGCCGCGCCGTATACGGTAACACCGTTACCGTCGAATGTACCATTAAAGGGATTAGCACCATTATACTCTATTGATATGAATGCATTGTTAGAAAAATAATTCTTTACTTCAGCCGCAGAAGAAAGCGTTGCAACAGTTGTACCACCGTTCATATAAAACGCTTCAATTCCATCAGCAACTTTAAAGTGCGCACCTTGAGTATAACTAATAGAGCCGCTAAGTAAAGCATAAAATTCATCTGCACTTGTAATGAGAAATGGATCAGTTTCGGTACCGCTACCTGAAAGTGAGGTGTCTGGCGTGCCAGAATATATACTTACTGGATTTACTTTATTTGTAAGAGCTATCGATGGATATTCACCCTCGGCTCCATAAAGCCAAATGGAATCCCAATCAAGAGCAGACATATTTGTTTTAGCAGCCAAACCCTTAGCATCATCAGCAGAAGAAAGTTTGGTTACCGTAGTAGCTGTTGTGCCATTAGTTTCGGTGGTATAGCAATTTGAATACAAAGCATCAGCATTGGTCCAATAATTATTTTTTGCTATATTACATCCGATCGCAATTGTGTTTTTAATGCTATAATGTTCCGGACTTTGCACCTTAGAGCTACCGTTATAGTGCCAAGCTTCGATTACACCAACCAGATTCTTATTACCCGTTTTATTAACAAGTGTATTGCCGTATACGATACAGTTATTTATCAAAACCTTATCAGAAATATTTTCGGTACCGTTGTACTGACATTGACCGCCTATTACGCCTGCGTCATTTGAGGTTGATTCTATATAGCAGTTAACAACCGCGCAATTTTCTATTTTTACAGAGCCGTTAGTATATGCCGTATAACCAAAAATAGCGCCTGCCGATTCACCTATAAAGTATGAGTTTTTAATCTTTACATTTTTAATGCTTGCTGTGCTTGCATCAACCTGACCAAACAAACCGCCGTATTGGTAGCCTGCCTTACTGCCGCTTTCAAAGCTTGCCTGATTATAATATGCGAGACCTGCGCGTAAGCCGTAGATTTCTACACCGTTTCCGTCAAAATTGCCTTTAAATGCAGCATCGCAAGCCCAGACCTTACCGCATATAACATCGGCAAGCTGCTGCTTAACATATTCGGCAGTAACATCATCACCGCTAAGGTCAATGCCGCTGTTGTTCATATCAAAGGCTTTAATACTGTCATCAACCTTGTAGTAAACATTTGCCTCAGAACCATAACGGCAAAGATTCGCAAGTTCTTCGGCACTGGTGATTATATACGGATTATCTTTAGTACCGTCACCACCCTCATAAGTAGCATCATACCACACGTCACGCATAAACACGCCGTCAGAGGTTTGATCCCACTTTTCTACTACCGTTGCAGTTGTTGTAGGTGTTGTGATTGCCAAAGCATCGGCTGAAGCCTTGCTGTAATTAATAAGCGCTGCTGCTACATTTTTATCAGCAGTTTTTTGAGCGTCGGTTGCATTTTCGCTATAAAATGCATTGCCCATAACAACCGTTTCGGCATACTCCGCTACCGAAAGCTGCTCACTCGCGCCGTAAACAACCTCGCTGCCGTACTCACTTGTTGTAACAATTGTGGGTAACCACAGAATATCCAAATCTTTGGCAGAAAGGTTGGGTATTGTAAACATTTGAGTGTCTTCGGGCAGCGTAGAACCTGCAAAGCAAGACACAGTATGCTCGGTTAAAATTTGAGACTTATAAGCCTCTTTAGCATTTACAACATAAAGTTTTACATCTGCGTCATAAGCAGGTTTGTAATGGAAATTTAACGCAAAGCTGCCGTCATTATCATATGTAATATTTGTGCCTAAAAGTTTCCAATTATTGTTGGTGCCTTCAGCAACATTTTGACTGTCTTTCTTAAGTAATGATGGATATTGTCCTTCATTACCCGTAAACCAAACACCATCAGGATTTGTATCAGTGTTCCAGTCGAGATCAGGCATATTTGTTTTAGCAGCCAAACCCTTAGCATCATCAGCAGAAGAAAGTTTGGTTACCGTAGTAGCTGTTGTGCCATTAGTTTCGGTGGTATAGCAATTTGAATACAAAGCATCAG
>JAZUOS010000018.1:0-10626 GCA_045604765.1 Acutalibacteraceae bacterium | reverse complement strand
ATATAATTATAATAAGTATGATATTATAGATGTATTGCGTTTGCATATCATCTGCAATTTTTCGGGAGGAATTACTCATGAATTTTATTACTGTAAAAACTTATGACGAATTAAGCGTAAAGGCCGCTAACATTATTGCTTCACAAATTATTATGAAGCCTAACTGCGTTTTGGGTCTTGCTACCGGTTCTTCACCTGTTGGCACTTATAAAAAGCTTATTGAAAAGTGCAATGCCGGTGAACTTGATTTTTCTACCGTTACCTCTGTTAACCTTGATGAATACGTTGGTCTTAACGGTGATCACGATCAGAGCTATCGCTACTTTATGAATACCAATCTTTTCAATCACGTAAATATTGACAAAGCAAAAACCGCCGTACCAAGCGGTATTTCGGGCGACCTCGAGGCCGAAGGCGCTGCTTATGATAAGCACATTGAGAGCCTTGGCGGTATTGACCTTCAGCTTTTGGGTATTGGTCTTGACGGTCACATTGGCTTTAATGAGCCTGCTGATGTTTTCGTAAAAGAAACACACGTCGTTGACCTTCACGAATCAACAATTGAAGCAAACGCAAGATTTTTTGAGTCAATTGATGACGTTCCAAAAAAGGCAATCACAATGGGTATGGGCGCTATTATGAACGCTAAAAAAGTTCTTCTTGTAGCAAACGGCGCTAACAAAAAAGAAATTCTCGAAAAAGCATTCTTTGGTCCTATTACCCCACAGGTTCCCGCATCTATTTTACAGCTTCACCCCGATGTTACAGTAATTTATAGTGAAAACTAATATTATAAAAAACGAGGTATTTTAAAATGACTGATAGAGAAATTGCAATTCTTGCGGCAAAACAATTTAACTCTGACGAAATCACCTATATCGAACCCTACGGTAGCGGCCATATCAATTCGACCTGGCTCTCCGTACATAAATCTGCCGACGGCAGTGAGGTTAAAAACCTTCTTCAAAAAATCAACAACTATGTTTTCAAAAAGCCCGATGAGCTTATGGAAAACATTGCCGGTGTTACAGCGTTTTTGCGTGACAAGGTACAAGAGGACGGCACACTTACCGTAATCCAAACCCTCGACGGCAAAAATTATTTTCTTGATGAATTCGGTAACTATTGGCGCGTTTATAAATTTATTGAAAAAGCAACCGCCTATCAGCAGATTGAAAACGACGCTGACTTTTACACCTGCGGTTTAGCGTTTGGTGAATTCCAGCAGATGCTGGCTGAATACCCCGCAGAAAAGTTATACGAAACAATACCGAATTTTCACAACACACCGAGCCGTTTTGCTGACTTTAAAAAGGCTTTGGCTGAGGACAAAGCAGGTCGCGCCAAAGATGTTCAGGCAGAAATCGACTTTGTTCTTGCTCGCGAGTGCAAGGCAGACGCAATTACCTCTAAGCTTGAGAGCGGCGAAATCCCATACCGTGTAACACACAACGACACCAAGCTTAACAATATTCTTATTGACGATGCTACCGGCAAGGCAAAATGCGTTATCGACCTTGATACCATTATGCCGGGCGCTGCGGCTTACGACTTTGGCGACAGCATTCGTTTTGGTGCTTCAACGGGCGCCGAGGACGAAACCGACCTTTCAAAGATTTCGGTTAGCACACACCTTTTTGAAGTGTTTGCAAAGGGCTATCTTTCAACTGCAAACAAGTTTTTAACCCCTGCCGAAAAAGACTCGCTCGTAACAGGCGCATATCTTATGACACTTGAGTGCGGCGTGCGTTTCCTTACCGACCATCTTAACGGCGACGTTTATTTCAAGATACACAGAGAAAACCATAACCTTGACCGTTGCCGCACACAGTTTAAGCTGGTTGCCGATATGGAAGCAAAAGAGGCCGAGCTTCGCGCGATTGTAAACTCAATCAAGTAAGGGTAAATATATGATTACTATTTCTAATGAATTTTTAACCGCAACATTTAGCGAAATTGGTGCCGAGCTTAAGAGTCTTAAGTGCGGCGATAAAGAGCATATTTGGTATGGTGATCCTAAATTTTGGACAGGGTCATCTCCCGTGTTGTTCCCTATTTGCAGCGGACTTAAAGACGACGAATTTATCTACGAGGGCAAAACCTATACCCTTCAAAAGCACGGCTTTGCCCGCAGGGCAACCTTTGATGTTGAAACGGTAGGTGAAAACACTGCAACCTTTTTGTTAAGCAGTGACAACTGCCCGAAAGACAACTACCCTTTTGAGTATGAATTTAGAATTATCTATACCCTCATAGGCAAAAAGGTAAATGTTGAATACAATATCAAAAACCTTACCGACGGCGATATGTATTTCTCGGTAGGCGCTCACGAGGCGTATTACTGCCCAGAGGGTATTGAGAATTACGAGATTATATTTGACAAAAAAGAAAATCTTGATGCTTATCAGCTTGTAGGTCCCCTGCTTTCTGACGACACCGTAAACTACGGCAAAGATACCGACACATTGCAGCTTGAAAACTCACTTTTTGATAACGATTGTCTTATTTTTAAAAATCTTAACTCACGCTCGGTAAATTTGGTAAACAAAACAAACGGTCAAAAGATTAATGTTCAATTTGACGGTTTCCCTTATATGCTTGTCTGGACAGTGCCCGGCGCGCCATACGTTTGCATAGAGCCTTGGTGCGGCATAACCGATAATGTTGCTACCACAAAGCAGCTAACCGAAAAAGAAGGTATCGAAAAAATAGAAAAAGGCGGCACTTTTTACCGCTTACATAGTTTCGAGATTCTGTAAAAATTTAATACAGTAGGTGTAAATATGAATTTTCCAAAATGTTTTATTAAAGCCACAAATGAATTTAACACACCCCAAAAATTTGTTGCGGCTCCATATTTTAGGAAAGTTTTCACCGTAGACTCAGCCGCAGACGCGCAAATAAAAATTGCCGCCTGCGGCTTTTATAAGCTTTTTATAAACGGTGAAAATATTACTAAAGGCGCGCTGGCGCCATATATCAGCAACCCCGATGATATGGTATATTACGACAGCTATACCGTAAAGCTTAATAGCGGTAAAAACGTTATAGGTGTTTTGCTTGGTAACGGGTTTGTTAATAATCCTGCCGGTTGGGTTTGGGATTACGACAAGGCAAAATATCGCTCGGCTCCGCATTTTGCGCTGCAGCTTGTTTGCGGTGATTTGGTAATTGATGCTGACGAAAGCTTTAAAACCGCGCCATCACCAATAATATTTGACGATTATCGCTATGGCGAAGTGTTTGATGCAAGAAATTGCCTTGACGGCTGGAACACAACAGACTTTGACGACAGCAATTGGCAAAACGCCATCACGGCTCAGATGCCACGCGGCGAGGTTCGTCTTTGTGAAGCAGAGCCCATAACCGTGCAAAAAGAAATAAAGCCCGTTAGCATCACCAAGCTTGACGACGGTTATCTTTATGATTTTGGTGAGAACTGCGCGGGTGTTTGCCGCCTTACAGTAAAGGGTGAAAAGGGTCAAAGAATTGAACTGCGTCACGGCGAGCTGCTTATTGACGGCAAAATGGATATAGAAAACATCTGGTTTCCAAGAAATGCAGGTGGCGTCCATTGGGATTTTGATAAAAAACACGTTCACAACGATATTTACATCTGCAGTGGTAAAGGCGTTGAAAGCTATACTCCGTCATTTACCTACCACGGTTTTCAGTACGTTTTAGTGTCAGGAATTACCGAACCTCAGGCCACACCCGATTTACTTACTTATCTCGTTATGAATTCCGACCTTGTTGAGTGCGGCAATTTTACCACGAGCGATAAAACGCTTGCTGCATTGCAAGATATGACAACGCGCAGCGACCTTGCTAATTTTTATTATTTTGTTACCGACTGCCCGCAGCGTGAAAAGAACGGCTGGACCGCCGATGCGGCGCTGTCTGCCGAACAAATTTTACTTAAATTTGACGCTACGAAAAGCTTCCGCGAATGGATGCGAAATGTTTGTAAGGCTCAAAACACCGTAGGTGCCCTCCCAGGTATTGTACCAACAGGCGGTTGGGGCTTTGCGTGGGGCAACGGTCCTGCGTGGGACTGCGTATTGGCAGTTGTTCCGTATTTTTGCTACAAATACCGTGGCGATAAGCAAATAATTCACGAGTGTGCACCATCATTTATAAAATACCTACACTACTTAACCACTCGAAACGACCAAAACGGACTGCTTGCCATAGGCCTTGGTGACTGGTGTCAGATAGGTTCGCGTTACGAAGATGTTAAGGCTCCTCTTGTTGTTACCGATACAATTATGGCGATAGATATTGCCACCAAAATGGCGGTTATGTTTGATGCTATAAATATGACCGCGCAGGCAGAATTTGCACGCACTATTGCCAAGCAGTACCGTGACGCATTCCGTAAAAATCTTATTAATTTTGACACAATGATGGTAGAGGGTAACTGTCAATCAAGTCAGGCAATGGCAATTTATTACGGCCTTTTTGACGAAAAAGAAAAGCCACAGGCCTTTGACAATTTGCTTCAACTTATAGACAACGCTGACGGCCATCTGGACACAGGCGTTTTGGGAGCGAGAATAATTTTTCATTTGCTTTCAGATTTTGGATATTCCGATTTGGCGCTTAATATGATTGCAAGACCGGACTTCCCTTCCTATGGTTACATAATAGAGCTCGGTTTTAATACTTTGTGGGAAAAATTTACACGCGAGCCTTGCGACTCTATAAATCATCATTTTTGGGGTGATATTACCGCTTGGTTTGTAAAGGTGCTCGCAGGTATTGATTACAACCCCGACGCGACCGACCTTACTCACGTTGATATTAAGCCTCATATCGTAGAAAATCTTAATGATGCTGCCGCTTACTATGACAGTAACTTCGGCAAAATCGAGTCCTCTTGGGTAAAAAAAGACGTCGTTACCCTTACCGTAAAGGTGCCAAACGGTATGACAGGTGTAATCGAGCCTAAAAACAATTACTGCTTTGCAGACGGAGATGCTCAAAAACCGTTGTTAAGCGGGGAATACACACTTATAAAACGCTCAAATCACAATGCATAATGCATAATTGTAAAAAAGAACCTGCTATTTATTTTAGCAGGTTCTTTTGTGTTAGTTAATTGTGCGTTAATATGTTGCTTCGGGATATTCAATCTTTTTAACCTTAAATTGCTTAGTTGATGAATTATTTACTGTGCAATCAAGCTTTTCACCGTATTTGGTAATATCGTCATTAAAGTCTTCGCCAACTATATCCTGGCGCAGCATAGTATCTAACTCATCAATATAATATGGGTCAGCGGCAATGTCTTGTTTTACGAGCAACACAAGTCCTGCATCCTCTTCAAGAGTGATAACCTTAACTTCACCTACAGCCATTTCCTTTGCGGTTTTAAAATGGTCAGAAGCATAGCTTGTTTCTTCATTTCCTAAAACTGTAGCGTGCGGGTCAAGAGGAGCTTTTTCGCCTTCTTTTACCTCTTCGTGCTTGTGGTCTTCGGCAGATTGATTATTGTATTCAAGATAAACCTGTTCAAAGGTTTTAGTGCCTTCTTTTAAAGCCTTTTCAAAAGCTGTAAACTGGTTGGTTTTGTCGGTCTTTTCTTCGGCTTTCAAGCCCGAAAAGCTAACCTCAAGCTTGTTTACCAAAACATAGTTGTCTGCCAACTGCTTGCTTAATTTGTCGGCAGCAATCGCCTTTTCGCCGTCTTTGCCATAAAGGTGCTCGAAATAACTGTCAAAAAGATAACTGTCACGCATATATTGCTTAAAGGTTTCTTTGCTTACGCCGTTGTTTTCCATAAGAGCGGAATAACCGTATGTATCCCACCAATAATCGCTGTTAGAATCGGCCGTGGCAGTTGTTTCGGCATCTAACTCAACCTTTGCGTCTTTGCAAAGAGTTTTTAAAGCCGCTAAATCCTTTAAGGTTTCAAGGGCGTTTTTTTCAACCCACTCTACATAATCGGTCTTTTCAATCTTTTGTTTGTAGTAGTTGATTTCATCTGGCAGGTCGCCTTTTTCTGAAAGGGCTTCCTCCACCTTATCGCGCGCCTCACTGTCGGCAAAAACAAGTGCGCAAGCATAATAACCAGATGTAAACTCAACATCGCCAATCTTTACTGCGATTTCACCCTTTTGGTGACAGCCCACAAGGCAAGTAAGGGTGAGCGCCAAACAAAGCGCGATTGCAAAAATTCTTTTTAAGGTGTTCATTTTAAATTCTCCTTAATTTTATTATACTAAAGTATTATATAACATAATCTCAAAAAAGTCTATACGAAATTGTAAACGATTTACAAAATCTTTGAAAGGCGCGACACAACATCTCCTACCTTTAGTCCGTTTACAAGGCGGATTATATATGCCGGCTCTCCCGAGGTTGACAGTGTAAAGGCCGATTTAAACTCGTCAGCAAGCTTTGACGCAACCTTTTCGTCAATTTTTACCGCGCGAAGCATGGCGGTGGTGGGGGTACTGGTAATTTCGGTAATACCTGCCGCTGACGCACGACTGCGAAGCAGTGAAATTTCTATAAGCCCCATAACAGCGCGTGGCGGCTCACCGAAGCGGTCGCACAGCTCGTCAATTACATCGGCAACATCACCGTCGTCACGAATATCGGCTATGCGTCGGTAAATACCAAGACGGGCGGGCAAAGCCGCAATATACCGCTCGGGTATGTGAGCCGAAATATTAAGATCTATCGTGCAGGTGAGATCCTCGTGAGATTCTATTCCCTTTTCTTCGTTTACGGCATCAGCAAGCAATTTAAGGTACATATCATAGCCCACCGCTTCCATATTTCCGTGCTGTTCACCACCCAAAATACTGCCTGCACCTCTTATTTCAAGGTCACGCATAGCAATCTTAAAGCCCGAACCAAATTCGGTAAACTGCCGTATGGCTTCAAGGCGTTTAGAGGCAACCTCGCTTATTTCTCTGCCGCGTCTAAAGCAAAAATATGCATACGCGCGGCGTGGTGAACGACCCACGCGTCCTCGAAGCTGATGTAGCTGTGACAGCCCCATACGGTCTGCATCTTCAATTATAAGGGTATTGGCGTTTGGCACATCAACACCCGTTTCAATTATGGTGGTGCAAACGAGCACATCTATTTCGTGCTCGAGTAGCTTTTGCCAAATATCACTTAGTTCATCCTCGCTCATTTTGCCGTGGGCTATGCCAATGCGAGCCTCGGGTAAAAGTTGTTTTAGCTTTGCTGCTCTATGTGTAATGCTCTCAACCCGATTATGCAGGTAATATACCTGCCCCCCTCGACGCAGCTCACGACTTATAGCATCAAGCAGCACCCCGTCATTCTGCTCTAACACATAAGTTTGCACGGGGTGGCGGTCACTTGGTGCCTCGTCGATGCTCGACATATCACGCAGTCCCGACATTGCCATATTTAGTGTTCGCGGAATAGGAGTTGCAGAGAGTGTAAGTATATCGACAAACGGATAAAGCTCTTTTAGCCGTTCTTTTTGCGCCACGCCGAAACGTTGCTCTTCATCTATAATTACAAGACCGATGCTTTTAAAGGCGACATCTTTTGAAATGAGTCGATGTGTGCCTACCACCATATCAACTCTACCCGATTTTAAGCCCGCAATAGTTTTTTCCTGTTCTTTTTTAGAAACAAAGCGGTTGAGCAGCTTTACGGTAAGCGGCATATCACCAAAACGGCGAAGCACCGTGTTGTAGTGCTGCATAGCAAGTATTGTTGTGGGCACCAAGAGCGCGCACTGCTTGCCCTCGCTTACGCACTTGAACGCGGCGCGAAGCGCTACCTCGGTTTTGCCAAAGCCAACATCACCGCAAAGCAGACGGTCCATAGGTACGTCGCGCTGCATATCGCGTTTAATTTCGTCAATACAGCGAAGCTGGTCGTCGGTTTCTTCGTATTCAAACCGCGCCTCAAAACCGCTTTGCAAATCGGTATCTTCGCTAAAGGCATAGCCCTTTGTAGCCATACGTTTTGCATAAAGTGCGGTTAACTGCTTTGCCATATCGCGGACAGCTTTTTTTACACGCGCACGGGTGCGTTGCCACTCGCTACCGCCAAGTTTGTTAAGTTTTATACCACTATCCTCAGCAGCGCCTATATATTTTGATACTAAATCAAGTTGTGTTACTGGCACGTAAAGAATATCGCTGCCCGCATACTTGATTTTTATATAATCTTTTGTAACACCGCCGTTTTTAATCTGGTTTATGCCGTCAAAAACGCCTATGCCGTGGGCTGAATGCACAACATAATCGCCGCGATGCAGTTCATCAAGTGAATTTATCTGCTTGGCATTTTTTGGTCGACGGTAACTAAGCTTGCCCTCGGCGGCTATGTGACGGTGTGTAATAACACAAAGTTTACACATTGGTATTTCAAAACCGCTTGAAAGCCCTCCCGGTAGCACAAATACACCGCCGCCCGATATACTATCAGCATTTTCAAGATAGACTGCATTTACACCTCGGTCGCACAGCTCGGCTGTTAGCACACGCGCAGTTTTGGGCTCACCCGCAAGAATTATTGCCGTTCCCTTTATATGCATAGTATAGGCGATATCGTCTATAAGCACATTTATATCTCCACCCCACGCTGTAGAACGCTTAAAATTAAATGTAACTATTTCTTTAAGTGTGATTTCATAAGAAGAACGCGGAAAGTTTTCAAAATAGATGGCTTTTTCAAAGTTAGAATACAGCTCTGCGGCAGTAAGACGCAACTTTGCGCTTTGGGGGCAGAGCTTGCCGCTTTCAAGCAAAGCTGTTATATCTTCTTTTTCAATAGTAAAAATACTTTTAAGCCGCTCAATTATGTTGCCCGATTCGCACACAACGGTAATGCAGTTATTAAAATAATCAAAAACAGTGGCAGGCTTTTCATATAAAAACGGTATATATAAATCGGACGAAACCGAAAGTCCCGATTGCAAAGCGTGAATATCTTGCTCAATAAAGCCACGCTGCTGGTCGGTGATTTTTTTATCTTTTTTAATATATTCTTCTAATTTTTTGGCGAGCGACTCTGCCTCAAACGGCAGTTCGTTTGCGGGGTAAATTTTAATTTGGTTTATATTTTCGGTGCGTCTTTGGGTGGTAATATCAAAATAAGACAGGCTGTCAACCTCGTCGCCCCAAAGCTCTATTCGCACGGGGTAATCGTTGCCCGTTGCAAAAATATCTATTATGCCGCCACGCACTGCAAACTGACCCACGCCCTCGCAAAGCTCACTTCGAACATAGCCGCTATTTATAAGTTTTTCGCAAAACTGTGATATATCTATAGTGTCAGCAGCATTGACGGTAAGGATATTTTCAGCCAAAATCTCAGGCGGAACAGTGTATTGCACCGCCGCATCTACGGGAATTATAACCACGTCAAAGGCCCCATCAAGAACTCTTGATAGGGTGTCAATTCGCTTGTGCTCATATTCTTTTGAGTAGCCCGTCATACGCTGGGTGTTGTAATCGCGCGAGGTAAAAATCAAAGCATTCAACCCCAACGACACAAGGTCATTTTTAAGCGCGACTGCCGTTTGCTCGTCAGGGGTTATAACCGCCGCCTTACCTGTGTGGACATTAAGCGCCGCTGTAAGCAACGCCTTGTGCACGGTGGACAACCCACTTGCCGCAAGCGGAAGACTATCACTCTTAACGCTTTTTAAAAGCCGCGCGTAATCGGGCTCGTTTTTTAGTATGTCAAATAAAGCCTTCATACAATTTTATTTGCTGTATTTATTCATAGCGGAATCAATGCCTCGTGCTATGATCTCCTCTACAGCCTTTACCGCGTTTTCACAAGCTGTTTTAAAATCGGCCTGTTGCTCTTGTGGTATCTTGCCAAGTACCCAATCCTTCATATCATAATCGGGATGCGGTTTGCCGCCAACGCCTATTTTAATGCGCGGTATTTCTTCGGTACCCATCATCTGAATAATGTTAGCAAGTCCCTTTTGACCGCCCGCACTGCCTTTGCGGCGAATACGTATTTTGCCAACGTCAAGCGACACGTCGTCGTGCATAACAATAAGCTTCTCTGCGGGTATTTTATAAAACGACGCCAATTTTTGCACAGCGTTACCTGACAGGTTCATATAGGTCTGTGGCTTTACCACAAGCACACGCTCACCCGCAATAACGCAGTCGCCGTAGAGTGCGTCAAACTTTGATTTAGAAAAGCTCATATTAAATTTATCGGCCAGCATATCGGCCGCTACAAAGCCTGCGTTGTGACGAGTGTTTTCATATTCGCGGCCCGGATTACCAAGCCCTGCAACCAAATATTCAAAGCTTCCGCCTTTTTCTTTTTTAAAAAACATTAAATCACCACAAATATATTATCACAACTAAACAATTTATTCAAGAAATATGCTTGATAATTTTTAAAAAAAGATATATACTAAACTTAAATAATAAAAGGAGGTTTTTACCAATGGGAGTAAAGACAAATAAATATTCAGGCACACAAACAGAAAAAAATTTGATGGAAGCATTCAGCGGCGAGTCACAAGCTCGCAACAAATATACCTATTTTGCTTCAAAGGCCAAAAAAGACGGCTACGAGCAGATTGCTAAGATTTTCCTTCAGACTGCCGCAAACGAGAAGGAACACGCAAAGATCTGGTACAAGATCCTTGAA
>JAZUOS010000017.1:0-6669 GCA_045604765.1 Acutalibacteraceae bacterium | reverse complement strand
GTATGAGTTTGTGTTTATAAGCGATTTGATTCTTAAAGAAAACTACGAGATAAAACACGACGGAACGCAATGCAAAATATCGTAGGTCAGGGGTTTACTCCTGCCGATTCTAATATTAGATTTTCGGCAAGAGCAAGCCCTTGCCCTACAAAAAAAGACGGCTTCATTCGCCGTCTTTTTTATTTGCTAATCGTATTAATTTGTGCTATAATTAACACAGTTAATATTACTAAACAATGGTGATAGGTATGATAAGACTTGCAGTAGAAAAAGATATACCCAAAATTTTAGATTTATTGTCACAGGTTTGCTTGGTGCATCACCGTGGCAGACCCGATATTTTTAAAATAGGTACAAAATATTCGTCACAGGATTTAAAGGTGCTACTAGCTGACAAAGAGCGTCCAATACTAGTAGCGGTTGATGAAAACGACAGCGTTATGGGCTATTGCTTTTGTGTTTTTCAGCAGCACAATTACAACTCGGTTTTAACCCACATAAAAACGCTTTATATAGACGATTTGTGTGTTGACGAAAATCTACGCGGTAAGCACGTTGGCAAACAGCTTTACGAAGCTGCAGTTCAACTTGCAAAAGAAAATAACTGTTATAACCTAACGCTTAACGTTTGGAGTTGTAATCCATCGGCACTACGCTTTTACGAGGCAATGGGATTAGTGCCACAAAAAATCTACATGGAAAAAGTACTATAGAAAAAGACGGCTGATGCCGTCTTTTTTAAGTAATATTAAAAGGTTAATACGTTTTGACAATGCGAAAGAGATGAAAAATTATAAACTCCTCAAATAATCCTCAAGTATTATTACTGCCGCTACGGCGTCGACCGTTTGCTTACGTTTTTTTCCACGCACATTGTTCATACTCAAATAATTATGCGCGGTAACGGTGGTGCAACGCTCGTCCCAAAGGACTGTTTCAATGCCGCTTGCAGTTTTTATTTGTTCGGCTATAGCTGCGCATTCTTGCGCGCGTTCGCCTAAAGAGCCGTCCATATTTTTAGGGTAGCCTACCACGATACGTTCGGCTGCATATTCTTTTGCCTTTTCGCACACCTTTTCAATAAGGCGGTCGGTGTTATATTCGGTTATAACATCTTTTGGGAAAGCAAACTGACAAGACGCATCCGATACGGCAATACCTGTGCGAGCCTTGCCTAAATCGACTGACATAATTACCATATTAACACCCCTTAATCCTTTGGTATAATGCGACTGCGCTTGGGCATATATTCACTTGGCACATGGCTATGATCATTGAAAAACTCAATGCTTATTTTATCGTTGTCATCAATCTTTATGAGTGTAACCGATGTGTTTTCGTGCCAGGGTACATCCTTTAGACGAGTAATATCGTTATAAAGAATGCGGCAGGTAAGACAACGAAGCACTCCGCCGTGCGTTGCCGCCGCGATAGTTTTACCGCGGTTTTGATGGGCAAGGGCGAGAATCTCGTCATAAATACGCACATAAGCGTCACGCATAGCTTCACCGCCCTCGGGGGCAAAGTCTTGCGGGTGATTGTTCCAAGCATCTGCAAGACCGGGAATAGCATTAAAAGCTTCTTGCCAGGGTCTGCCTTCAACCACGCCGCCGTGGAGCTCGGCTAAATTTTTGCGGGTCACGATTTCCAAGCCTTTTCCGTACGCTATCGCCTCGGCGGTTTTTTGCGCGCGGATAAGGGGACTAGAGTAAACCGCGTCAAGCTTTATACTTAGAAAACGCTCTTTTAGATATTCTAATTGTTTAGTACCAATTTCGCTTATATCGCAATCGGTAGAGCCTTGAAAAAGTCGCTTGTGATTGCCCATAGCCTCACAGTGACGGACAAGATAAATATAAGTCATTTTTAACCTCTGTCTTTGCGGACCGTCGAGGGTCTCGGCTGCCGTCTCGGTCAGTGCTTCTGCTTCACAGAGGTGTCCACCGTACACCCACACCGCCGGTCCCTACGATGTTATTTTAATATTTCTATCTTAATGCTTTCAGGTGCTTCAACATTTATAATCGGCTTTTCGCCCGTTGTGTCAAGCGATACGGCTATGACACCATTTGGTGTGTCTATGCTGCCCGATGCTTTTAAGCCCTGTGTTGTTTTTACGGGGTTTATAATTACGTCAGTGTATCCTGCAGTACCTTCGCGCTGGCGAATGCCCAAAACACTTTGGAAAAGCTGACGGGCGCACGCGCCGAACATTGGGTGGTTGTTTGAGCTCATACCGCTAAAGTATTCCCAAATTGTTGTAGCACCTTGGCGCTTCATATAAAGGAAGGTACCGCGTTTTTCGCTTTTTAGCAGTGATAAGAAAACATCGGTATAGCCGTAATTACAAAGAACCTCGCAAAGTATGTCGGTGCAGATAAATCCTGTATCAAAGTATTGCAGCTCCATATATCTCTCGGCAAGCTTTTTAGCAGTGTCCGCGCCTGCAAGACCGCACCATACGGCAAATGCGTCGCAGCCTTGTATACCGCCTGAAAAGTGGCCGGTAGTAGCATCGTAATAGGTGTCAACAATTGCTTTTTCTGTGATGGTACGAAGCTCTTGATAGTAGGAGATATCGTCGTCTTTGCCAATGATTGCTGCCATTTCTTCTAAAAGTAAAAGATTTTTAACAAAATAACAGCTGTTTACATAAGGCTCGGGAATTTCCATTTTGTCAAGAGAAGCCCAGTCACCAAGACACCAACCGCCCGGGTCTTCACTGGTTACAAGTCCGTTTTCAGTGTGGGAGAGCAGATAGCTAATCCACAGTTTCATACTGTCGTAACACTTTTCTATAATATCGGTGTCGCCATATTGCTTATAATAAGCATAGGGCACAATGGTTATGGCACTGCCCCAGCCACCTGGACCGCCACCGCCGCCCATAAAGGGTGCTGTATGGCGAATATGACCGTTGGTGTCCTGACAGTCGAGAATGTCCTGTATCCATTTTTTATAAAATTCACGCGTGTCTATCATCATCATAGCTGTCGGCGCGCAAATTTGACCATCGCCTGTGTAACCAAGTCGCTCACGGTGAGGACAGTCGGATGGAATACTGCCGTGCATATTGTCAAGTTGGGTGCGTAAAAACGCGTCATACAAAAAGTTTAGACCCTCGTGGTTTGAAGTGAATGTTGAGGTGACGGGAGTATCAGCGTGAATAACATTTACCTCTACCTCGTCAAATTCACCCTCTATTTCAAAATAACGGAAGGCATACCAAACAAATTTTGGCAATAAAGTGCGTGATGCGCCATCGGTTATAAAGGTGTTTTTCATAATTTGAAGTTCACCGCTGCGTGTTGCTTCGTATGAACTGATTGTTGTGGAAAAATTAAGCGACTTATCTTCGTTAATGTTTTCAGCAAAACGAAGTGTAATTACACTACCAGCGGCAGCGTTGGTTTTAACGGCAACAACGCCGGTTATATTTTCACCGTTGTCAAAAATCTGTTTGCCGTCTATTTCGGCAATTTTAACAGGCTTGATTTTGCGAATAACCTTATCTGGTGTGCCGATTGCCTCGCTTAAAATAGTTTGTGGAGTGGGGAGAATATTAACCGCTTTTTCTTCTTGCAGCTTTGCGGTGTAATCTATTGTTTCGCCCAAATACATATTGCTAAAACGAATAGCGCTATCGGTATATGTTTCGCTTCCGTCAGAGCAAAGTTCTATCACACCGTTTTCGGTTTCTAAAACTATTTTGTAAATACATTTTAAAATATCTCCAAAATACATTTTACCCTCGGCAGTGCGTTCTTCTTGGCGATAAAAACCATTGCCAAGCTGAACTGAAAGCAGGTTTTCACCACTCTTTAATAAATAGGTAATATCAAAATCGTAATAGTAAATTCTGTTTGTTGTAGTACCCGTTGTTCCTCTGTGCGCGCAAAGGGTTAGGTCACGAGGTTCGTAGTCGCTGGCAACGGGTAAAAAGCAATAGTCAGTTACTGGATTATCATTGATTTTAGCCTCAAAATAACCAAGTCCCGTAATAACCAGGGTGGCTTTTTTTACGTTTTGAGTATTGAATCGTCGCAGAATAATAGGGGAGACGGTTTCCTGCTTCGCGCCAATCCAAACAGAGTTTTCAAGTGTGTTATTCATAAAAACACCATCCAAACATTATTTTAAAATAAATATATCACAATATCAAAAAAATAGCAATAAAACCTTTTTTAAAATTTACTATTGAAACTTTAGCAAATTACTGTTAAAATGTAATTAAAATTAGCGAAAGAGGTAATTTTATGTCTTGTTTGCAATTAGAAGCCGTAAAAAGCGGTGATACAGTTGCGGTAATGCATACTAATATGGGCGACATTGAGATTAAATTGTTTCCCGAGCAAGCGCCCAAAACGGTAGAAAACTTTACTACACACGCAAAAAACGATTATTACAACGGTATAATTTTTCATCGTGTAATTAAGGATTTTATGATTCAAGGCGGTGACCCAACCGGCACAGGTATGGGCGGTGAGTCGATTTGGGGACGTAGTTTCCAAGACGAGTTTACACCCGAGCTTCACAACCTTCGCGGCGCGCTTTGTATGGCTAACGCAGGTCCTAATACCAATGGTAGTCAGTTCTTTATTGTTCAGGCAAGTGAGGTTCCCGCTAATATGCTGAGCCAAATGAAAGACCTTGCTGACAACGGTTTTCCACCCGAGATTACCGAGGCTTATGCTAAGATTGGCGGTACACCGTGGCTTGATTTTCGTCACACTGTATTCGGTCAGGTAATAAACGGTATGGATGTGGTTGATGCTATTGCCAATGTAGAGGTTGGCGCAGCCGATAAACCGGTAAATGATGTTGTAATTCTTGGCATTGATATAATCGTTAAATAAAAAGGAGTTTTTAAAATGAAAGGTATTATTCTTGCAGGCGGTAGCGGAACACGCCTTTATCCGCTTACTATGGTAACTTCAAAACAGCTTCTTCCCGTATATGACAAGCCGATGATTTATTATCCGCTGTCAACACTCATGCTCGCAGGTATTCGCGATATACTTATTATCTCAACACCCACTGACCTGCCAAACTTTGAGCGTCTTTTGGGCGATGGTTCACGCTATGGTATCAACCTTTCTTATGCTGTACAGCCTTCTCCAGACGGTCTTGCTCAGGCGTTCCTTATTGGTGAAGAGTTTATTGCAGGTGATAGCTGCGCAATGGTTTTGGGTGATAATATTTTCTATGGTAGCGGACTTAAAAAGCATCTTCGTGAAGCGGCTGCAAGAGAAACCGGTGCTACTGTATTTGGTTATTACGTTGACGACCCAGAGCGTTTTGGTATAGTAGAGTTTGATGAAAACGGCAAGGCAATATCATTGGAAGAAAAGCCAAAGAATCCTAAGTCAAACTACTGTGTAACAGGACTTTATTTCTATGACAACCGCGTTGTTGAAATGGCTAAAAAGGTTAAGCCATCTGCACGTGGCGAACTTGAAATTACCGACCTTAATAAGCTTTATCTTGAGGATGATACCCTCAACGTTGTAACATTAGGTCGCGGCTATGCTTGGCTTGACACCGGTACAATGGACGCATTGGCCGAGGCTACCGAATTTGTAAAGGTTATTGAAAGCCGTCAGGGTATTCAGATTTCTGCAGTTGAAGAAATCGCATACAAAAACGGTTGGATAAGCAAGGAAAAGCTTATCGAATCGGCTGAAAAATACGGAAAATCACCCTATGGCGAGCATCTTAAAAAGGTTGCTGAGGGTAAGATTCTTTACTAATGCACAATTAACAATGCATAATGCATAATTAAATGTTTAATCAAGACTCTGCTTTATAAAGTGGAGTCTTGATTTTTTCTAAATAAAAATGTATAATACAAGTAATATGTTTTAAGGAGATATTGCTATGAGCTTTATTAATGATGATTTTATTTTGACCAATGAAACGGCTAAAAAGCTTTATCACGATTATGCCAAAAAAATGCCGATTATTGACTACCACTGTCATATAAATCCAAAAGAGATTTATGAAAATAAAAAGTTTAAAAATATTACTGAAATTTGGCTTGGCGGCGACCACTATAAGTGGCGTTTAATCCGTAGCAACGGTACCCCCGAAAACGAGATTACGGGCGATGCTGACGATTACACCAAGTTTTTGCGTTTTGCCGAGATGTTGCCACGTGCAATAGGCAACCCAATGTATCATTGGAATCATCTTGAGCTTAAGCGATACTTTGACTACGACGGAATACTCAGCGCAAAGACCGCCCAAGAGGTTTGGAATCTTTGTAACGAAAAGCTACAAAGTGACGATATGTCGGCTTGTAGTATTATAAAAAAATCAAACGTTAAAATGATCGGTACTACCGATGACCCAATTGATACACTCGAATGGCACAAAAAGATTAAGGATGAGGGCGTATGCGAGGCTTTGGTATTGCCGTCATACCGTCCTGACAAGGCTGTTAACATTGACAAAGACGGTTTTGTTGATTACATAAAAGCACTTGAAAAGAAGTCGGATCGTAGCCATGACGTTCTGTGGGCCAAGGAGCAGCTTGCTTTTGTTGTCTTCCTAAGACCGCTTGGCCTCCGACTTGTATGCGAGGCTTTGGTATTGCCGTCATACCGTCCTGACAAGGCTGTTAACATTGACAAAGACGGTTTTGTTGATTACATAAAAGCACTTGAAAAG
>JAZUOS010000016.1:0-22147 GCA_045604765.1 Acutalibacteraceae bacterium | reverse complement strand
TTTATACATACGAAGTCCGTCTTCGGGGTATTTACCTAATATTACCGGGTCGCTCCACCAAGAAATGTTCCACATAAGGCCACGGCTAAGCGGCGGGCATTCAAACATCTTTTTACGGGCAGCTTCGATATCTGCTTCACTTTCACTTGCGGGATAACAGGTAGTACCCGTCGGTGCATAGCCTACCTTTATAGGCTGTTTTGCATTCTCACGCAAAGCGATTACTGCAGCACCATGCGCTTTAAGCACGTTATGACACATTTGGAATATATCTTTATAAAGAACTTGATAGCCCGGTGCGTGCGCGCCTGACATATACCCGGCACCTATAAAGCACTGCGGCTCATTAAAAGTAATAAAGTTTTTTACACGATCAGAAAAAAGTTCCGATACGCGCGCGGCGTAATCAGCAAACCACTTAACGCTTTCGTCGTTAAGCCAACCACCTTTTTTGTGCAAAGCGTAAGGGTAATCCCAATGAAAAAGTGTAACATATGGCTCTATACCGTTTGCAAGCAATTCATTAATGAGATTATTGTAAAATTCAACACCCTTAGGGTTAAGCTCGCCAATACCATTGGGTATAAGACGTGACCACGAAATAGAAAAACGATAGGCTTTTATTCCTAACTCTTTCATCAATTTTACATCTTCTTTATACCGATGATAGTGGTCACAGGCAACATCACCCGTATGACCTTGTTCAACGTGTGTATACTCATGGCAAAAAACATCCCACACATTTTCGCCCTTACCATCCTCGTTCCAGGCGCCCTCAATTTGATATGCAGCAGTTGCAGCGCCCCAAACAAAATCCTTCTTAAACGGCATAGATATACCCCCTATATTCATCAGGAGAATTATATCATACCACACTTGAAATTTCAATAACTGTTGACAAGCAATTTTATTTTTATTAAAATGTTTTTAGACAATTTTAAAGAGGTAAATTAATGAACATACTTTTTCATACACTTGGCTGTAAGGTTAATCAATACGAAACCGAAGCTATGCGTGAAGCATTGTTAAATTTAGGTCACACAAATGATAAAAACCTACCTATAGATGCTGTTATTATAAACTCCTGCACGGTTACTGCCGAAAGCGACCGTAAAACCCGACAACTTGTACGCCATATGCGCAGAGAACATCCCGATGCTGTAATCACACTTACCGGTTGTATGGTGCAAGCCTTTCCCGATGAAGCCAAAAAGCTAACCGAAGCTGATATTGTTATCGGTAATCGCGATGTATCAAAGGTTGTTGATGCTATAAACAACTATAACAACACACGTATTTTTGAAATTAAAGCACACCAAAGCGTTGATCTCTACAACACAATCGGCTTAAGCAGTTTTAATGAACGAACGCGTGCTTTTATGAAAATTCAGGACGGTTGCGATCGTTTCTGTACATATTGCATTATACCCTTTGCACGTGGTAGAGTTCGTTCGCGTGCGGTTGACGATATAAAAGCCGAAGCCGAAAGGCTCGCAAAAAACGGTTTTTGTGAAATTGTTCTTGTTGGTATAAACCTTACTTCATACGGTAAAGATGAAAATTTCAACCTATGCGACGCTGTTGATGCCGTGTGCGAGGTTAACGGTATAAAGCGCGTAAGACTTGGTTCACTTGAACCAGACCATATAACCGACGAAATGCTACATCGCTTTAAAGCTCAACCTAAATTTTGCCCACAATTTCATTTATCATTGCAATCGGGTTGCGATGCAACGCTCAAGCGTATGAACAGACACTATGACTCCTCATTTTATGAAGATTTAGTAAGTCGCATACGAGCCACATTTACCGATGCTGCAATTACCACCGATATTATGGTAGGATTTGCCGGTGAAACGGAAGAAGAATTTCAAGAAAGTCTTGCCTTTGCTAAAAAAATTGGTTTTGCAAGAGCGCATATTTTTGCATATTCCCGCCGTAGCGGTACTGTAGCCGCAGGATTAAAAAATCAAGTAAGTAACACCGAAAAACGAAAGCGTGCATATTTAATGGCAGAAGTAACAGAACAAACCGAAACCGAGTTTTTGAAAGCACAAATTGGCAACAACTACCCCGTTTTGTTTGAGACCCAAGAAAATGGCATAACAGAGGGCTACACGCCTAATTATACCAGAGTTGTAGTAAAAACCGAAAAAGTCCTTACAGGGCGAATTTGCGAGGTTATAATCAAATCCGTGCAAGATGATTGCTGCATGGGAGAACTTATATAATTGCAGCGGGGACAACTTCCCCGCTGCAATAATTTTTATTTAAAAAAACTTGACAAATTAAATCATTTGATATATTATATTTTAGACGCCGCTGTGGTGGAATAGGCAGACACAAGGGACTTAAAATCCCTCGGTAGCGATACCGTACCGGTTCAAGTCCGGTCAGCGGCACCAAAAAATCCTAAATGTAATTGCATTTAGGATTTTTTGCTTTTTACCTATTCACTTTTTGCTATTCGCTTAATTAAAAAATAGTTTCAGCTTGCTTTTAATTGTAATCGAATTTTATCACTAATCATCGCAATAAATTCAGAGTTAGTAGGCTTACCTTTATTATTTTGGACCGTATAACCAAAATATGAATTTAGAGTATCAATATCACCTCTATCCCAAGCAACCTCAATTGCGTGACGAATAGCACGCTCAACACGAGATGAAGTTGTATTATGCTTTTTAGCCACCGTTGGATAAAGTGTTTTTGTAATGGAACTGATTATAGTTTCATCTTTAACAGCCAACATAATAGAATATCTTATGTACTGATATCCCTTAATATGCGCAGGTACGCCGAGATCGTGTATTATCTCGGTTATCATCAATTCAAGTTGTGTATCGGTTACAGTATTATCTTTCTTAATCAAAAGCGGCGAAACTTGGTTTTTCCAGTCAGATAATTGTATTATACGCTGTGCCATCATATTAATATCGAAAGGTCTTAAAAAATAATATGATGCTCCTGCATCAAGTGTTTCCTTTTCAAGTCTCTGATTATCAAAGCTTGACATTGCCATAACCATTGGTCTATTTGTGGCGTCTACCTCTTTCAACGAATTAAGAACACCAAGTATATCCAAGCCCGGCATAAAAACATCAGCAATTACCACATCGGGTTTGTATCTTTGAAGAGATTTAATTACCTCATAACCGTCCTTTTCACACAGTTCGACATTCATACCGTAACTGTTCAATATTTTGGCACATTTTCGTCCAAATTCCGTTGTATCATCAGCAATTACAACGTTTAGTTGTTTCTTCATAATAAACAACCCCTTTCTTAAATTTATGCCAAAATTTTACCATAATTTTCCACATAAAACAATAGTTTCAAGGCCATTAAAAGACCACTTTTCATCGCGAATTACATTAAAAAATATGCATTTTCTACAACACATTTCTACAAATTAAGCAATGTATTTTTATTTATCGCATTAATATGATTTATTTATGAAAATTTTTACATTTTTCAACTTCTTCTTTCGATAATTCTCTTTCAGACAAAATCAAAACTATTGATTTAACCTGTGATCTTCTCCTCGCTTAGACGGGCGATTACTGGCGAAACGCCTACAAGGTGACTCAAAGGTGTCTGAGCTGTTAAATAGCAAATTACTTTTTCGAACATTCTCTCATGCGCAGCAATTTTTTGCTTTGTATACCGAATATAAAAATCCCGAACTTGATTGTTCGGGATTTTTATATCTTACATTAACCAAAATATAATGGTAATAATTAAAAAAATAACAAACAAAAAGCCAATTGCTATAAGTGTAGGCTTTAGCATCATCATTGTAGCCTGCCAATAAGTGTTCCAAATTTCTTTGAAGCTAGAGGTTGTGCCACGTTTCGTCCACTCAGCGCGCGGTGGCAGGTTTGACATATCGGCTATTGTTCTGCCGTCGTCGATATATGTTATCTTTTCTTTTTTAATTTTTTTGCTCATGGTATTAATCCTTATTAAGCAAATGACACGCAGCGCAATGACCGTTGCCAAAGTCACGGTATTCAGGCGCAATCTCGCTGCAAATATCCATAGCCTTTGGACAGCGTGTGTGGAATCGACAACCCTTCGGCGGATTTGCAGGTGAAGGAATATCGCCCTTCAAGATGATTCTGTTCATCTTAACATCGGGGTCAGGCTGTGGTATTGCCGAGAAAAGCGCTTGAGTATAAGGATGTAACGGATTTGCGAAAATATCTTCTTTTGTGCCAAATTCTACCATAGCGCCCAAATACATAACACCGATTTTGTCAGAAATAAACTTAACCACCGATAAATCGTGCGAAATGAATAAATATGTAAGGTTCATTTCTTGCTGTAATTTTTTAAGCAAATTAATAATTTGCGCTTGAATTGACACATCAAGTGCTGACACAGGCTCGTCACAAATAACAAGCTTGGGGTTCACAGATAACGCACGCGCTATACAAATACGCTGTCTTTGACCACCCGAAAACTCGTGAGGGTATCTCTCATAATAATAATCACGGAGACCGCATTTGTCCATCAAATCAAGTACATAATCTTTAATTTCTGCCTTTGGCACTATTTTATGCACCTCAACAGGCTCTGAAAGAATACCGCCAACCGTGCTTCGTGGAGGTAATGATGAATATGGGTCTTGGAAAATTATCTGCATTTTTTTGCGTATTTCACGCATTTCTGAAGATTTAAGATTGGTAATATCTTTACCCTCAAATATTATTTGACCGCCGTTTGATTCGTGAAGCTTAAGTATGGTGCGGCCCAAGGTTGTTTTGCCGCAACCCGACTCACCAACAATACCAAGTGTTTCGCCTGGCATAAGCTTAAAAGAAACATTATCAACAGCGATTAATTCTTGTGTGACCTTACCGGTAATTGTCTTTTTAATAGGAAAGCATTTACGAAGATTGCGTACTTCTAAAATGGCTTCCGTATCAAATTGTTCTTGAATTTTATCTTCAGCCATTTTATTCCTCCTCATCGTACAGGTGGCACGCAACAAAATGCGTTGGACTTACCTGAATCATCTCGGGATATTCGCCTGAACATTTAGCAGTACACTTATTGCATCTTTCCTTAAAATAACAATGTGTTGGCATATTTATTGGGTTGGGCACATTACCGGGAATATTATACAAGGTATCACTATCGGAATTAAGCGTCGGCTTTGACTTTTGTAGACCGATTGTATAAGGGTGCATAGGATTGTGGAAAATTTCATCCACAGTTCCCTTTTCAATTACCTTGCCCGCATACATAACCACAACGTAATCGGCCATTTCAGCTATTATACCAAGGTCATGGGTAATAAGCATAATAGAACCGTCAATTTTATCTTTAAGGTCACGCAAAAGGTCCAAAATTTGAGCCTGAATTGTAACATCAAGGGCAGTTGTAGGCTCATCCGCAATAATAAGACGCGGGTCACTAGCAAGCGCCATTGATATCATAACACGTTGACGCATACCGCCCGATAATTCGTGCGGAAATGAGTTATAAACACGCTCGGGCATTGCAATGCCAACAAGGTTTAACATCTCAATAGATTTGTTTTTTGCATCCTCTTTTGTAGCCTCGGGGTTATGAATAAAGGTAACCTCATCTAACTGCTGACCAATAGTAAAAACGGGATTGAGCGAGGTCATAGGCTCTTGGAAAATCATAGCAATTTGATTGCCACGAATTTTATGGATATCGGCGATTGGCATCTTAGCGATGTCATAAACCTTTTCTACGCCCGTTTTATCTTTAGACTTAAATCTTATCTCGCCCGAGTAAATCTGGCCTGTGGGACCTTGTAAAAGGCGCATAACCGACATACTTGTAACCGACTTGCCACAACCCGATTCGCCAACTACGCCAACAGTAGCATTAATTGGCACATCGAACGACACACCGTTTACAGCCTTTACAACACCCTGCTCGGTAAAGAAATAGGTGTTAAGCTGGTCAATTTCAAGTATGTTGTTATCATCCTTCATTTGAGTCAGATACTCCGACTCGTCAGCCTTGCGGTATTTTTCAGCCTCAAGGCGTTTCATTACCTTTTTGTTTTCTTTAGCAATCGCGCGAATTTCTTTACCCGAAAGATAGTTCTTATCCGTTTTTGCCATACAAACTACCTCCTTGCCTTCGGGTCAAGCGCATCACGCAAGCCGTCGCCGATAAAGTTAAAGCCTAAAACCGCAATAACTATGCATATGCCTGCGGGCACCCAAACATTAAGGTGATTTTGCAGTATATCCTGATTAGTAGAAATAATATTTATCATGGTACCCCAAGCGGCATACGGTGCCTTAACACCAAGATTAAGGTAAGACAGTGTTGCCTCATAGAGAATCATACTACCAAGGCTAAGACTCATTTGAACGATGAGCTGTGGCATAACATTAGGCACTAAATGCTTAAAGATTTTTCTTGAGGTTGAATAACCCATTGCCTCTGCCGCAACCATATATTCCTGCTCACGAAGAGAAAGAATCTGTCCGCGCACAAGACGGGCGGTACCCGGCCAAGAGATGAATGTAAGATAAATCATAAGCAAATAGATACGGTATTTTGCATCTATGCCAGATGCATCAAGAATAGTGCTTATAATAAGCAAAATCGGCACACCCGGCAAGCATATCAAAATGTCGCAAAGTCGCATAATAACATTGTCAATTGCACCGCCGAAAAATCCTGAAATGCCACCCATAATTACGCCTAATATGGTAATCAAAAACACTGCGATAAAACTAACTATAAGCGATATTCTACCACCGTACATAAGTCGCACAAAAATATCATAACCCTCGTTGTCGGTGCCTAAAATATGCTCTTTTGACGGAGGTGCCAAAAAGTTATCTTTAAGCGACTTTTCGGTTGTTTGCCTTATAGTATACTCTTCACCGTTTACTGTATATGTAGTTTCAGAAATTGAATACTCGGTTTTACCGCTTTCGTCAAGCTCAATTTCGCCCCACTCGGTATATACAAGCGGACCTAAAAAGCTGAATACGAAAAGTCCGACAACCATTATAAGACCAACAATACTAAGCTTTGAACGAAAAAATCTGCGCACTACCATTCGGGTTGGTGACATAAGTCGCACAGTTTTATCGTGAGGCACTTCTTCGGTTTCTTGGTCTATCACTTCGTTTTTAGTAATTTCTTCCATAAAAAGCGCCTCCTTACTCTAATTTAACTCTCGGGTCAACAATACCGTACATTAAATCGGCAAGTAATACGCCAATAACACTAAGCAATGCCAAGAACATATTGTAACCCATTATGAAGGGTATGTCTCCTCTATTCATAGCGTCAAGCGCTATGTTACCAATACCGGGTAGGTCGAACACCTGCTCGGTGATAATTGCACCCGAAAAAAGTGACGGCAATAATCCCGCGAGAGAAGTAACCAGCGGAATAAGTGTGTTGCGAAAAGCGTGTTTGTTAATAACTACCTTTTCACTTAAACCCTTCGCGCGCGCAGTGCGGATATAATCCGAGTTCATAACCTCTAACATATTGGTACGGGTCATTCTCATACGAGCGCCAATGCTGAGTATTACTATGGTAAGAATTGGAATAAACATATGCTTTGCATAGTCAAGCAACAATCCCATACCGGTATATGATGCGGTTGCATCAACAAGACCTGATGCCGGGAACCATCCAAGCTTTAGAGCAAACAAGTCCTTTAGCATCTGACCGAAGAAGAATGACGGCAATGATATGCCAATCATAACAAGCACGGTTACCAAATAATCACGGAAACTGTACTGGTGTGTAGCGGCAGTAATACCAAGCGGTATTGCAATTAAAAATTCAAACACGGTAGCAATAAGCGCAATTGCAAACGAAATGCCCATATGCTCAAAAATAACATCAGCAACGGGAATACCGTAAACAAAGCTTGTGCCTAAATCAAAATGCGCAAGGGCGCCCAACCAACTGAAATATCCTTTTAAAATACCCCAAAGGCTATTGTCACCCAGTCCGTACATTTCATACATTGCGTTAACTGTTTCTTCGCTAACGGTGGCACCACCCTGATTGATGGCGTTAATCTTATCTTGAATAAAATCAACGGGCATCAATCGTATTAGAAAATAAATTATCATAGAAACGCCAAGCAAAATAAATACGGACATTACTAATCTTTTTAAAATATATTTAAACATTAGCTACTCCAAATTATTTAGCAAATTCAACTTCCCAAATTCTGTCAAGAGGTGATGAATATGGATTCATTTCTGACTCAGCAGGAAGACTATCGGTGCTTATTACCTTTGAGTTATATGCATAAAGCACACTTCTTTGATATACAGGAAGCTCAATCGCAAGGTCAAGAATCTGCTCCATAGCCTCTTTATAAAGGTCAGAGCGCTCATCCTGATCGTTGGTCTCGCGTGCTTCGTCGATAAGCTCGCTAAGCTCGTCAAGAATATCTAACTCTTCTGCAGTACCACTTGTCTTAAGATAGTTATAACCCCAAGCAAGTGTGCTTGTTGCGGTTGAATCCTTGTGATATACCTGGTATAAATCGGGGTCTAAAGCCGATGACCAAGCAGCTGCCCAAACCTCGAGTGAACCGGTATTGATTTTAGTAAGCGCTTGAGTATCGCAAACAACCTCAACATCCCATCCTAAATCATTAAGCAATGCTGCTGCATCACGGAACACCTTGTATGTCGGGTGATCCTGAAGGCTTGAGCCTGCGATGGTAAACTTAACACTAAGGTCACTGTCGCCTGTGCTAACGCCTGCTTCTTGCATATATTTTTCTACATTTGCAATTGCAATCTCTTCACTCCAGCTGCCGAGTGGCGGATAATCGAAACCGTTATCCTCAGCGTCTGAACCCTTAGGATATGCCCAGCTTACCTTTGACATCGGCCAGAAAATTTGTTCGGCCGTACCTGCACGGTAATAGTCAAGCGCAAGTGAAGTGTTCATAGCGCACATAATTGCTTTACGAAGATTAATATCGGTTACTTTTGCAGAGTTAATACCAACATAACCGTAGCCCAACTGGTCGGTAGTAAGTGTTACCATACCCTTTTTAGAAAGAGCTTCAAGCTTTTCATAGTTGTCGGTTGTGAGTGAGGGTGAAATATAGTGAACATTACCCTCTTGCAAAGCAGCAATTGCGTTCGCAGAGCTTACAACCTGATAACGAATTTTTTCGATTTTTGCGTTTTCAATGCCTTTACCTACTGTACTAAAGTTTTCATTAGCCTTGAAATATACAACGTTGTTTGTGTAAAATTCGCTCTCGGTTGGGTTGTCCTTATTTTTTGTGTTGGTTGCCTTGTATGAACCTGCGCCCATAGGAATTTTGATGTTTCTTGTAGACTGAACTATATCGGTCATAAAGTCAAAGCTTGCAAACTCAACACCAAACTTGTTGTTCTCAATATCAACATCTACGCTACTGCCCTCGCCGTAATAATGCTGAGGTGCAACGGTTATAGCAAAGTTCCAGATAGCCTTGGGGTCGATGCCGTCAATTGTAATTGAGAGAACATCATATTCATCGGCATTTTTAACGGTACCGTCATCGTTGTGTGCAGATGCTATAGTATATTCATTGCCGTTAACCTTAATCGTTTCACCTGCTTTGTCGGTATGACCAAGCGATACGATACCCGAAATGTTTTCAACAGCTAAAGAACCGTCATCGGTAACATTTTCGTGAAGGATGACTTCCTTTGCCTTTGCAGCATATTCAGTGCTGAGTGTGTTAGCAGTGCCCCAATACTGCAATATTATGTCTAATTCTCTTGCAATTTTATCGTTATAAATATAATCAATTGCATCATCTTTTGACTTAATAGAGTCAGGATATGCGGGTGTTAGCTTTTTAATCTTAGTACGGTCAATCTTGCCGTCCTCACCCTCTTCATACTCAACCTCTACATAGCCTTCTGAATACATAAAGCAGAATATTTCGTCTTTAAATTCCTCATAAGACTTATATGGCTCATCAACATAAGACTCTTGAGCGCCAAGATAATCATCTTCGAGCTCTTCTTTAAAGAGTTTTAATGCGTACTCGTAATCTTCTAACAAATTCTTATTCGTAACTTCTTCTGCATTATTTGAAATTGCAGACTGATAACCACCGCTAACGGTGTAAGCGGTTATTGCTTTTTTCATTGCATCATAGCTAACCTCTTTAGTAGAAGAAGCCTTGATTTCTGAGTTGAAAAGGTTAACAAGCTCGTTAATACGAGCAGCTGCACGGGATGCTGCCTGAGAAGAAATAAGATCATCACTGTCGTCAGAAGCAGAACCAACTGTCTGTGTGCGATACTCTGAAAGACCTAATATATCGGTAGAATACAAGGTGTTAGAGCCTGTATATACCGGATCAAGATATACATAGTAGTTGAAAAGCACGTCTTCCATTGTGAGCGGATGACCGTCAGAGAATTTAATGCCGTTTTTAAGCACAAAGTTATATGTAACGGTGTCGTCATCGTTTTCTACAATTTCGTAATCCTTTACTACAACTGCTTCATCTTCACCGTATGCAACCTGAACCTCGCCGTCAACATACTTCGAACCAAGCATACCTATCTGTGTCATACTAACGATAGTGCCGTCCGGAGCAGATGTGTAAAAGAACGGGTTAAATAATCCGTCAAGCTGCTCCGTCATAATAACAAAAGCATCTCTGCTGCTCGCGCCGCAGCCTGTAAGTACCGATAACATACTTACACACATAACAACGCATAGGATAAGTGAAATAATTCTTTTTTTCATGGTTGTCGCTCCTTTAATTTATGTTAAAATTTTTTTAACTCTCAAAATCAACAGTTACTGTGTTACCACTCGTGGTAATCTTAACCGTTTCGGGTTCATCGCCAACAGCAGTGCAGTCGATTTGTGATGATGTAAGCTTTGAAGAATCGCCCATACCGCAAACAAGACCTATTGTGTAGTCATCAACGCCAAAATAACACGATGAGTCTATTTGCAGATGACTGTTTAAAATATTAACATTTGTAAGTACGGCTTTATCAGAAATGGTTCCCGCAAAAAGTCCGTAGCTTGTACCAACCTTACGGGTACCTGCCTTAATTGTAAATGTAATATTTTCAAAACTCAAATCAGAAACGCTTGCTGTATCGGTAAGATGACCGAAAAGTCCTGCATTAACTTTTGAGTTATTAGTTTGTGTAAATTCTACATTTTTTATTGTATGACCGTTGCCCTTGATAACACCGCCAAAATTGCCGTACATAAAGGTCGTTGGCCAAATTTCACCTTCAAAGTCGAGGTCTGCAAACAACTCATAGTTACCGTTAAGACTAGCGCTTTCAATAAACTGGTCAACGGTATAAATGCGGTACCACTCACCTTCATGCCAATCAACATAAAGCTTTAAAACCGAATCGGTTGCGGTGGCATTTTCTAAATTCACAACACCTGGATGCGTGAGAATTTCGCCCGAGAGTTCATTTGTTCCTTCAGCATCAAAATACGCTTTGTTGTATGTGTAACCCTCTCTTTTTGGAAAATCAAACATTTCAACCGCGCCTGTTTCTTCATCCCAAGCGGGTACTTGAAGCTGTTTTTCAGCGGTTGGGTCAAACTGCATAGTGTCGATTAAATCACCCGAATCGAGTGAATAAAATTCTATTTTAAACATTGGTACCCACGCAGCATAAAGCGTTAAAGCAGGCTCATCAGCCGAATAAGCTTTGTTATTATCTATTTTTAAGAGGTCATTCTCAAAATCCCACTTACCTGAATAGGTATATGTTTTATTACCGTCATCGTCGGTGGTTTCAACGCGTTCTTTATACCATCCCGCAAGAAAATGGCCGTTTTTTGTTGCGGTAAAGGCATCGTTTTCACGCCTTGAATCATCGGGTAAAATGAGTGCAACTTCTGATTTACCTTCGGCATTGAAGGAGTCAACAATTACCGATGTGTTGGTTGTAAAGGTGCCACCGTTAGCGTCATATTTGACGCTAACGGAATAGCCTTCCTTATTGTTTGTTTCGTAAGGCGTAGCATCTTCGCCACAACCCGAAAGTAATAACACAAAGCCCAGTGTAAGCAAACCAAAAAGTAATGATTTAAACTTCTGTTTCATTTTCATGTGCTTCCTCCTTGTCTTCAGGTTGTTTTTTAGCCTTAATATTTTTAATTACGCCATCTATTTTAGACATTACAAACTTTATAAATTCTACCAACTTGTTCCAAACAAGATTTGCAACTTCAACAATTTTTTCTGCCGCAATTTTTGCCCATTTAATAACTACAGGTTTTGCTGCTTTGTATGCTTTAATAATCCATACTTTACAAATATTAAACACTTTAATCGCGAGCCCTGCAACCCAAACAGCTGCTACTTTAACAACTGTTGCGATTTTTATGCAAATAGGCTTAAGGGCCTTACCGATTTTTTCGAAAATTGGCTTAAAAAATGCAACTGTTTTGTCAATAATCGGCTTGAAAAATGCAGAGATTTTATCCCAAACTGGTTTTACTACCTTTGCAATTTTATCTATTATCGGTTTGCAAAAAGCTGAAATTTTATTAAATATTGGTTTCGTAAACCTGCTTATAGATTCTTTAAATTTCTTTATAAGCAGTATCGCAGCAACAACTATAACAGCAATTATTGCAAGTATAATTATCCAAGTTGCAGCATTTGATTTTTTACCGCTATCAGTATCATTGTCATCTTTTTTCTGTGCATCTGGATTAAGCGCCTTTATACGCTGCTCGGCAGATACTAAATCAGAATAATTGGTAACAAGCGACTGCTGTTCAAGTGTTGCAATCTTGCTATATGCCGTGCGTGCTGCTTCAACAAGCGGCTTATCCTCGTAAGAAACTCTCTCAGGAATAGCTTTAATTGCCTTAATAGCGTCAACGGCTGTATCATCCGGCGCGGCAGGCCCGTCAATGCTCAAATCAAAATACTGGTTGCAAATAAACGAATCATAGCCAACACCGTTTACAGGGCGAACCATGGTGAGCTTGTTTTCCACCTTACCTACATAATCAACAAATGTAGCGCCGTAAAATACGTTTGAATACATCTCGCCGGTCACATTCCACATAAAGAACGGAACAATACTCAGACCCTTTATAGCAACCTCATTACCATCATAATCGGTATATGTGCCGTAATCACCCGAGCCTGGTATGTTTTCAAAGCTGCCGTAATAAGCAGGATCAAACTCTTCTTCAAAGTTTGGAACTGTGTGGCTGCCAAAAATCACCATATCAAGCGCATTACATTGGAAGAATGCCTTATGGCCGATTGCAGTAGTGGTGTAAGGCATCTTTACCCTAACAGCGTTGCTGCCTGCAAATGCATAGGCCGTAATGCGAACGGTATCGTCAGCTATAACAACATCGTCATTATTGATGCCCGCATAGGTGATAAGCTCTAAACCTTCTTCATTCATACAGTAAAGTGAACCATCAACAACAAAAACAGTGTCACTTATTTCGTATGTATAAGATTTAATTTCCTTTTCTTTGCCGTTTACCTTTTCGGTTGTGATTGTACTAAACGGTTGCACAGTACACATTGCAAATGGGTTATCGGCAATTTTTTCAAGGTCGTCACCCAATGTTACTGTAAACGGAGTAAGTGTTTCCTTAATAAACACATTTCTGCCAATGTTTACAGCCGCAGTAAGATCAGCTGATGTAATTGCAGTATATGCAAATGCATAATCACCGATATTCTCAACATATTTAAGATTTTCAACTGTATTTAGCGGGTCGCAGTATGAGAATGCACCCTCACCAATTTCTTTGGTTTTTTCACCAAGCTTTACAGTGTTAAGTAAACGATTAGATACAAAGGCGTATTTATCAACCTTTTCGGCTGCCGAAGCATCAACATCTTCAAGACCGCATTCCATAAATGCGTATTCGCCAATGGTCTCTACTTTGGTAAGATTTATATTTTTAAGAGCGTCACAACCCGCAAATGTATAAGGTTTGATTTCAGTAATATCATCACTTAACTTAACATTTACAAGATTGCGGCAATATGAGAATGCATATTCACCCAAGCTTTCAGCAGATGAAATGTCGACACTCTCAATTTGCGGACCATGATAGGTATATCTATAATAACCATCAGAATTAACTGCGGCAACGGTCATATTTTCATCAAGACAAGCGTAATAAACATCACCCGAAACGGCATAGTCACCGATTGATTTTGCCTTAGATAAATCAATGTTTTTAAGACTCGATGTGTTATAAAATGCCATTTTGTCAAGCTCAGCATTGTCGCCTAAAACAACAGTTTCAAGACTTGCAGCGTTTGAGAAGGCATTTTCACCTATTTCGGCATTTTTACCGATAGTAAGTGAAGTAAGGGGTGATGAGAACACGTATTTGAAGAGCTTTTGTTCACCCTCCATATACATCTCAACCTTGAATGCCTGATCCTTATCCAAGCTAAAAGCGTATTTGCCTATCTTGACATCGTCACCAATGACAACGGTTGCAAGGTCAACACATTCGCTGAAGGTTCCCTCTGCAATTTCCATCTTATCAGGAATTGTAACCGATGTAAGCTTTGTGAATGAGAAGGCATATTTGCCAATATTTGCCTTTTTAGCAAATGCGGGCAGCTCGGTTATAGCCGCTTCAAAGAATGCGTAGTCACCGATTTCTTTGAGTTCGCCTAATGTCACGGTTGCAAGGCTCTTGTTAGATGCAAGAGCGTATTCACCAACAGTTGTAACCTTATCCATAACAACTGATGTTATTTTTTGGTTGTGCGAAAATGCACCCTTGCTAATTTCTGTAACCTTTTTACCGCCTATATTTTCATATGTGAATTCGCCATCAGCAAGCGGTGAAACGGCAATTAATTTTTTGCTATCGGCAGATAAAATATAATCCTTTTTCTGAATCTTATAGTTTTTGTTGCCCTTTTCAATTTCAAAATCAGAAATCTTGGTATCTCTGAACGCGAACACACCAATGTCGTTAACATCTGCGCCGATGATAACCTTTTTCATATCCTCGCATTCGTAGAACATACCTTCGGGAAGCACGGCAGAATTTACATAGAATTCCTTAAGTGATTCGCAACCTGTAAATGCATAAGCACCGTACTTAACCTTTTTAGCATTAATGGTAATATCGGTTAACTTTTTACAACCTGCAAATGCATACTGACCTACTGAATAAAGGTTTTCACCAAGAACAATACCTTTAAGTTTTTGGTTGCCCGCAAACGCGTAGTCAGAAATCACGCACGCAGAGGGCAACTCTAAGGTATCACGAAGATCACAGTTTTCAAATGCGTTTTGGTTAATAATTTTGAGATTATTTTCACCGCTAAAGGTAATCTTTTGAAGCGAAGTACAACCGTAAAAAGCGCCGTAATCAATTGATTCAAGTGTTGACGGAAGTACTACCTCTTCCAAAGCGGTAAGATTTGCAAAAGCGTAATTTGCAATGCTTTCTACACCCTCCGGTATTACAACCTTTGTAATAGTGTTGTCACCGATGAACCAAGCTTTAGAAGTTTCAGCATCATCAAAAGCAAGCTCTTCTTCGGTTTTCATAATATATTCAAAGTTTGAGAAAGCGAACTGACCTATTTGGGTAAGCGAGAGGTCAGCGGGGATGTCAACAAGACCGCCGTTACCGTAATAGTGCGTAAGGCTGGCGCCCGTTGTTACATACGGATCTTTAACCTCTACATTAACAGTTTCTGAATAGTATGTGCTCTCGTCATCAAGCAATACTTTAACGGTAACCGATGCAAAGCCTTCTGCCTGAGCGGTTACAACACCCGAAGCATCAACCTTAACAATACCTTCATTACTGCTTTCAAATGATACGGTAGTATCATTTTTAAAGAATGAATCAAGCGAATAATTAAGCACTACCGACTCTGAGGGATACATTTCTAACTTGTAATTTCCTTCAAAGAAATTGGTACTACCTGTATCACCTAACTTTTTATCCTCATTTTCTAAAATATAATAGGCCTTATTGGTGTAAAATCCGTCCAAATTAAATACATCTGCAACGGGTTTATCATATCTGCGATAGCCGTCATCGCCTTTTTTAAGCACCGTTACCTCAAATGTAACACTCTTGCTGTTGGTTGGGTCTTGCGCCTTAATAATAGCTGTGCCACTCTTAACAGCAACGAGCTTGTTGTTTACAACGCGAACAACACTTGGCTTTGATGATGAATACTCAAGCAGCTCTGACCACTCGGTATCGGGAGCAATTATCGGCTCTAATGTGTAAACCTCATTTGGACTAAGGGTAAGCCCCTCTTCAAGTCCTTCAAAATAGAAGTCGGTAAAATCATCGGGAAGCGCAAGCTCGTAGGTAGCATAGTTAAGCGCATAGTCGTATGCATTAATTACAAATGTATTTTTAGTTGTTGCATTATTTTTTATATCATAGATATAATCTGTAAGCTCAAATGTAACCTTTGTTGTGCTGTTACGCTCTGAATATACGGGTGTCATATACTGCTCAAGAGTCTTCATAGCAGGACCTAAGTTGCCTTCTTCATCCTCTTCCTCAGTAACATAACCAATCTGTGAGCACATTGCATAATGATTATCATAAATCATTACATCGGCGTAAAGACGGTTTTTCTTGAGTGTTTTATCGTATTCGTAACGATATTCCACATCAGTGATTGTTGGAGCCTCAAAGTCAGCAACTAACGGAAATTCGAATACATTATTATCGTTAGCCTTGAGTCCGCCGTCGCCGTAATCAACATAACCGACAAGTCTTACGGTGTACTCACTGTTGTTTTCAAGATTATATTCGGTTGTGTCAAATTCAATCTCAACATTAGCAGGATAAATAGATGCGCCGCCATCACTGTATGACTTGCGTATGTCGGTTTCGGTGCGTTCAAATACAACATCGCCGGTAATATCATCTGTTATAGAAATTTCAATCTTTGCAGCATTACGCAAAAGACCTGCCCATACAAAACGAAGCGAATGAATCGTGCCAACCTGATTAGAAAGCGCTACATAGTTTTCGTTTGCAGAGATAACCATATCCTTAGGATCCTGCAAGAAATAGTAAGAACCAAGATAGCTTACATAGTCATCACTAACACCGCCTACTGGACGTGTAGCGTATGCGTCAGCCATAGTTTTATCTTCGAAATCAATGCCGTCATCAAGCTCGTCTGCGTTGGTATCATAGTATGTAAGGTCAAAAAGCGGTGCCTTTGTCCAGTCACCGTAGAATGCAAGGTATGGAACATTAAGGTCAACCTTTGTGCCCGACTTTGCTTGGAGTGTTACAAAGCCTTCAACATACATACCGTTTTCAAAAGATTTATCAAGGTATTCTTTATCTTCATCGCCAAGAGTAATTTTTACAGTTACTTTTGCCTGCTTACCCTTGCCTACGCGAACCTTATCACCGCTGAGTCTGCCGCCATCAACCGATACAACCTCAATTTTTGCGCCGTCTAAAAGATAAGATTCTTCGCTAACTGTGGTTTCGCCTGCGGCTGTTTTGGTTTCACTTACACCCTCGGTCATAACATAAGCGCCTACATTATATGAAACAGCACGCTTACCTGTATTATTTATGGTAAAGGTCATTTCATAAACGCCTGTTTTTTGAGGGTCGTCACCGAGCTCAAGCTTTGCCTTGTCCATAACATTACCGTCTTTATCAGTAGTGGTAATGTATGCGTGAGATTTAATAGAATTTGTAAGGTTAGCAAGGCCTGCACCCTGCTTTCTTACGGCATACGGTAAACCATTTTTACCAAGCGCAATATCAGCTGTTGACATAAGCAAACAGTTAACCATTGTATTAACAGCTTGGTTGTCATCGGCAATTTCAGGGTAATTTTCAACTACATACTGACGAAGAAGCACAATAACGCCCGCGAGATTGGGGCATGCCATTGATGTACCTGACAGTCTATCATAGCTGCCGCCTGTAATTGAAGAAAGAATACTTCCACCGTGCGCGGTAATTTCTGGCTTTATTTTAAGGTCAGGTGTAGGACCCCAAGATGAGAAGTCAGAAATAAACGGACCCGAAGTCTGCTTGCGGCTGATTTTAAGCGTACCGCTTTTCTTTGCGGCAAGCATTTCACCGTCGTCTTGAGAAATAGAGCATACAGCAAGTGTTGCGTCGCCAACATTCATTTTAATGTCACCCGACACATTATTATATATAATAATACCTGCAGCACCCTGCTCTTGCGCAATCATGGCCTTTTCTTCAAAGGTGTTAGAACCACGGCGAACAAGCGCAATTTTGCCCTTAACATTAACGCCTGTGTAATCGGCTGTACGGCCAACACCCGGAATAAGCACATAGTCAATTTTCATTGACTTTTTGTCGCCGAGTAACGCGTCATAAAAATTATTTTCTTCGGCAGCGCCGTTTGTTGTTTCAACAAAATAGATTATTTTGCCGTCATACTCAATATATGGTGTTTCGGCACCTGCAATAGACGCTACCGACATTACACCCTCATAGGTTGAAGGCGAACCAACTGTGCCCGTATCGGGGTTTGAGGTCAGACCTAAATTACCGTTCTTTTCAGAGCCGTATGCAGAGTTGTAGCTGTTAGAAGCCGCAACAACCATACAAATGCCCGAATCGCGAAGCTTGTCATAAATGCCGTCAACAGCCTCTTCATCACTTTCACGGCTAAAGCCGCAAGCGGTACCGATTGACATATTGATAACATCAACGCCTAAAACAATGCAGTCCTCAAGCGCTGCCATAATCCAGGCGGTGCGTGCGGTATCCATAACGTCAGAGAATATTTTCATTGATACTAACTGTGCGTTTGGTGCAACGCCACGAATTGTATCATCGTTACCAACAATAACACCCGAAACGTGTGTACCGTGATTGTTGTGTGTTGAATATGCGTCGGAGTCAACATCGGCATAGTCAAAGTTATATGGAATTTTTTCGTTAATATAAACATCGTCAACCGTAAGACCGTCTAACTGCTCGGCAGCCACAGTATCTTTTATTACAGCCGCAACATCGTCGTATGTAAGACCTAACTTTTCGCTTGTAAAATTATCAACTGAAAATGCGGTGTGATTTGAGTCAATACCTGTATCAAGAACGGCTACTACCATACCGCTGCCGTCATAGCCTGAGTCAGAGCTGTCGAAAATACCTGTATCAAAAACATCAACGGCATTTTCAACAAGCTGGGTTTCGCAGGTGTTATACTCTTCACCCACAATAATATTCATACCTGTGCCCAGTGACTTGCAGGTGTTTTCAAAATCTGCAGCTTTTATTACAAGCTCAAAGCCACTTAAAATTGTTGTATATTCTTCACCCGTTTTATAAGAAATATTTTGCTTATCAAGGGCAGCTAAAACCTCTGCCTTATCTTTTGCAAGATTTTGCTTTGCCGCTTTAGCGTAGTTGCTCTTTAAAGCAAAATCGGCAAGGCTCATTGTTTTATCAGAGCCTTCATAAACATCGATAACAGCCTTATCATCGGTTGTAACAATAACCGATATTTCATCATCTTTATCTATTGTATCTGGTAGTTTAAAAACAACCGAGCTGTCAAAATACTTTGAATAATCCAGCGGGATATTATCAATCTTTTGAATATCGGGATTACCCTTAGAGCCACCTATTGCATACACCTGTGACACTGGCAACGAGCCTAAAGTTATCACAGCCGCTAACAGCGTTGCGGCAAACCCCTTGAATAATTTGTTAAGTCTTGAATGTTTCATATTAATTAAAAAACTCCCTTGAAAGCATAGTTATACATAGTAAGCATACATATTCAATTTATTTTACCTTATTTCGTCAAAAAATGCAAGGACGAATATTATGGTTTTTAAATTTTAATTATTATTTACTTTTCTATTTAAGCGTGATATACTTAAATATATTATAATAAGTATGGGGAATTACGATGGTTAAAGACAAAAAGTTGCTTTTTTTACGCATTTATAAAATTTTGCTTAGCGTATCAATTGTTATTGCGGGCGTATGCTTGATTGCAGGTTGCCTTAATATCTATTATTCGGGTAACGGCTATTCACGCGAGTTGGTAGCCTACACCTTTTCAAAAATTTGTATCCCGATATATATATGTTTAGGACTTGTGGTAGGTAATTTTATTATCGATGCAGTTATACCAATCAACCAAAAACCGAAGCCTTCAAGGCATTATAATTTCATACTAAAAAATCTACTTAATATTAAAGATGCAGATAGTTCTACCGAATATAAAAAACTCGAAAAAAGGAAAACAGCGATAAAAATTATAAACATTGCTGTTTTGGTGCTAAGTAGTATCGCGTTTTTGATATATGCATTAAATAGTAAAAATTTTCATCAGATCGATATTAACGGCTCTATGATAAAGGCAATGTGGAAGTTGTTCGATAGAGGCATCGTTCCATTTGTTTTTTCAATATTCACTTATTACTACAGTATCAATCTCACCAAAAAGCAAATAGAAATTTTAAAAACATTACCCAAAAAAGAAACCACTGCTGAAACCTCAAAAGAAAAACCAAAAGCTGTGCTTATTATAAAAATTGCAATACTGGTAATCGGTGTCGGCATTTTAATTTTTGGTGCCGTTACAGGCGGATTTGCCGATGTGCTTACAAAGGCTGTAAACATCTGCACCGAGTGTATAGGTCTTGGTTAAGGGGTGGTAAATATGAGTAAATTTATAAACAAGCTTAAATCACTAATACCCACCCGCCGCAAGTTTATTCAGCTATATACTGCGCTGCTTTTTAACGCTAATTTTAAGGGTTTTATATCGGGCAGTATTTATCAAGGGCAAACCAAGGTTATGTGTGTGCCGGGTCTTAACTGCTATTCGTGCCCCGGTGCTGTGGGTGCGTGTCCGCTTGGCTCTTTGCAAGGGTCGTTTAGTGCAGATAAAAGCACAATATATTATGTAGGCGGCATTTTACTTTTATACGCTATTATGCTTGGGCGCACAATTTGCGGTTGGGCTTGTCCGTTTGGACTGATACAAGAGCTGCTTTACAAAATAAAGACACCAAAGCTTAAGAAAAGCCCCATAACACGAATTTTATCGTATTTAAAATATGTAATTTTAGTGTTTTTTGTATTTATTGTTCCCATTACATACGCTTTTCGCGATACACCATTACCTGCGTTTTGTAAATACATATGCCCCGCAGGCACGCTTGAAGGCGGTATATCACTTTTAGCAAACAAGGTTAATGACAGTTATTTTTCGATGTTGGGTCCACTCTTTACTTGGAAATTCTTGTTGCTTGTAAGCATAGTTGTAGCAAGTATATTTATTTTCAGAATGTTTTGCCGTTTTATTTGCCCGCTTGGCGCTTTGTATGGTTTATTTAACAAGATATCAGTATTTGGTGTAACCGTTGACAATCACAAATGCACCAATTGCGGACTTTGCGCAAACAAATGTAAGCTTGATATTAAAACAGTTGGCGATGCTGAGTGTATTAACTGCGGCGAATGTATAAATGTTTGCCCAACAAACGCAATTCGCTGGAAAGGCTTTAAGGCAAAAAATGATATCACAAACACCGACAAGCACAAAAAAGCAAAGCTTGTTACAAGAATTATATCGGCTGTTTTAATGATTTTCTTGCTTGCAGGTTCGATAGCTTTTTATTGGAACGAAAGCAACACTAAAATAGAGTACGGCACCGAAATAGGTGATATGTGCTATGGCGCGCAGTTACCTATTGTTACACCCGACGGAGTCAGTGAAAACACCATAAACCCTGCCGAAACAGGTAAAATTACTGTTGTAAATTTCTGGGGTACCTGGTGCACACCGTGTGTAAAGGAGCTACCCTATTTTGACCAAATCGCAAGTGAATATAAGGATACAGTTACTGTTGTAGCCATACACTCAAACGCAAGCAAAGAAACTTCACCCGAATATGTTAAAAACCATTATCCTAACAGCAGTTTAATTTTTGCAAACGATATACCCGATGAAAATGACACATTTAACGGCAAATACTACCTAAACCTTGGCGGCAGTGGTGCATACCCTTACACCGTAATTCTTGATGAAAACGGCGTTATTCAAGAGATTTTTGTAAAAGCACTGCATTATGAGGATTTAAAAGAGGCTGTTGAGAATATTTTAAATTAACAATTATATAGGCATACAAAAAAGGCTCTGCTT
>JAZUOS010000015.1:0-27110 GCA_045604765.1 Acutalibacteraceae bacterium | reverse complement strand
AGTTGCAAAGCGTCAGGCTATTACCAACCCCGACAGAACCATCAGCTCAATCAAGCGTGAAATGGGCGCTGACTACACCGTAGAAATCGACGGTAAAAAGTACACACCTCAAGAAGTTTCTGCAATCATTTTGCAAAAGCTTAAGGCAGATGCCGAAAGTTATTTGGGTCAGCCCGTAACCGAGGCTGTTATCACAGTTCCCGCTTACTTTACTGACGCTCAGCGTCAAGCTACTAAGGATGCAGGCAAAATTGCAGGTCTTGAGGTTAAGCGTATTATAAACGAGCCTACCGCTGCAGCGCTTGCTTATAGCATTGATAAGGAAGATGACCAGAAGGTTATGGTATATGACTTGGGCGGCGGTACATTTGACGTATCTATTATTGAAATGGGCGACGGCGTGCAAGAGGTTCTCGCAACAGCCGGTAACAACAAGCTCGGCGGCGATGACTTCGACAAACGCGTTATGGATTATATCGTAAGCACTTTTAAAGCTGAACAAGGCATTGACCTTTCGAGTGATAAAATGGCTATGCAGCGCGTTAAAGAGGCTGCTGAAAAGGCAAAAATTGATTTGTCAGGTATGACAACCGCTGACATCAACCTCCCCTTTATCACAGCCGACTCCACAGGCCCTAAGCACTTTGAAACCACACTTACCCGCGCAAAGTTTAACGAGCTTACCGCTGACTTGGTAGAGGCAACTATGGGTCCTGTTCGTCAGGCTATTGCTGACTCAGGTCTTGATAAGAGTGAAATCAACAAGGTGCTTATGGTAGGTGGTTCTTCAAGAATCCCTGCAGTGCAAGAAGCCGTTAAAAACTTTATGGGCAAAGAGCCGTTTAAGGGCATCAACCCCGACGAGTGCGTAGCGCTTGGCGCATCTTTGCAAGCAGGCGTTTTGGGCGGCGACGTTAAGGGACTTCTTCTCCTTGATGTTACTCCCCTTTCCCTCGGTATTGAAACAATGGGCGGTGTTTCAACAAAGGTTATTGAACGCAACACCACCATTCCTACCAAAAAGAGTCAGATATTCTCAACCGCGGTTGACGGTCAGCCCTCTGTTGAGGTACATGTACTTCAAGGCGAGCGCGAATTTGCAAAAGACAACAAAACCCTCGGCGTATTCCACCTCGACGGTATTGCACCTGCTCCACGCGGTATTCCCCAGATTGAAGTTACTTTTGATATAGACGCAAACGGTATTGTTCATGTATCGGCAAAAGACCTTGGCACTGGTAAAGAAAATGATATCACCATCACCTCTAACACCAATATGTCTAAAGACGATATTGAAAAAGCTGTTAAAGAGGCTGAAGAATATGCTGCAGAAGACAAAAAACGTCGTGAAGCAGTTGATGTTCGCAACAATGCAGACCAGATGATTTATCAGACCGAAAAGACCGTTGCCGAATTTGGCGACAAGCTCTCTGATGAAGAAAAGAGCAAGATTGAAACCGCTAAAGAGGCACTTAAAGAAGCTCTTAAGGGTGAAGATATTGATGCAATCAAAGCACGTCAGGAAGAATTACAAAAAGAAATTTACGCTATAAGCGAAAAGGTTTATAAAGCAGCTGCCGAAGCTCAAGCTGCAGCAGGTGGCACTGATGCTGCCGGTGCACAGCCGGATGACAACGTTTACGAAGCAGACTTTACAGACGTTGACGAAAACAAATAATTAATTAAAATGATATGGTGCGGCAATAGCCGCACCGTACATAAATTTTAGGAGAATATCTGTGGCAGAAGATAAAAGAGATTATTATGAAGTCTTAGGCGTTGATAAATCAGCATCTGACGACGAACTTAAAAAAGCATACAGAAAACTTGCTAAAAAATATCACCCTGACCTAAACCCTGACGACAAGGTAGCTGAAAAGAATTTTAAAGAGGTTAACGAAGCCTATGAAATTCTTTCAAACCAAGAAAAACGCGCCCGCTATGACCAATTTGGTCACGCAGGTGTTGACCCAAACTTTAATGCCGGTGGTGGCGGCTTTGGCGACGGTTTTGGCGGCTTTGGAGATTTTAGTGACCTTGGCGATATATTAGGCAGTATGTTTGGCGGCGGCTTTGGCGGCTTTGGCGGTGGCAGACAGTCTAACCCCAACGCGCCACGACGCGGCAACGATGCCTCAGCTTCGGTAAACATCAGTTTTGAAGAGGCAGCAAAGGGCTGTAAAAAGACCATTAAGGTTACCAAGATAGATAACTGCTCTGATTGTGGCGGCACAGGTTGTGAAAAAGGTACTACTTCTAAAACTTGCCCCGTTTGTCATGGTAGCGGTCAGGTAAGCAGCGTTCAGCGTACACCCTTTGGTCAAATACAAACACAAACCGTTTGTAACCACTGTCACGGCTCAGGCAAGGTTATTGACAAGCCTTGTCACACCTGTGCCGGTAAGGGTCGAATTCGCCACACGGTAGAAAAAACTGTTGAAATACCCGCAGGCATTGATGACGGACAGATTATTTCTGTTCGCGGTGGCGGCGACGCAGGTGTAAACGGAGGTCCCTCGGGCAATCTGCGTGTTAGTGTAAATGTTCGCCCTCACCCGATTTTTGAGCGCGATGGATTTGATGTTTACTGTGAAATTCCCATCACCTTTGCGCAAGCAGCTTTGGGTGATGAAATAACCGTACCAACACTTGACGGAAAAGTTAAATTCACCATTCACGAAGGCACCCAGCCCGGTGACGAATTTAAGCTTAAGGGCAAGGGTATACAGCGCCTTAACTATGTTGGTAAGGGTGACCAATATGTTAAAATTATAGTTGAAGTTCCGCGTGATTTGTCAAAGGCTCAAAAAGAAAAATTAAAAGAGTTTGATAAAATCACCGATGATAAGAACTATAAAAAACAAAAATCTTTCTTTGACAAAATTAAAGATTTTTTTGATTAATCAAAAACCACAAACCTCGCGGTTTGTGGTTTTGTTTTTTATTCTGACGCTGTTGCCATAGCGGCAATTTGCTCTTCATAAGCCTTTGGCTTTTCGGTGGTGCCATGCTCTCCCGCAGGATGATATGTAGGAACTATTGACTCTACAAACTCTTTTACCTTTTCGGGTTCTTCATAACATATATGCATAAGCGCTTCAATGTTATTAAACAACTCGTCCGCATCAAAGTCGGTTGGGTTACAAATATTTATGAGCTTATTCGGTGTGGTACGAAGACCCTCAGTTTCCATAAGACGTTCTTCATAAAGCTTTTCACCCGGGCGAAGTCCCGTATATTCTATCTTAATGTCAACGTCAGGCTTAAGTCCTGAAAGTCTTATAAGATTTCGCGCAAGCGAGTCAATCTTCACGGGAACACCCATATCAAGCACAAAAATCTCACCGCCTGCGGCATAGGTTCCTGCTTGCAGCACAAGGCTTACAGCCTCCGGTATGGTCATAAAATAACGAATAATATCGGGGTGAGTAACGCGCACAGGGCCGCCCTTTGCTATCTGCTTTTTAAACAGCGGTATTACCGAGCCGTTTGAGCCTAACACATTGCCAAATCGCACGGCAACAAAATCAGTTTTAATCTCATCGCAACCCTTTACAAACCTATCACCAACTTCGCTGTCATCATGCTCATAAAGCGGATACAGTTTGCCAAAATTGCCTTCTTTAATAAGCTTGTCAAAAGACTGCACAATCATTTCACAAAGGCGTTTGCTGGCGCCCATTATATTAGTGGGGTTGACTGCTTTATCTGTGCTTATAAGCACAAAGCGTTCGCAGCCGTTAAGCGCTGCCGCGTATGCCGTTTTATAAGTGCCAAGCACGTTGTTTTTGATTGCTTCTTGCGGACTGTGTTCCATAAGTGGCACGTGCTTATGAGCCGCCGCGTGATACACAACCTGCGGCTTATACTGCGCAAAAACGTCAAAAATCTTTCGGCTGTCACGCACCGAGCCTATAAGAACATCAAGGTCAAGCTCGGGGTAATTTTCACGAAGTTCTTGCTGGATATCGTAAGCATTATTTTCATAAATATCAAAAATAATAAGCTTGCGTGGATTATGTTCGGCTATCTGACGGCACAACTCACTGCCAATTGAGCCGCCGCCACCCGTTACAAGAATTGTTTTATCCTGCAAAAAGGTAAAAATCTCGCCCATATCAACAACTATGGGATCACGACCAAGCAAATCTTCAATAGCGACATCTACAAGTGTATTTTTTCCAATCTTGCCATCTTCAAGTTTGAAAACATCGGGCAATATTTTTAGTTCGCAATCGGTTTCCTTGCATATTTCAAGTATCTCTTTTTTATCGGCAGGTTTAATCGTTGGAATGGTGATATATATTTTATCAACAGCGTACTTTTGTATCATTTGCGGTATATCGTACCTATTGCCAGAAATACACAATCCGTCAATATATTTGCCGAGTTTATGTGGGTTATCATCAATAAGGCAGACTACCTTGTCGGTAGAATCAGTTGCCATATTCATATCGTGCAGTATCATTCTGCCAGCGGCACCCGCGCCTACAAGCATAACGCGGGAAGATTTTTTAGAACGCGCAACTGCACGGCGACTGCGTTCAAGCAAAATAAATCTGTACGAAAAACGAACAAACAGCACAAACATAAACTGCAACATAATGCCAAAAATATAATATGTATAAGGCATTCTGCTTATATCTTTCATATCAGTCAAATTTATTAACGCAGTTATACCGACGGTATGTGTTATGAATGTACATCCCGTTGCATAGGCAACATTAAAAAACTCTCGGTAGGATGCAAAGGTCCAAACGCTGCGATAAAGCTTAAAAGCAGAAAATACAATTATACACATAACAGTATTTATCGGAGCGAATTTAAACCACGCCTCTAAATATTGGGGTGCACTTTCGAGCAGAACATTTATTTCACAGTCAAATCTGAACCAAAGCGCAAGGAAATAAGAAAAGTTCACTACAAAAACATCATACGCAAGTAATAATATTTTTGCAACACTGCCGCGGCTGATAGAGAATTTTGATTTTCTATTTTCTCTCATACTATACCTCTCTACACAATAATACACAATAATTTTACAACAAAACTTATAAACTGTCAAGGCATATAAAAATCCGTATTTGCAAAACAAATACGGATTTTATTTTAATTATTGGGTATTAAAATCATTTTATCATTTATAAGTATATCATCATCTATTTCGTTAATTTGCTTTAATTCACCTACATCTGCAAAATACTGACTTGCGATATCCCATATCCGCTCATTTGCAGAAGCAAAATATATGGTCATGGCACCACTGTTTTCTTTGAGTAAAGGCTTGCCATCATTAATCGTTATGTCTGTAATAAGCGGCAAGCTGCTGCATTTATAAATTGCAGCACAGATGTTAAGCTCTATTCGTAGCTCCATATTATGTTCGCCCGTCAATGTGTAATTGGTGCTTGTAACTGTAATTTCAGGCGAACACTTAAATTCTCCAGCTGTATTCATTGGGTGTGTGTATTCAAAGTCTATTGTCTTTTCATAAAATGTTGGCGTTAAATCACTGTCGCCTGCAATTATATAAGCAGTGACAGTACCACACACACGCATTGCATTGTCGATAAATTTTACCGAATTAGTTTTTACCTCACACCACATATCCATAACTGATGCAAGCGCCCCTTCGGCAAAATCAAGACTTTTTTTGCAGCTAAAGCTTTGGTTTATATTTTCACAAATTTTGTTAAAGCAAACCTCGTTTTTGCAAATATCGGCTTCATATTTTCGTGAATATGCGTCAAGAATTACCGCTACATCATTATTACAACAGCACTCACTTGTAATAAGCAGCTTTGCCGTTAGCATCAAATGTCTGCATTCACCGGTTGCCGAAACTCTGGGTTTTATTTCAAGGTGGGCAATACTCACCTTTGACTCACATTCGCACTCGTCGGATATTCCGTCAATTTCGATAAGCTGACTAAACGGCAGCCCGTAACGCACGGTTTGAGGCGCGCCATCACCCTCGGGCGCATATAAAAGTTTTACGGCCATTTCGCCCTTTACCACCGATTTGCCCGCAAGAATTTTACTGTCGGTAATTGAGGCTTCGGCATCATACCTTATAACGCAACGAATATCGGGCTGACCGGCACCAAGCTCTATTTCTTCTTCTATAATCAAATACTTATCGGCGCAACCCATTGGCACCGTAGCAGGCACACTGCCGCGAAGCAGCTCTATATTGCAGTCATCGCAATCAGATATTACATCGGTTAATTTTCTTCTTTTAAGTGTTACATATATACCCGCAGCACCGTGTATATCAATTTTTCTGCCCGTAACCGCACGGCAGTTTATGTATTCGCATTTTGTTTTTGCAAAAAGCAGACAGTCATCAGTGTTGAGTCCTGCATCAAAAGACTTAGAAAACGGATACTGATATTCATAAGAACTAATACAATTATCACTTCCGCAATATATTACCGTCACTGTAACGCAGCCCTCTATCGAAATGCCGCCACCGTTTATGCTTTTAGAAGAAATGCGCGATACCGCGCGACATTTTAAAATCTTTGATATATCGGCATAATAGTCGGGTAACGTAAAGTCAATATCAATAGGCTGCTCTGCTGATTCGCTGAAAACTGTATCAAGGCTAAAAACACTTGTTTTAAGATTTTTTTGTTCCATTATATACACACTCCAAAAATACTTTTTTACTAAAGTCTATTCTCGGCAATTGTATATTATTACAAAAAACAAAAAAGACGACCAAACTAAGCGTTCAGTCGTCTGTGTGTTTTATTCCTCTACCTCTTCCTCAGGTATGTCGCATTCTAAATATCCGTCTTTGATGCGATTCTTTTGGGTGAAATAATCAAAAACCGCAAGCGCACCCAACACCGCTGAAAATATTGCTGCTATAGCACCTATAAACTTTAAAGCTTTTTTCATAAAAACGCCTCCTGTATTTTATACAATTATTATCTATATCTATATTCTACTTTTTTTAGACAAAAGTCAAGTGTTTTTTACATAAACGGTGCAAAAAGATGCAAAATTGCCCGCTTAAGCCGTATATACCACGGAGATTTCTTTAATTTTTTAACCGTTATCTCCTCACACTGTAAAAGCAAGGTGTTAAAATGCTCTTTTATATCATAAACGGTTTTGTTGTTACACATCCACACACCACATTCAAAGTGGAATATAAAACTGCGATAATCCATATTCACAGTACCAACCGTTGCAACACGGTCATCAGACACGAACAGTTTGGAATGAATAAATCCCGGTATATATTCGTAAATCTTAACCCCCGATTCAAGCAGGTCATAATAGTTATACTGCGTTACGGGATGAACATACCATTTATCTGGTATATGGGGTGTAATAATGCGAACATCTATACCCGATTTTGCCGCAAGACGCAGACACTCTTTCATAGAATTATCTATTATAAGATAGGGCGTTGCAATATATACATATCTTTGGGCCGAGTTAAGTATCTGCATATAAATGCCCTCGGCGGGATTTTTGTTATCAAGCGGACCGTCGGCATAAGGGAGCAAAAAGCCCTTGTGGAGCACCTTTTCTTCAGATATATGAGAGTTCATATTAATGCCCTTGCCCGTAGTAAACTCCCAAGTGCTGCAAAACATAGCGAGAAAGCTCTTTACCGCGTCGCCCTTTATAATTACGGCGCAGTCCATCCAATAACCAAAGCGTTCAAGCTCGTTTATATATTCATCTGCAAGGTTAAGTCCACCCGTCACCGCTACCTTACCGTCAATCACAACAATTTTGCGGTGGTTACGATTGTTCATAAAAATATCCATAGAAGGTCTTATTTTATTAAAAACAGCAACCTCAATACCCTTTTTGCGAAGTCGCTTTATAAAGGTTTTATTTTGTCGCTTTATTGAGCCAAAATCGTCAAACAAAACCTTAACCTCAACGCCCTCGTGGACCTTGCGCTCAAGTATATCGCAAACGCTTGACCACATTTTACCCTCGGCGATTATGAAAAACTCTATAAAAATATATTTTTGCGCCTTTTCAAGTTCCTCTAAAAAGCGTGGCATAAACACTTCACCCGGCGCTAAAAACTCGCAGGATGAATTTTTATAAAGCGGATAACCCGATTCAAGCGTTAAATAATCCGCCTGACGCGAATGTAAGCCATCGCTGTAACGCAGGGTTTCGTGAGCCTCTTTGTCATGGGTCAGCCCACTTATATATTTGCTTTCGCATTTTTGCATCTTGCGCTTAACATGCGGCAAAACTCGCCCGCCGCCCAGTAGCATATAGGCTATAACACCAAAAATTGGTACTATTAAAATAAAGATTATCCAAAGAATTTTGTAGCTTGATTTACCGCTGCGGTTGGTTATATAAAAAACGGTTATAACAGCAAGTATTGTGCATAGCGTATTAACAAAAAAATAATGCTCTGAAAGACCCATTATCATAACGGCAAAAAACACTATTTGCACTAGCAGCGAAACAGCAGAAAAGACAATATGTGTCGGAAACGGTATACCGCGCTTGTGCTTAAGCTTTTGCTTCATTTACAGCACCCCCTTTAAATCACATTTATTATACTAATTTTACCATAAAAATATGAACAAATCAAATACAACAAGCAAAAATCCCCCACGCACTTTTGCTGCAGAGGATTTTTGCCGTATGTTTAATCTGTTTTATTTTGCTCATAGCAACCGCAGTCACACGAAGTACATTTACTGCCGTGCGGACAGCCGATGCATTTTACGCCTTTTTTCTTTTGTCGCACAAGATATATAATAACTGCGGCTAATATTGCCGACACTATACCAAGTATAATATAATCACCCATAATATCACCTTACTTAACGGCAGTTGCCTTTTCTTTTATTTTCAAATCGTTCTCCGTCTTCAATTTTTTGTTGGTATTTATAATAAGCGCTGCAACCGTTGCCGCCATAGCAAGCACCGCTATAAGTCCGGGCGCAAATGCTACCCCAAATACACCGTCAACCATAAGCGTGCCAATTTGATATACAAAGAATGATACCGTATATCCTACTGCAAGCTGAAGTCCGATACCACCCCAAAGCCATTTTGCGCTCTTCATTTCGGCGTTCATAGCGCCGATTGCTGCAAAGCAAGGTGGTGTGAATAGGTTAAACATTAAGTATGCCAATGCCGCAACCTTGGTAAGACCCATTATAGCGGCAACCTCACCTGCGCCACCTACGAGAGCTAATTCCTCGGTGTCGATGAAATTAGTAATTGAGAAGCATACAGCAAGAGTTCCAACAACGTTTTCCTTTGCTATAAAACCTGTAACTGCGGCTGCTGCCAACTGCCAGGAAAGGATACCCACAATAGGTACCAATAAGTATGCAAACGGACTTGCAATTGAAGCAAGTATTGAGTCGCTTGAGGTTTCATTTGCCGCAACAAACGACCAAGTAAATGTCTGCATAAGCTGAACCGCCGTATTGCAAAGAAGAATAATTGTAGCCGCCTTTACTATATATGACCACCCACGACTGCACATTGATTTGAATGCACCCCAAAGAGATGGCACCTTATATTCGGGGAGTTCAATTATAAAGAAGGACTTACGAATTTTGTGACCTGCAATTTTGTTTACAAGCAATGCGCCAAGGAAAATAAGAACTATGCCCGAAAGGTATGAAACAGTGCTTACCCAACCCGCATTATCAAAGAATGCTCCTGCAAAAAGCGCAATTACGGGGATTTTAGCACCGCAAGGCATAAAGGGAGCGAGCATCGCGGTGGCTCTGCGTTCGCGTTCGTTACGAATTGTACGGCTTGCCATAATACCGGGCACCGCGCAACCTACGGTAATAACAAATGGTATTACCGACTTGCCCGAAAGACCTACCTTTTTGAAAATCGGGTCAAGTACTACCGCCACACGTGACATATAACCACAGTCTTCAAGTAGCGCTATAAGGAAATACATTACCATAACAAGCGGTAGGAAACCAATTACTGCAATAACGCCACCAATAATACCGTCAACAAGAATTGCCGACAATAACTCGTTTGAGACAAAGCCTCCTACCCAGCTTTGGAAGGATTCAAGCCAAGCTACCAACGTATCTGCAACAAACGGACCAACCCACGCCTGTGAAATTTGGAACACAAGCCACATAACAACCGCAAAAATCGGAATACCGAGCCATTTGTTTGTGATTACGGCATCAATCTTATCGCCGATGTTTTTATCTTTGGTCAGCACCTTGCGACTTTCAACCTCTTTTACAATTTGGTTAACAAACTCAAAGCGCTTGCGGTCGGCGGCAACTACAGCCTTTTTATCGGTAAGGTCAATATCGTCCTGAATATAAGGCGCGGACTGCTTTTCGCCTACATGTGCCACCGCAGTTTCAATAACCGATTTCAGACCCTCAGCCGAGGTAGAAACTGTTTCCACAACAGGACAACCAAGCTTTGATGACAATAATTTTTCATCAATTACGGTTTCCTTCTTTTCATTTATATCGCTCTTATTAAGCGCTACAACGACGGGGATTTGGAGTTCTAAAAGCTGGGTTGTAAAGAAAAGACTGCGGCTTAGGTTTGTAGCATCCACAATGTTGATAATAACGTCGGGATTTTCATTTTTTACGTAAGCACTGGTAATACTTTCTTCACTTGTAAAGGGCGACATTGAGTATGCACCCGGAAGGTCAACTGCAATCAGCTTTTCTTCCCCACTGTAGTATGATTTTTTGATTGGACTTTCCTTTTTGTCAACGGTAACGCCTGCCCAGTTACCAACCTTTTCGTTAGAACCGGTAAGCGCGTTAAACATAGTCGTTTTGCCGCTGTTAGGATTGCCTGTTAGGGCTATTCTCATCTTCTTTTCTCCTTAAATTATGTAAAAATTGTTTATAAATTTGCAGTTAGCAGTCGCTAACTCGAAAACAAAATTTAAGCGGCTGCACCCGTCGCCTTTTATTCAAAAACTTCGATTGCAGCAGCCAAAGCACTGTCAATACTGTATCGACTATCCTTTATGGATACGACACAGGTCTTTTTTTTGCGTGATACGACTGTAATCGGCTCACCGCTATAGCAACCTAATGAAAACAAAAATGCATCTAATTCTTCGTCATCGGTAACAATATCTTTAATTATGTACTCCTTACCCTCGACAGCAGTTGTTAAATTCATTTTGCTCACCTCGGTTAGTCTGCGCTAACTAAATTGCATAAAATATTGGTTAGTCGCCGCTAACCATCAAGTATAATACACCCGTTTCCACAATTTGTCAAGGGATTTTAAAAATTTTTAGATTATTTGTGTAGGGGTCATTCGTGAATGACCCGAACACCTATTTTCACCGATAATCTTAACGGGCGATTCGTGAATCGCCCCTACTTGCATTTTTATTTTGTATATGTTAAAATATATGCAAATGAGGTGTTTTTATGCGTTTGCAGGAATCGGGCGAGATGTACATTGAGTCCATTTATGTTTTAAATAAAAAGATGGGCAATGTGCGCTCAATAGACGTTTGCGAGTATCTGGGTTATTCAAAGCCGAGTGTAAGCCGCGCTATGAGCCTACTTAAAAAAGGCGGCTTTGTAACGGCAGACAAGGACGGTTATTTGACCCTTACTGACGCAGGACGTGAGGTTGCGGAAAAAATGTATCAGCGTCATACCATTTTGACTGATTTGCTTGTGCGACTTGGCGTAAGCCGGGAAACGGCCGTAGAAGACGCTTGTAAAATTGAGCATCATATAAGCGACGAATCATTTAATGCGATAAAGAAATATGTAGGAAAGTAAAGTTAAAATCCCACTCAAACGAGTGGGATTTTGTTTTATTCTTTTTCAACAAGCATCATTACACCCTCTGCGCATAAATCGTTTTCCGGTGTTGTCAAAATGTCTTCTTCTATACACATGTCTATAATTTTTGACAACGATCTTGCATTTGCGATTAACTGGTTATATAAAAAATAATCGGCTATTAAATGTTGCGGTATATGTTTTTTTATAAAAATTGACATCTCTTCAGCAATTTTCTCTTTTATATCTAACATATTATGAAATTTATTAACGATAGTTAAAAATTGGCTGTTGTCTTTTTTATCTAATACAAGAATCTTAGGCTCTATAATATCTCCGTCTTTTCGCAAATAACCACATTCTATGCATTTAGCGGCAATTTCTTTTTCGTTTTCAGATAAATCATCAATAGGCAAACCGCCAAGGGTTTTTAACAACAATAGTATTTTTTCATCTGTAGATATATTGTGCCCACAGCGAAAATGTGGCTTTATTCTATCACTATAAATATTAGACATATGAACCGTTTTATATCCGCCCACATACGATGAATTTATTCCATCATTACCGTAAAAATCTCTTTCAAAGAAAGTGCCATCGTTTTCCGAATCATAAGCAAATGCAGCCATGCTATAAGGTCTGTTTGATAGTTGTACATCAGAAAAATATTTCTCTTTAAGCGTTTTTCCTACATCAAACGTTAAATTATAGTACATCAGCACAATCATTGACCATAAGATAAATCGGGTATCCGTTTGCTTGCTTAAAAACGGAAGATTTAAAATTTCACCATTATACTTTCTGATATTTTCTTTTAAAATATTGCATATTTGCGGTAAATATTTTTCATAAATCTTACTGGCTGCATCATATTCTTCATAATCTATCACTAAAACATTTATCGTATATTTACCGTTATCAAGCTTGCGCAACATTCCGTATTTTCCGTTTTGCCCGTAACACTGAATTTCCAATTCTTCTTCAACATAAAGCATAGGAATACAAAGTTCGTCAGATAGCTCCTTTGCAGTTTTCGGTCTTTCTTTACATAGATAGATTAAATTTTGTGATAATGTGCGATTGGCACATTCTGCCGGATTGTTACCGCACGGACTACCCGTACCCGCATATTTTAAATTCATCGGCTTTAATGATAAATTTCTTTTATTCATAGCTTCAACCTCACTTCTTACTGTGTTTCTTGCAGAAAACAGACGTTGTTTTACCGTGGTTTCGCTTATGTCAAGTTTTGCAGATATATCCTTGATTTTCATTTCATCAATATAATACATTACCATAACTTCGCGATAGATTTTTGATAAAAACGCAATCTCGGAAAAAATCTTTTTTAACTGTTCACGGTCTGCCGTTTCTTCAATAAGATTGTCAATCTCGTTTTCTTTATTGGCAAACTGTAATTCGGTGTTTTGTATGCTGATATTATTGGCGATTTTATTTCTTTTTTCGCAGAAGTCGGCATAAACACGGTGAGCAATAGTCCACACAAAGCCATAAAAATTATTGATATCACTCTGGCCTTGTATAGCGGATATTACCGCCAAAACTATATCCGAACATAAATCTTCGGCATCAAACGAGGTGTTGCACCTGTGATATGAAAACCGATAAATTTTATCAAGAAAATCCTTGTCACCAATAAGTTTTAATATTTCGTCTGTTTTCATAATTTTTCCTTTGCATCAATCATGAGTGTTGCATCTATATAGTCGGCAAAATCCGCGGTTGGTTAGGTGGTTTTAATGAAATTATATAAAATTATCGTAGGGACGGGCGTCCTCGACCGTCCGTTATAAGCGTGTGCAAACCTTGGACCGTCGGGGACGCCGGTCCCTACGATGTTAATTTAAAGTTTAATTTAATTATTTTTACAAAGCTAAATTGCCGCCTCGTGCGACAGCGAAATTGTGAGCACCGCTCACAGCTAAATTACACTTTGTGTAGCTAAATTAAATTCGCACACAGCGTGTTGAAGACACATTTAGCTCTGTTAAGAATTTAGTTGGCCATAGGTCAATTTAGCTCGCTGAAAGCGAATTTAGCTTTTGTGTAACAAACTCAATCTGTTTTTCTACCGACTCTACCGAGGTTCCCCCCTCAGATATGCGGCGTTTTACGCAGTTTTCAAGGTTTACTGCATCGTAAAGTTCTTCATCAAAAAGCTCGCTGAATTGCTTGTAATCTTCAAGTGGTAAATCTTCAAGCACTGTCTTTTTACTCATACAAAGAGCAACCAATTGACCAGAGATTTTATAAGCTGTGCGGAAAGGCATACCTTTTTTAACCAGGTAGTCGGCAAGGTCTGTCGCGTTTATAAAGCCCTCGCCTGCCGCTTTTTTCATATTGTCTGTAAGTACGGTCATAGTAGCAATCATTGGTGTAAAGACCTTAAGGCACATTTTTACGGTATCACACGCGTCAAACACACCCTCTTTGTCCTCTTGCATATCCTTGTTATACGCTAGCGGCAAGCCCTTAAGTGTGGTAAGCAGGCCGAGTAAATCGCCATATACCCTACCCGTTTTGCCACGTACCAATTCTGCCATATCGGGATTGCGCTTTTGCGGCATAATTGACGAACCGGTTGTGTAGTTGCTTGAAAGCTCAATAAACTTAAACTCCCAGCTTGACCAGAGAATAATCTCCTCTGAAAAACGGGAAAGATGCACCATAATAAGCGATATTGCCGACATAAGCTCTACGCAAAAATCGCGGTCGGAAACGCCGTCTAATGAATTCATACAAATACCGTCAAAACCTAACCTCTCGGCTTCAAAACGGCGGTTGGTGCTGTAGGTAGTACCTGCTAACGCACAACAGCCAATGGGCGACATATTCATACGTTTTTTGCAGTCTTGGAGTCGGTCAATATCACGAAGCAGCATCATAGCGTATGCCATCAGATGATGACCAAAGGTTATAGGTTGTGCTCTTTGCAAATGGGTATAGCCCGACATAATGCTCGCCTTATGCTCGCCTGCCTTGTCACACAAAACCTCAACAAGCGACTTTAAAAGACTTGCAATTTCGTCAATCTCGTCACGCAAATACATTCTAATATCAAGCGCTACTTGGTCGTTACGACTGCGAGCTGTGTGTAACTTTTTACCAACGTCACCTATACGCGCTGTAAGCTCTTGCTCTACAAACATATGTATATCTTCGGCAGTCATATCAAACTGTAATTTGCCGCTTTCGAGGTCGGCAAGTATACCCTCAAGCCCATTAATAATGGTGTCTGCCTCGTCCTCGGCAATAATACCACACAAAGACAGCATCATAGCATGAGCCATGCTGCCCTTTATATCGTGTGCATACATTCTTTTATCAAAATGTATAGAAGAATTAAAATCATCGGCTATACTGTCTGTAACACCGTCGGTAACACCTGTCCACATTTTTGCCATTTTTTATAAACCTCTTTTATTTCAAGTATTTACATATTATATATATAAGTATATGACTTGTCAAGTCTTTTGAATAAATATGCAAAACTCCGTGCATAATATGCACGGAGTTTTGTTTTATACTATATTATTATCTTTAAAGAATTTTATGAGCGTGTCCGCAACCTCTATGTGCTCCTCGCCCGACGGATGTCCGCCACCACCTGATTGAAGTGAACGAATATCAATGGTGTAAACACTGTTATAACCGCGTGATTTAAGTTCTTTTATTGCCTCGTTATAGGCAGGGGTTTGTGTGTGGCACCAACAAACACCCGACACAAACACAATCTTTGCATCTTTACTATAGCCAATGTCAGTTATAAGATTGGCATAACGCTTACCGTAATCAGCAACACTTGCCGCATCCTTGCTGTTATAAAGCTTGGCGCTATCATCATTTGTGCCAAGGTTTACCACTACAATATCTACATCAGCGGGATTGGATGATGAGTATTTTTTGGTTTTATCGGCGTGGTAATTTTCGAGTCCGTAAAACTCGGGGAAAGTTGGATAATCCTCGCGTTTACCAAGAGCGATACCACTCATAGAAACAATTCTATAATCTAATCCCAGCTTACTTGACACCAGGTACGGATACGCCTTTGTTGCGCTTTGGTTTTTAAGGTCACTCGCATTTGCAACACCGTTTTTAATGAGGTTACCGTAGCCACTTGTCAGCGAATCGCCCAAAAACTCGATTAAAACTTTATCGGCATCTCGCTCTAATAGCTTTGTGCCCTCGTCAAGCTGAATGTTCGCCACGCTAAAGCCACGTCCTGCGCGAGATTCGGATTCACGAATTATTTTTATATTATGCGTACCGCTTGAAAGTCCACGCGCTACCGCAAGATAATCGATGCCCGCTACCTCAATCACCTTGTGCTCTTGGGTAATTTTTCCGTCAACCATAATCGAATAATAAACACCAATGTCGGCGTTAATTTCTATTAAAACCGAACTGCTGTCGGTGTTAAATTCGATAGCACTACCTGACATATTAAGGCTAACGCCGTTAGCGGTTTTTTCACATCGACCGTTTAACTTTATTTTTTCCAGTGTTTTCATATCTTTTAAATAATAAACACTCTCCTCAACCGTGGGCTCCTGCGAGGATGTGTCCTCGGGCTTGCTATCATCAGGTTCACTCACGACAGTAGAGGTTGTAGGCTCTGACGTTTTGTCATCATCACCGGGAAGAGACTCGTTAGAGCTTGTATCTTCATTTTCCTCATAAACTACTTCATCGTCTTCAACAATAACCTCTATAACGGTAGATTCGTTATCATCATTAGAATCACTACCACAGGCGCAAAGGCACAATAAAAGTGAAACCGAGATTATAAGACACAAAAATTTTTTCATAAAGTGCACTCCTCTACTTTGATGTCTAAATTATATATATATATATATATTGTCAACACTTTTTCGTTTCAAAGGCTTTTTACACACCTCAAAATGTTTTTAAAAGCACTTACAAAGTCGCTGCGCTTTACAGTTAGCGGTATTGCCACAGTGATAGCAAAGCTCGTTTTGGCTACAACCGTTTCCTAATATTTCTTTTACATTGTTAATTGTAGTTTCGGCTATGTTGCCAAGCGCCTCTTCGGTTAAAAATGCTTGATGCGAGGTTACGATAACATTAGGCATCGAAATAAGACGCGCCAGGGTATCGTCATCTACAATATGTCCCGAAAAGTCCTCAAAGAAAATGTCAGATTCTTCTTCATATACGTCAAGGCAGGCGGCACCTATTTTGCGCGACTTTATGCCCTCAAGTAAAGCGTCGGCATCAATTAGTGCACCACGCGAGGTGTTAAGAATAACCACACCTTTTTTCATTTTACTAATAGATTTTTCATTTATAATATGATGTGTTTCAGCCGTTAACGGACAGTGCATAGATATAATATCACTTTCGGCAAAAAGACGGTTAAGCTCTACGTACTCGCAAGGCGCTTCTTTTGCGGGAAATTTATCGTAAGCCAATACCTTCATACCAAAGCCGCGGCAAATATCTATAAACACGCGGCCAATTTTACCCGTACCTATTACACCCACCGTTTTACCATAAAGGTCAAAGCCCGTAAGACCCGAAAGACTAAAATTGAAATCCTTTGTGCGAATATATGCCTTGTGTATACGGCGGATTGAGGTAAGCAACAACGCCATAGTATGCTCTGCCACCGCATAAGGCGAATAGGCAGGCACGTGTACCACGTGGATTTTGCCATAAGCGTGCTTTACGTCTACATTGTTGTAGCCCGCGCAACGAAGTGCTAACACCTTTACACCCAAATCATATAGCTTATCAATTACTGCGGCATCGGCAGTATCATTTACAAATATGCACACTACGTCACAACCGCGAGCAAGCTCGGCGGTGTCGATATTTAATTTTGTTTCAAAAAACTTAAATTTCAATTGGTCATCTGCGTATTGCTCAAACGACTGCTTGTCATAAGGCTTTGTATCAAAAAATGCTATTTTCATAATATCACCTAATTGTTAAATTCACTGTATATTTTTTCCGCCAAAGAGCGATTTATGCCAGCAACCACCGACAACTCATCTACACTTGCCTCTCTTATGGCCTTCATCGTTTTAAAATGCTTTAGCAATGCCTTGGCTTTGGCTTCTCCGATACCTTCAATAGTTAAAAGCTCCGAGCTTAACATTTTTTTGCTTCTGCGCTTTTTATGATAGCCTATTGCAAAGCGGTGAACTTCATCTTGGATAGCGGTCACAAGTCGGTATGCCGATTCGTTTGCCTTTATAGAAATATCTCCGCCATTTGTGGCTATAGCGCGTGTTCGGTGCTTTGAGTCCTTTACCATACCAAAAAGCGGCACGTTGATATTATGCTTTTTAAGTATTTGCTCTACCGCCGAAATTTGTCCTTTACCGCCGTCAAGCAATATTAGGTCGGGCAATGTAGAAAAACCCTCGTTTTCTTGGCTTCCATACTCGGTAAAGCGTCGGTCAAGCACCTCGGCCATAGAACGATAATCGTCTTGACCTGCAAAGCTTTTTATCTTGAACATACGGTAATGCGGCTTATATGGCTTGCCATCGCGAAACACAACCATACCGGCAACGTTCTCGTCGCCTGCGGTGTTAGAAATATCATAGGCCTCTATAACGCGCGGTGCTGCCGGCAATCCCAAAAGTCGTGCAAGCTCATTAAGCGCCGACATTTCGCGGCCTAAAAGCTCGGTCTTTTGTGCTAAATTATCGGCAGCATTGTTGCGACACATATTAACAAGGTCCTTTTGTTCCCCGCGTTGTGGCAAAAGTATTTCAACCTTTTTGCCCGACCTTTCACAAAACCATTGTTCAAGCAATTCTTTAGATTCGATTTCACTATCAATAAGTATGCGTGGTGGAATTTCTCCCCCATCATAATACTGAGTTAAAAACTGACTGTAAAGGTCGTTTTTATCGGTAAAAGTATCGATTATAAAATGCTTTTTGTCGGTGAGCTTGCTGTTTCTGAAAATCAAAACTGCTATACAAGCCACGTCACCAAGCGCCGCCGACGCAAAAATATCCTGATTTTTGTAGGTGCACATTACAACCTTTTGGCTGTCGTTTAACTTCTTTATTGCGTTTATACGGTCGCGAAGCTTTGCGGCATATTCAAAATCAAGCTTTTCTGCCGCACAAAGCATATTTTGCTCTAATATTTTTACAATATCGTCGCCGCCGTGATTTATAAACGAAATCGCGGAATCAATGGTTTCGTTATATTGTTCGACAGAAATATTAGCGCGACACGGCGCGTCACAAAGACCTATATGAAAATTAAGGCACGGTTTTGAATATTTATCAAAGCTGCGGTTGCAGTCGGGCAGTTTAAATATTTTACGCACCTCGGCTACAGTGTCTTTGACAACGGCTGACGAATAATACGGACCTATATATTCGGCCGACTTATCATCAAGCTGCATACTTGTGGTAATTTTGCGCCATTTATCGCCCGTAATTTTTATATAGTGATAGCCCTTATCGACCTTAAGCAGAATATTATATTTAGGCTGATTTTGCTTGATAAGTGAGTTTTCAAGTATGAGCGCCTCAAACTCGCTGTCGCAAAGAACATATTCGAAATCATCTACCAAGCTTACCATTTTTCGCACCTTGTCGCTGTGCCCGCTGCCCGCGCCAAAATACTGCGTTACACGGTTTTTAAGTGACTTTGCCTTGCCTATATATATAATAACGCCGTTTTTATCTTTCATTATATATACACCGGGAGTAAGAGGCAGGCGGTTAGCCTTTGCCTTTAGCTCGCGAAGCTTTACATTTTCACTCATACCCTCACCTACTTTCAATTATATTATACAAAAAAATCGCGCCGATAGCAATAACTATCGGCGCAATATTATTCTTTGCAAAAAATAATATAGTTTTGATTATGCGTTAGCATTAAGCTTTGAAACAAGCGCTGATTTCTTTCTTGCAGCATTGTTCTTGTGAAGAATACCCTTACCGGCAGCCTGATCAATTTTAGATACAGCAACCTTTACAGCTTCAGCAGCTTCAGGAGCCTTTGCATCAATAGCAGCGTTAGCCTTTTTGATAGAAGTCTTAAGAGCAGAACGTGTAGCCTTGTTTCTTTCAGCGTTAGCTGCGCTTACAAGTACGCGCTTTTTAGCAGATTTAATATTCGGCATCGTGACACCTCCTCATAATTACTCACAGTACACACTATATTATCACAACTATTTAAAAAAATCAAGCATTTTTTTCAAATATTAACAAATATAAAAATGCAAGCCTTTTTTGTCGAAAAGAAAAAAATATTTTTAGTTTTTTGAGGCACTCACGCGGCAATACTGTCTTTGTAAAACAAAACAAAAAAGGGGCGCTGATTTATGTATGGCAACAAGGTTGTAATTTGCGGGGTAGACACCTCAAAACTGCCCGTGATGAAGGAAAAAGACAAAGAACGATTACTCAAAGATGTAAAAAACGGCAACAAAGTTGCCCGTGACGAGCTGATAAACGGCAATTTGCGATTGGTGCTTAGCGTCGTGCAACGCTTTTCGGGCCGCGGTGAAAACCCCGACGATTTGTTTCAGGTGGGCTGCATAGCTCTTATAAAATCAATCGACAATTTTGATATAACCCAAAATGTAAAATTTTCGACCTACGCGGTCCCGATGATTATCGGCGAAATCAGACGCTATCTGCGAGATAACAATTCTATACGCGTGAGCCGTTCTATAAAGGACACCGCCTACCGCGCTATGCAAGTAAAAGAAAAACTTATAAACAAAAATCAAAAAGAACCAACTGTGAGCGAAATTGCCGAGGAATTAGGTTTGCCGCGCGAGGATGTTGTAATTGCACTCGAAAGCATTGTAGACCCCGTTTCTCTTTACGAGCCAGTATTTTCAGACGGTGGTGATACTATATATGTGCTTGATCAGGTGGGTGATAAAAACGACGACCGAAACTGGCTCCAAGAGATATGCATAAAAGAGGCTATAAAAGAACTTAGTGACCGCGAAAAAAAGATACTGAGCCTACGCTTCATGCAGGGCAAAACACAGATGGAGGTATCGGAAGAAATTGGAATTTCACAAGCGCAGGTATCAAGACTTGAAAAATACGCACTTAAAAAAATAAAATCGTAAAAGGCAGGTTCATTCCTGCCTTTTGACAATTTATTAAAACCAATCGTCATATACACTGTCGCGGATATAATCCTGACACCAAGTGCTGAACTGCGGGTTGTTTTCTATTAATTCATAAAGTTCATCATAAGCTGTAGACTTTGGTATGCTAAAATATGAAAATCCTTTGTGCTTTTGATTTTTCTTTAAATCATCTACACTAAATTTTGTGGCTGTTTCCATATCGTCAAAATAATCATACAAATAAGCCTCCGCGAGATACCTTTGTGCCTCTTGTGCTACATCTTTGTCCTTGCTACAAGCAAGCTTTACTATATAGGGTATGCCCTCGTCACCCAAATCATATAGTGCCTCTATATCAATTGAATCAAGTTTGTGCGACTTATACGCCTCATAATTGTAACGCGCGCAAACGGAGTTTACATTGGCGGTGCCAAGCACCAACACAACTATACCTGCGGCAATCAGCGCCGTTTTTACAATGTTGATTTTATTGATATATATTCTTAAAATAGCCGCAATAAATACCACGCTTAAAAACAGCATAAACGCGCTTGTAGTAACACGCAGCACCGTCATACCGTATTCGCCTATATAAAGCACCATTTTTGAGATTGCAGTTGCAATAATTATTAGTGTAAACAAGGCTATAAAGGTTGTTATTGCCTTCAGTCCTGCACAAACCTTGCCGTTTTGTTTTCGTGAAAGCAACATACTTAAAAACACAATACCTAAATTTATAACGGCTATCACACACATTTCAAAAAAGCCCTTGCGCGCATACTCGGCGTATGTGATTTCATCATTGGGCAAAAAGCCCTTGAATGCGCTAAAGAAATATGCAAGTTGTGAAAACAGATAAAGCAGATAGCAAACAGCAATTGCCGATAAAAATGAAATTATATATATACTTTCTATTCCCCTAAAGCTTGACTCTTTTGTTTGTGAGATTCGGCCAAATTTAAGCGAAAAGCCGTATGAAATAACAAATATTGAAATTCCAACTCCAAATGCTGCCTTTAAAACGGTCACAAAAGCATTACCCGAACCGCTGAAAATATTGCTCATCATACCGCGAAAGGCATCGTCTGAAGAGATAAGCAGCGGCACCACAACTATTAGCACGGGGATTGCGCAAACAAGACCCAGAATTACCTTGCCTATCACCTTTTTATCGCCCTTATTGGTTGAAAACAGTGATTTTAAAGAAACACCTATATTGCCCATTGTTGATGCGGCTGAAAAAATTACGCCAGCCGTCTTACGATTACCGTCTTGATTACCGTTTATAATGCCATCAAAGAAGACAAGAGATAACAAAAAGCTTATAATCACGCCAAAAAAACGTACACTGCCGTTAGTGGTGCATATAAACACGGCACCATTTGCAAGACTTAATAATCCGCATATAGCAGGCAAAAGACCCACCTTGCCGCCCTTTATAAAATAAATGATAAAAATCATAATCATAAAGCAGACAGACAGCAAATACCCAAGCGAAAAGCCGCCAAATATGCCGAATATTGCCGTAAAAACACTTGCAACCAATGCGCACGCGGCAAACGCGGTATCACTCTGTTTAAGTTCAAAAAGCGGTTTTGATATTGGCATATCAGAACAGTTATAATTTATCTCGCCGTTTTGCTCTTTGGTTTGCTCATTTATAATGTTATTTTCAATATTATCCATCAGATTAATCCTCCTTTGAATATTTGATTATATCCCCCGGCTGACAGTCAAGCTCTTTACAAATAGCATCAAGCGTTGAAAAGCGGATGGCCTTTGCCTTACCGGTTTTTAGTATAGAAAGATTGGCTTGCGTAATACCTATTTTTTCAGACAGCTCAAGCGAGGTCATTTTGCGCATTGCAAGCATTATGTCTAAATCAATTTCAATCATATTTATACCCCGCTTATATTGTAAGTTCGTTTTCTTCGCTTATAGCTACTGCGTTTTGCATTACATTTTTAACTATGCGAAGCATAAGACCAACAAATGCTGCAGCAACCGCAACCAATAAAAACGGAACATAAAATATGCCAGCAACCAAAGTTATCAGCGCCACAACAAAGCAACACCAAGAAATAACTCGAAGATATTTAACATTTGCACTTATAAAAATTTTGTCCTTTTTAATATTAAAAAGTAATTTCAAAAGACTATAAAGCGTTATATAAGCAAATATTGCACAAGGGTAAAAACAAGAAATAAAAAGTGTGCTCATATCTTGAATAGCCGCCCCGTTTTCTAACCAGCCGCGATAAACGGTAAACCAAAACTTTACAAACCAAGGGCCAAAAAACAACGCCGCCGTAAGTATGCCTACGAAGATAAAGCATACCACTATTGACAATGTTACCGAACGTTTTCTATTCCACATAAAAATTACCTCCAAAACCATTTTCTAACTGCAATATAACACAAAAATTATCGTTTGTCAATAATTTTGTTATCGAAAAACGATAATTTCGTGTTTACATCCGTTCGCGGAAGTCGAGCACATTACTTTTTCACTATTACCTCTTACCTATTACTTATACAAAAACTCCCCAACTGTTGTCGGGGAGTTTTCATATATTAAAGGGGCATAATCGGTAATTTTAAAGATAGTAAACTACTACCGCCGAAAAGCAGGATATCCTTTTTTCGCCCCTGCTTTATTGTATGCCGAATTATTCGATTGGTGACTTGCGGATAAACAGTACACCCAATGTATTTGCGCCGCAGTGAGAAGATACTGTACAGCCGGCTCTGGTCAATAACACCTCTTTAAACAAGCCTGTGTCTTTAACCTGCTGTAAAACGGACTCAACAATTTCGGGGTCACATCCTGCATGGGTTACAAATACGCGGCTTGTGTCAATATCATCGGGGTTTTGCAAGCGCTCGCTTACATACTCAGTAAGAACTCTACCATAAACACCGCGGTATTTTTTACCAACGCCCATAACGCCGTTTTTAACCTCAATGCAGGGCTTAAGCTTTAAAAGATTTGCGCCAAGCATTGCAAGAGCCGAGCATCTACCGCCTTTATGCAAATATTCAAGACTGTCTATAACAAAAGATGCGTCAACGCAAGGCGCTAACTTTTCGAGCTCCTCAACAATAGCGGGTGCTTCCATACCGCTGTTTGCCATTTCGGCTGCAGCAATAACAAGCAATCCGCCACCGGTTGAAAGGTTTTTAGAGTCTATTACATAAACATTTTCAAAATCCTCGGCAGCAAGACAAGCGTTGCTGTAGGTAGACGACATTGTGGAACTGATTGTAAAGTGAATTACAGCGTCGCCGTCTTTGGTAAGGTCGGTAAAATAATCGATACACTCACCAACATTAGATGCGGTTGTTTTGGGCAACTCGCCAGTTTTTGCGTGGTGGGCATAAATGTCGTCGGGGTTAATGTCAATACCGTCGCGGTAAACCTCGGTGCCCAAGGTAATACCAAGAGGTATAATTTTTATGCCATATCTTTCTTTAAGCTCTGCGCTTAAATCACAGGTACTATCGCTTGATATAATAATTTTAGCCATATTCATCCTCCAAATAATCAAATTACAAGAGCATTATAACATTAATTTGTGAATAAAACAATAATTTTTTATTTATATATTATGCAATACTCATGTTCGCCTAATATAATTGCGTTATTGATTACTGATCTTCCAAACATATTTTTGCAATTTTCAAATTTTTTTGGAACATTTATACTTATAGGATTATTACCGCGGTTTACTGCAATAAATGCACTACCATTTTCATTTTCACGAGTAAATGCTATTGCATTTTGGTCGGCAAAAACGGTATAAAAATCACCATCGATAAATGCCTCACAATTTTTACGAATTTTGCCTAAATCTTTATAAAACTGTAAAAGCTCACAGTTTTCACTACCCCACGGGTAAGTCGCACGGCAAAACGGGTCGCCATAACCCTGCACACCAGCCTCATCACCGTAAAAAATCGACGGCACACCGGGTAGTGTATACTGAATAACAGCCGCTGTCTTAAGCCGCTTTATACCCTGTAAATATTCCTCGTCAGTAAGTCTTTGCGCCGCTTGCCAATCGCGATTGCCAATGAAGCTATCGTTTTTACCAAGCATCGTGAGCACTCGGGCGGTGTCGTGGGTGCCAAGGTGATTCATAAGCGTATCTACCGAGCATTTGGGGTAGTTTTCGAGTACCGTATGAACAGTTTCACTAAGTGCATTTCCCCCACCATTTTTAACAAATGAAAGTATTGCATTGGCAAATGGGTAGTTCATAACGCTGTCAAGCTGACTGCCACGTAAAAACTTACGTCGCGCGCCATAGCTTATCTTGTTGCTGGCATCCTCCCAAACCTCGCCTAAAATATAGGCGTTGGGGTTTTCATTTTTTACAGCCGCGCGCAATTTATCTAAAAACTTATCGGGTAGCTCGTCGGCAACATCAAGTCGCCAGCCACCAATTCCCAACCTTAAATACTTGCGCAAAATACCGTTCTCACCTGTGATATAATCGGTATAGTTATCATTGTCCTCATTGGTTTCGGGCAATGTTTTAATTCCCCACCAAGCATCATACCCGTTTGGATAGTCATAAAACTTGAACCACTGACGATATGGCGAATTATAATCGCGATAGGCACCACATTCACCGTAACGGCCTGTGCGGTTAAAATAAATGCTGTCATCACCCGTGTGCGAAAACACACCGTCAAGAATTATTTTTATGCCGCATTTTTGAGCGTTCTCGCAAAGATTTTTAAGATCATCCTCGCAGCCCAAAAGTATATCAATTTTTTCGTAGTTTGCGGTGTTATAGCGATGGTGTGAGTGCGCCTCAAAAATAGGATTTAAATATATGCAAGTAACACCCAAATCCTTAAGATATGGCAGCTTTTGACATATACCCGCAAGGTCGCCGCCGTAATAGTCATTACCCAAAGAGCACGGTCCGTTATTTTGGCGGTGCTCAGGAATTTTTGACCAATCCTTGCATAGAAAACGGTCGTTGGGAACATCTTTTTTAAGCGCACCCGAATTATAAAATCTATCGGGAAAAATCTGATAAATAAGACCACCCTTTAACCAATCGGGAGTAGTAAATTCTTTATCATAAACCGTAAGCTGAAAACGCTCACCCTGCGTTTGTGATACTATACCCAAACTGTTTTCACTTTTAACTACAAAAAACTCACCGTACGCGCTGGTGTAACAAAAATCATACCAATAAAGGCCTTCGGAGGTATTGATTTTGCAATCAAAAAACTGATAGTCACCAAGCCACTCATTTGTAGACTGCATTTTAATTTTACAAAGCGAGTTATCACTGTCATTCATAACACGCAAAAATGCATCATAAACACACGCGTCTTTATGCAGCAATAGCCGTAACCGCAGGCTTTCACCAGCGGGTACGGCTCCTAAACGTGAACGGTATAGACTGTTTCGCGAATCGTAGGGATAGTAATTCATATTACTTAACCTTATCTAAATTCCAAATATTCTTTGCGTAATCGTTAATTGAACGGTCGGCTGCAAAAATACCTGAGGCAGCGATGTTTGTAAGCGACATCTTGTTCCACACATCTGGCTGATTATAAAGCGCCATAGCCTTTTTGTGTGCTTCGCAATAGTCAGCATAGTCGGCAAGCGCCATATAGGTGTCAACATTTTTAAGTGTGTTATAAATGCTGTCAAACTGCTTGCCGTCAATACCACGACCTATAAAGTCGAGCGCATTACGCAAATCGGCATTATTATTGTAATATTGCATTGGGTTATAACCCGTTTTTTGAATTTTTAACACCTCGGGTGTCTGCAAGCCAAATATAATGATATTATCGTCACCAACAGCCGAATGAATTTCAACATTGGCGCCATCTTCGGTACCCAAGGTTACAGCGCCGTTCATCATAAATTTCATATTGCCCGTGCCTGACGCCTCGGTAGAAGCAAGCGAAATCTGCTCACTTATTTCAGCTGCAGGTATCATAAGCTCGGCTAAGGTTACACGGTAATCTTCGAGGAATAAAACCTTTAATTTGTCGTTTACAGCGCGGTCATTATTGATAATTCCCGAAAGCTTAAAAATCATTTGAATTATCTCTTTTGCAAACAAATAACCGGGCGCTGCTTTTGCACCAAAAATATATGTCTTTGGTGTGAACGGTGCGTTTGGATTATTTTTAAGATATAGATAATCGGTAATGATATGAAGCGCATTCATATGCTGACGCTTGTATTCGTGCA
>JAZUOS010000014.1:0-48708 GCA_045604765.1 Acutalibacteraceae bacterium | reverse complement strand
TATGATTTATATTTGTTCCACCTTTTGGTCTTCCCATTTTTTCAACTCCTTTTCTTTATTTTAACATAAAAAAGTGATGGCAGACACTTTTTTGTGTCTACCATCACTATATCACTTCAGGTTAAATGACTCCAAGCCTTTAATTATGCATTGCAATATGTATCTTTTTATGCTAAATTAGTCTTGATGATATACTCATAGCCTCCCTCTGACGAGGGAGGTGCCGAGGAACGAGGCGGAGGGAGAGATATAACCAAATGATAGAATACAACAAAAATAACATTCCTATTGCAAAAACATTACGCAAAAATATGACGCCATGGGAACGTAAACTATGGTATGAGTTTTTACGCAATTATCCAATAAGATTTCAGCGACAAAAAGCAATTGGAAATTATATCGCTGATTTTTATTGTGCCAAAGCAAAACTTGTTATCGAGCTTGACGGTGGTGGACATTACAACGACAAACAAACTTTAAAAGATGGAATAAGAACAAAAGAATTGGAAAGTTTAAATTTAAAGGTTTTAAGAATTTGTAATTTAGATATTGACCGCAATTTTTACGGTGTATGTGAATATATAGATTTGGCTGTAAAGGGCTCTCTCCCTCAGTCATTTTTAAAAAAATGACAGCTCCCTCGTCAAAGGGAGCCTTTTTTATTTAATATTTTATCTCTGTCATCTGCCAGCATTCAAATTTTGGTATGGTAAATTCTACCTTGCCGTCTTTATACTTGAATTTAAGCTTTTTGTTTTCGGGCACAAGCTTTACAGAACGCGGTTTTTTGTCCGACTTAAGCGAAACGGTTGTATCATAAATTGGAATTAAATCCTCAATAATCTGTGTCTTTTCACCACGAAGCACAGGGGAAGCATAAAGTGTGTGGACAATCTTACTGTCACCGCTTTCGGTAACCGTAATAACGCCCTGCGCGGGTAGGTTGGTCTTAACGGTTTTAGCGTCGCCAATAAGCGCTTCAATTGCCGCGCGAACGATTTCTTTTGTATAGATGCTACCGTGCTTAAAGTACTCTAAAAATACCTTATGGGCAAAATAAGCGGTGTTTGCGGTCATAACTACCGCGTCACCGTATCTTTCACTGCTGTTTGGTGTATGCAAATGTGAGCAAAAATGCTCGAGTGTGCGGTTAAAGTAAGGCTTATCTATCATAGCGGTAGCTTTGCCACTGGTAGCACTAACCTTCATAGCATCCTCATAAATAAGATATGATGCCGAAGGTAAGCAGTCAATGTCATTGTCGGGTTTTATATAGGTTGGCTTGTATTCGCTAATGCTTTCAAACTTACAACCAAAGTCTACCGCAAAATCGGTCTTTTCTTGATTTAGTCCCGATTCATAGCTTGCAAGCACCTTGCCGCCTGCAGCAATATAATCGTTTATCTTTTTAGCAAGCTTATCGTCTAACGTGCAAATGTCGGGCAAAATGAGTAGCTTATAGCCCGAAATATCGGTTTTATCATCAACAAAATCAAAAAGATAATTGCTTTCAAGCAATATGCGGGTGCAACCGGCATTCCAATTAAGCGAGTGCCAATGCGGAAGGGCAATACCATTATAGTTTTGCCATGCTTCACTCGAGAAAACGGCAATATCGCCCTTAACGTTTTTATAGCCGTCAAGCCAAGGCTCACGATCTTCAACAGTTTTGAAAGCCTCGCCGATAAGTGTGTATGTAGCGTTGTCCATAAGACCTGTTGGATGAAGTTGGTCACCAACCGAGCTACAAGCACCGTTAGCCGCAGCCAAAGCCGCCTCATAACGCAGTGCGTTCGGATGCTTGTAGCCGCCAAATTCGCCCCACGCTTTGTGGAACTTACCCGTCATACCAAGGTATTCCATACCTATTGTGCGGGCATAAGCCGCCGACATTGGAAAATGGTCATAGCCCCAACCGCCTGTTGGCAGACTTTCAAGCTCAAGGTGGGTGTTAGCGTGCGCCAGGTCATATCTGCCGTGACGAATGTGTCCGCCGTTGTGGAACACAGGCAGTCCCGGTTTTACCGAGTCAATAGTCTCGCGAACGCGACGAACGTAGTTTGCATAGGTTTCTTCTGCAAGAATTTTTACGTCGTCGGGGTTGTTTACGTCCAAACCGCGTTTTGCCATCTCGGCGCGGCAGGTTTCGCAATAGCAGGGGTCAACGTGAACTATATCAAGAAAAATACCGTCAGCATCATAATTTTCGCAAACCTCTTTTATTTCGGCCAAAAGCTCATCAAGATATGGAGTATTAAGGCACAAAAGATGATAGCCAACGTATTCCATATTGATGCCGTTTTGGTATTCATCAAGTCTGTAATTTAACCATTCGGGATGCTCTTTTGAAGCCTTGTCGTCAAAGCCTGCCGAAATATAAACCGGTGTTTTAACACCAATTTCGTGTGCCGCTTCTATCTGCGCGCCAAGTAGGTCAAAATTAAGATGCGGATGCATTTTATTAACCTTTGTAGGATGATAAGACCAACCGTGATGGCATTTTGAAAATACCGTTATAGAGTCAACGTGACCTTTTTTAAGCATAGCTTTAAAATTCTCTTTAGAGAATTTACTGCCTATGCCATCAATATGTTCGGATGTATGGAAATCAAGATGTACCTGTCTTCTTCTCATAACGCACCTCGTTATAATTTATTTTTAGTTTATTATACATTTAAGTGCACAAAAAAACAACCCGTATTTTAAATAAATACAGGTTGTTTACTAATAAAATTCAGTTTGAAAGAAAATCGTTCACAGTGCAGTTTTGAAGTGAGCGGTGCTGTATGCTCAATACCGCCCCGAGCGAAAAACGCGCTGTGGGCGATTTTATTCAAACTATCGTAGCGGCAATAACAGCTTTAATTGTATGCATTCTGTTTTCGGCTTCGTCAAACACTATTGACTGCTCTGACTCAAATACCTCTTCAGTAACCTCCATACAATCTATGCCAAATTTTTCATAGATTTGTTTGCCTATTGTAGTATCAAGGTTGTGGAATGCGGGCAAACAGTGCATAAAGCGACATTGCTTGCCTGCTTTTTCCATAAGTGCTTTATTAACCTGATAAGGCATAAGGTCGTGAATTCGCTCTTCCCAAACGCTGTCGGGCTCGCCCATGGATACCCAAACATCAGTGTAAATCACATCGGCACCCTTTACAGCATCGGTGCTTTCGCTAAATTCTATAATAGCGCCCGTTGTCTTTGCGATTTCAAGGCACTTGTTTACAAGCTCGCTTTCGGGAAAATACTTTTTGTTGGTGCAAGCCACAAAATGCATACCCATTTTTGCACAGCCAACCATTAAAGAATTACCCATATTGTAACGAGCGTCACCCATATAAACAAGCTTTTTACCCTTTAAATCTCCGAAATGTTCACGAATGGTTAAAAAGTCGGCTAAAATTTGTGTTGGGTGGAATTCGTTTGTAAGTCCGTTCCAAACAGGAACACCTGCGTACTTGGCTAGTTCCTCAACAATTTCTTGACCAAATCCGCGGTATTCAATACCGTCATACATACGGCCCAAAACTCTTGCTGTGTCGACAATGCTTTCTTTTTTGCCTATTTGTGAGCCTGTGGGGTCAAGGTAGGTTGGGTGCATACCAAGGTCAGCCGCCGCTACCTCAAAAGCACAACGGGTACGTGTGCTGGTTTTTTCGAAAATGAGTGCAATGTTTTTGCCCTCATAATACTTGTGTGGTGTACCGCATTTCTTTTTTTCTTTTAAATCTGCGGCAAGGTCTAAAAGACCGTTTATTTCTTCACTTGTAAAATCAAGCAGCTTTAAAAAACTTTTTCCCTTTAAATCCATTATTTTGCAACCTCTTTAATAATATCTATCGCCCATTTAAGTTCATCAAACGGTATATTTAGTGCAGGAAGCAGTCGCACCTTATCTTTTGCAGTAAGACACAGTACACCGCGTTCCATAGCGACCTTTACTACCTCTGCGGCGGGCTTTGTTGTTTTGATACCAATCATTAGTCCCATACCGCTGACGCTCTCAATACCATCGGCATTTTTAAGTGTTTCAAAAATATATTCACTCTTTTTTGAAACCTCGGCAAGAAGTGTGTCATCAATACGATTTATAACGTTTAACGCACCTGCGGCACATACAGGGTTACCGCCATAGGTTGAGCCGTGATCAGCAAAGCCCAAAACGTTTTCTACCCTATCACCCAAAATTGCGGCGCCAATTGGCAAACCGCCGCCAAGACCTTTAGCGGTAGTTACAACGTCGGGGGTTATGCCATAATTCATATAACCGTAAAACTTACCTGTTCTGCCGTTACCTGTTTGAACCTCATCAACAATAATAAGGAAATTCTTTTCCTTTGAAAGTTCAGCTATAGCCTTTACAAATTCGGGTTCAAGCGCTATTACGCCACCCTCACCCTGAACACACTCAAACATAACAGCGGCAACGTTGTTATCGTTTACCGTATTTTTTAGCGCTTCAATATCGTTTGCGGGTGTGTGAATAAACCCTGAAGTCAGCGGTTTAAAAAGCTTGTGAAAATGGTCTTGTCCCGTAGCCGCAAGTGTTGTAAGTGTTCTGCCGTGAAAACTATTTTGAAGCGTTACTATTGTATAGCAGTCTTCACCCTTGTTTTCGGCCGCCCATTTACGCGCAACCTTTATAGCACACTCGTTAGCCTCGGCACCGGAATTTGAAAAGAACACTTTTTTAAGACCTGTCTTTTCGCAAAGTGCTTTTGCAAGCAAAGCACAAGGCTGTGTGTAATAAAGGTTTGACATATGCTGTAATTTAGCGGCTTGCTCACTTACGGCATTTGCCCATTCAGTGTCGGCTATACCAAATGCAGTAACACCAATGCCCGAGCCCATATCAATATATTCTTTACCGTCTTTATCATAAACCTTTGAGCCCTTACCGTTTACAAGCTCAATAGGAAAACGGTTATATGTATTTGCAACGTATTGTTTATCTGTAGAAATTATATCAATCATTTCTCACTCACCATTGTACCGGCGCCTTCATCTGTCAGCAGCTCCATCAAAATGGAATGAGGCACTCTACCGTCCATAATAACAACGTTTTTAACGCCCTTGTGAATTGCCTCGATACAGCAATCAACCTTTGGTATCATACCGCCCGAAATTATGCCCTCGCCTTTGAGCTGCTCGATTTCTTCGATTGTAAGGTGGGGAATAATTGTGCTTGGGTCATCCTTATCACGCAAAATGCCGTCAATATCGGTCATCATTATAAGACGCTGTGCACCCAAAGCCCCTGCAACAAAGGCGGCCGCAGTATCACCGTTAATATTATAGGCATTACCCTGTTTGTCGCAACCAATGGTTGAAATAACAGGAATATAACCTTTTTCTAACAAATCGAGCACGGGAGTGATATGTACCTTGGTAATTTTGCCAACGTAACCCAGTCTTTCGTCCTTGATTTCGGACTCAATTAATCGACCGTCCATACCCGAAATACCCATAGCCTTGCCGCCCTTCATTTCGAGAAGGTTTACAAGTGTTTTATTAACCTTGCCTGCAAGCACCATTTGAACAATATCAACCGTTTCCTTATCGGTTACACGAAGACCGTCAACAAACTCGGCCTTTTTGCCAAGCTTATTCATAAGCTCGTTAATTTCGGGACCACCGCCGTGAACGAGAACAACCTTAACACCAATCAGCCATAAAAGAACAATATCTTCCATAACCTGTTGTTTAAGTTGCTCGTTTATCATAGCGTTGCCGCCATATTTTATAACAACAATTTTGCCCGTATGCTTTTTAATATAAGGAAGCGCTTGAGTAAGCACCTCGGCACGCTCGGCATTTGAAAAATGGTTGTCCATATTATTCTCCTTAGGTTCTGTAATCTCCATTAATTTTTACATAATCATAAGTGAGGTCGCAACCCCACGCGGTTGACGAGAATTCACCGTCATTAAGCTTAATATCAATAACGATTTCTTTTTCGAGTAAAATTTCTTTTGCCTTTTCTTCGCTAAAATCTACACCTGCGCCGTTTTGGCATACAAGAATTTCACCCTTGTTTGAAATAAATGAAACGTCTATTTTTTTAACGTCTACATCCGCGCCACTGTAACCGATTGCACACAGCACTCTGCCCCAGTTGGCGTCGGCACCAAACATAGCAGCCTTGAGTAGACTTGAACAAATAACGCTCTTTGCAACGGTTTTAGAAATTTCTAACGTTTTACCTCCACTTACCTTACATTCAAGCAGCTTTGTAGCACCCTCGCCGTCACCCGCAATAACGCGGCAAAGATTTACAGTTACTGTGTTAAGAGCTTTCATAAAGGTATTAAAATCTTCGCCCTCGGCGGTGATTTCAGCATTACCCGCCATACCATTTGCTAGCACCGTTACCATATCATTAGTTGAGGTGTCCCCGTCTATGCTTAACATATTAAAGGTGTTTGCAATATCGCCCGAAAGTGCCTTTTGCAGCATTTCTGACGAGATTGCCGCATCGGTAGTAATGAACACAAGCATTGTTGCCATATTGGGATGAATCATACCGCTACCCTTTGCAATGCCACCCATTTTACAAACCTTACCGCCAATGGTAAATTCCACAGCGATTTGCTTGTCTATTGTATCGGTAGTCATTATAGCCTCTGCGGCATCTTGACTACCGTCATAAGATAATGTGCTTGCCAAAACGGGAATACCATCGGCAATAGGCGTAATATCAAGCGGTTGACCTATAACGCCTGTTGATGCTACAACAACGTCATTTGCGCTAATGGAAAGCTCTTTTGCCACCAAGTCGCTCATTTGCTCAGCAATTTCTATGCCGTTTGAATTGCAGGTGTTAGCGTTGCCGCTATTGCATATAACCGCCTGAGCCTTGCCATTTGCAATATGATTTTTTGTAACTGTAAGTGGCGCGCCTTTTACAAGGTTTGTGGTATAAACCGCCGCAGCATTACACAATGTATCGCTTACAATAAGTGCTAAATCTTTTTTTGTTTTATTTTTTCTGATGCCGCAATGTACGCCCGAAGCCTTAAAGCCCTGCGCCGCACACACACCGCCATTTATCAACTTAATATCCATTGTTCCTCCGTTAGTAGACAAGACCTGTGGTTTCATCCACGCCCATAAGTATATTCATATTTTGAATTGCTGCGCCCGATGCACCTTTACCAAGGTTATCGTATCGAGCAACAAGAATTATTCGGTCCTCATTACCAAATACACAAAGTTGCATATCGTCTTTACCCGAAAGCGCCGCAGCAGATAAAAATCCGCCCTCGTCAGCCGCATCGTCAAGATGAACAAGCTTTCCTGTGTAGTAATTTTTGTATATTGCTTTAACATCATCAATATTTGCCTTAATGTCCTGCTTAAACAGCGTTACAGTGACTTCCATACCGCTATAAAAGTCAGCAACTATTGGGCAAAAAGCGGGAGCCGTTTCAATATCTGTTATAACCTGCATTTCTTTTAAATGCTTATGTTGCTGGGTAAGTCCATATTGGCGTGGAGCCTTAAGCAGTGCCGATTTATCGGCAGATTCGTAATCGGCAATCATTTTTTTACCGCCACCCGAATAGCCTGTCAACGAAAAGCAACTAAGTGCTGCTTCGACATCCAATACCCCCGCTTCAATAAGAGGTTTAACAAGAGCTATAAAACCGCTTGCGTGACAACCTGGGTTTGCAATGCGTTTTGAATTAATTATCGCCTCGCGTTTGCCTGTAAGCTCGGGAAAACCGTAAACCCAATCATCGTTTGTGCGATGGGCTGTTGATGTGTCAATTATAGCGGTTTTATCATTCTTTACAAAAGTGACCGCCTGACGCGCCGCATCATCTGGCAAGCATAAAAATACTATATCAGCCGAGTTTATCGCCTGTGCTCTTGCGTTATCGTCCTTACGCAATTCTTCGGGTAATTTTATAAGCGAAATATCATCTCTTGCGCTTAATCGGTCATATATACGAAGGCCTGTTGTACCGGCACTTCCGTCAATAAATACATTCGTCATAACTTACTTAATAAACACTTAACTGCCCGACCGCAAAGTCGGGCAGAATTTTCCCTTTTATTATTTCTTGCCGTCAACCATAGCCTGAACCTTAATTGGCAAGCCGTAAAGGTTGATAAAGCCCGCTGAATCTTTTTGATCGTAATCACTTTCACCAAAGGTAGCAATTTCCTCGCTGTAAAGTGAATAGTCACTCCAAATACCAGCCTTAATAATGTTGCCTTTGTAAAGCTTAAGCTTAACAGTACCGGTAACCTTTTCCTGAGTCTTGTCAACAAATGCTGCAAGTGCTTCTCTAAGTGGTGTAAACCATTGACCATTGTAAACAAGCTCTGCATATGTAATGGCAAGTCTTTGCTTTTCGTGTAAAGTCATCTTGTCAAGGCAAATGCTTTCAAGCGCTTCGTGTGCGCGGTAAAGGATTGTACCGCCCGGGGTTTCATATACACCACGGCACTTCATACCAACAAGACGGTTTTCTACGATATCGATAATACCAATACCGTTTTTGCCGCCAAGCTCGTTGAGCTTTAAGATAATGTTTTTAGCGCTCATCTTTTCGCCGTCAATAGCTACGGGCACACCCTGCTCAAAATCGAGTGTTACGTATGTAGGCTCGTCAGGTGCCATTGCAGGACTAACACCCATTTCAAGAAAACCGGGCTTGTCATACATAGGCTCATTGCCTGTATCTTCAAGATCCATACCCTCGTGTGAAAGATGCCAAAGGTTCTTGTCTTTTGAATAGTTGGTTTCTCTGTTTATCTTTAGAGGAATGTTGTGTGCTTCGGCATATTCAATCTCTTCTTCACGAGATTTAATATCCCATTCACGCCAAGGCGCAATTATTGGCATATTGGGTGCAAAGTGCTTGATTGTAAGCTCAAAACGAACCTGATCGTTACCCTTACCTGTGCAGCCGTGGCAAATAGCGTCAGCGCCTTCTTTGATAGCAATGTCAACAAGTCCCTTTGCAATGCAAGGACGTGCGTGGCTTGTACCCAAGAGATAGTCCTCGTAAATAGCGCCTGCTTTTACACAAGGAATAATGTAATCGTCAACATATTCTTCGGTAAGGTCAAGAACATAAAGCTTTGAAGCACCTGTCTTTATTGCCTTTTCCTCAAGGCCGTCAAGCTCATCAGCTTGACCTACATTACCCGATACTGCGATAACCTCACAGTTGTTGTAATTTTCTTTAAGCCAAGGAATAATGATTGATGTATCAAGGCCGCCCGAGTAGGCAAGCACTACCTTTTTAATATCTTTTTTATCCATGATTTTTTGTCTCCTTTTTGGACTATTTTTTAAGCATGCAGACATTATATGCCCATATTTAGCATTTGTCAAGCATTTTTTGAATAAATATTCAATATTTTTTATTTTATGCAAAATTCAATGCATATTTGTTATAAAATGTCGCAAATTTGCATAATATTTGCGATTTCGTAGGTTGGTTTATGCTCTCCCGATTTACCTTTTGGATTAAGCCAGCAGGTATCCACGCCGAAATTTATACCACCTAAAATATCTGACGACATTGAATCACCTATAACCAATATTTTAGACTTGTCCTTTTCGGGCGAATTAGCCATAGCGTATTCAAAATATTCTTTTTCGGGTTTTTGGTGGCGTGCATCTTCAGATACAAATATGTAATCAAAGTATTGTTTTATCGCGCAATTATCAATACGGCGGTACTGTGTGCGTGACATACCGTTAGTGGTTATACATACGGTGTAGCCCTGCTCTTTTAGATACTCTAAAACCTTGTCAGCGCCATCTATTATATCAGAGCCTTGAGATAAAAACTCAAAATAATCCTCTGACATTTTTATAGGGTCGCCCCAAAAACTAAAGTGAGCAAGCAAATCGCGAAAACGGCCCGAAAAAATCTCTTGCTTTTTGATTTCGCCCTTTTCGAAGCGTTCCCACCAGGTTAGATTTATAGCCGAATATGTTGATACAATCTCGTCCGTTACGGGCAAATTATGCAGCGCTAAAAGCTGTCTTATGGCTTTATATTCCGCCGCAGTAAAATCGAGCAAGGTATTGTCAAGGTCAAAATAAAGTGTTGTGTATTTTTTCATCATAGCATCCCCAGTGTATAGGCTATTATCTCGGGCAAATAGGTTGTGGCAATATAACCCAAAACGCCAACAAAAACACTTACGCCACCCGCTTTACGAAAATCAAGCTCAACATCTTCACTCTCGCGCTTAATTTCATTAACCTTTGATATAACGCGATTTCTATATATACGATCACCAAATATAGCAATTAAGACTCTAAGTGCTATTTCAAGCATTGAGCCGGCAAAGGCACTCAAAAATGCAACAACACCTATCGATGACATATTTTCTAATATTAAATTTGAAAATTCCATATAACCGGCTATTTCAGAAGTGTCGAGCACACTTACAGCATTGGCAAACGGCACCGCAAACATTGTGAACGCAATCTGCAAAGCACCCGCTATGCATCCTAAAAGATACATCTTGCGTGACAAAAGCCAACCGCACGGCGTCAAAAATGCAAGCCAGTTCCACGAAGCCTTTCTACCTTTTTTAAAGTCTGCAAATTTTGGTATATAACGGTGGGTGTTGGTTGCAACAAATTGTTTTGCCTCGTTTGCTGTAACCCCCTCGCCCAAATCTGTATTAGCGGGCACACCGCCTAAAAAATCAAAGGCTACAAATCTGGCGCCGCCCATCTTTGTAATATTTGGTGTGTTGCAGTTAGGACAAAAATCGTCTGTCGTTTCATATTTTTCGCCGCACATACCGCAAGTGATAATACTGCTTTGCACGGGTGGTTCCTCTTTTATTTCCTCTTTCTTTTGGGGTTCGGGTTTTTTATACTGATTTTCGGTACCGTGCAATTCCTCTAACGCGCAACGGCCGATAGAGCTATAACATTCTCTGTGATGCGGTGCGCCACACTCGGGGCAATAGACAACATCATCCTCTTCGAATAGATACGCTTTGCACACAGCGCATTTTTCTCCGCTAATATTAAGGCTCATACTGTCACCCCTAACTGTTCGTCAATTTTTTGAAATACGGTATCAAAATATTCTTTACCGTAGTTATGATACTCGCCATTTTCAATCATTTCTTTAAACTGTTCGAGGCTTACCCAACGGGCTTCGGCAACCTCGTCTTTTTGAAGTCGTAATTTACCGCTTTCAATATTAGTGTTTATAAACCAGATATCAAGCAACGAATTGCGGCGCTTTATTCTTGCAAGCTTTTTAAGTGTTTGCTTGTTTGAGGGAATACCAAGCTCCTCATAAAGCTCGCGGTTTGCGGCGGTATATGAGTCTTCACCCGATATTGCCGCGCCACCCGTCGCCGCCCATTCGCCCGGCATAAGCTTTTTGTTATCCGATCTGCGCTGTATTAAAAACTCACCGCGTGAAGATACCACCCATATATGCACTACAAGGTGATATTCACCAGGTTTTAAGTTACATCGGCCACGCAGGGTTGTTTTACCCGTAGGTGTGCCGTCAGCATTTAAAATGTCCCACTTTTCCATAATCTTTAACTTTTCTCCACTACCTCGCCGCGATTTTTATAAATTGAATTCCCAGGCACATAGCCTCGCACCATTGACAGCGGATAAATGTTTGTATTTTTACCCACCACAGTACCGGGGTTTAGCACCGTACCACAGCCGACCTCTACACAGTCGCCCAAAATCGCGCCGAATTTCTTTAGATTTGTATTATACTTTTCATCGTTTAGTGTGATAGATACATTTGTTTTGTCAGACTTTACATTAGATGTTATTGCCCCTGCGCCCAAATGAGTTTTATAGCCTAAAATGCTGTCGCCCACATAGTTATAATGCGGCACCTGAACGCCGTCAAATAATATAACGTTTTTAAGCTCGGTCGAATTACCCACCACGGCGCCCTTTCCCACGATAGCATTACCGCGAACAAACGCGCAGTGGCGAATTTCGGCATCTTCGTCTATAATGCAAGGCCCTGTAATAGACGCACTGCTTGCAACCCTTGCGCTTTTAGCCGCAAACACACCGCCGCCTAAATCATCAAATTTTTCCGCGTCAAGCGTAAGGCTTAATTTTTTGATAAAATCTTTGATTTCGGGCAACACTTCAAAAGCGTATTTCTTACCTTCAAAAATATCGCTTGCAATAGTGTTAGTGGTGTCAAACAAATTGCCAATTTCAAATCTTGTCATAACAAACATACCCTCTTATACTACAAAATTTCTATATTATATAGTATAATACGGATAATTAAAGTTATTATAACAGTTAAGTATGAATTTTTCAACAATTAATGTAATTTAACTGTTGCATTTTTAAAAAATTTAAGTTATAATTTCTTGTAGCCTGTATATTTGGTCGTGCGAATGGGCGGGTCCTATACGGCGGAGGGCTGTGAACCATGTCAGGCGGGGAACCGAGCAGCATTAAGCAGTTTTTTCCGTGCGAATAGTCAATCGGTTCATTCGTACGACCAAGCATACAGGTTTTTTATGTAAAAGTTAAACCAACGGGGTGAAAATTATGGCATATCAGGCGTTATATAGAAAATACCGTCCTCAAAACTTTAGTGACGTTGTCGGTCAGGATCATATTACCAAAACGCTTAAAAATGAGCTTGACTGCGGCAAAGTAGTGCACGCATATCTTTTTACAGGCACGCGCGGCACAGGTAAAACCACCTGCGCAAAAATCTTAGCCAAGGCGGTAAACTGCCTAAGTCCCACAAACGGTGACCCCTGCGGCGAGTGTGAAATTTGCCGCAGTGTAGCAAACGACGAAATCACCGATATCGTCGAAATGGACGCCGCATCTAACAACGGTGTTGACGATATTCGTGAGCTGCGTGAGCAGGTTAATTTCTCCCCCGCCGCTTGCAAATACCGCGTGTATATTATAGACGAGGTTCATATGCTAAGTGGCGCTGCGTTTAACGCGCTACTTAAAACGCTTGAAGAACCGCCCGAGCACGTTGTGTTTATACTTGCTACCACCGAGGTGCACAAGCTTCCTGCTACTATTCTTTCGCGTTGCCAGAGATTTGATTTTCGCCGAATAGACAGCAGTGACATTGTAGGTAGGCTTAAATACGTCGCAAGCCAAGAAAACCTAAATCTTACCGATGATGCCGCTACACTTATTGCGTCGGCTGCCGACGGTGGAATGCGTGATGCGCTGTCAATTCTTGACCTTTGCGCTTCGCACAGCAGTAACATTACCGAAGATACCGTTGCTAACGTTTGCTCAATGGCAGGTGGCGACTATCTTATAAAAATGGCCGATCTCATAAAATCGCACTCTACCGAGCAGGCTCTTATGCTGATTGACGAGCTGCATAATTCTTCGGTAGATATGTTGCGTTTGCTTGCGGAGCTCACCCAGCATTTTCGCGACCTTATGATTGTAAAGGTTGTAAAGGGTGAGCACAAACCTATAGTTTGCTCAAGCAGCAAAATGAAGGCTCTCGACACCCAAGCCCAAAGCTTTGATATAAAAGAAATTATGGCAATACTGGGTGTGTTGCAAGCATCTGCCACCGCTATGCAAAACGGCAACCGCCGCTGCGAGATGGAAATGGCGATTATAAGACTTTGTAACCCCGAAATTCGACAAGACCTTGCATCTCTTGAACAGCGTATTGCAAAGCTTGAAAGCAACAAAGCGGTAGTTGTTGCAAAAACCGAGCCTGCAAAACCTGTTCAGACTGTTGAAGAAGAAATCGAAGAAATACCGCTTCCCGAATATGACGAAATGCCTGCCCCCAAGGATGATACGCCCGATATTGCCGAGCCAACACAGCAAGCAAATGACGGCAGTATTCACCCCGTTTCACAGTGGGGAGAAATACTTGGTGTGCTTAGAGGCACTTGCCCGATTATTGCGGGTGTGCTGCAAGATTCAAAGGCATATATTGAGGGTGACCGCTTGCTTATTGATACCAACAATTCGCAGTTCCGCACCCTTGTAAACGGTAATAATCCAATTTACCGCGACAATATACGCAAGGCGGCGCAAGCTGTATTAGGTCAAGTCTATAAATTAGGACCTTACCACGCAAAGACTACCGAAACCGAAAGTATTGACCCGCTTCAAAGCTTTGCGGCAAGGCTTAAACAACTTGAAAACAATTAAGGAGATTATATAAAATGAAAGTAAGAATTCCAAATTCGGGTGGCCCCGGCAATATGAACCAGATGCTTAAACAAGCACAAAAAATGCAAGAGGATATGGCAACACTTCAAACCGATCTTGAAGCACGCGAGTATACCGCCACTTCGGGCGGCGGCGCTGTTAGTGTTACTGTTGACGGCAAGCATTTTATTAAATCTATTAAAATCAATCCCGACATTATTGATCCCGATGATGCTGAAATGATTGAAGACCTTGTAACAGTTGCTGCAAACGAGGCAATCGGCAACGCAATTAAGACCGCAGAGGAAGAAATGGGCGCTATTACAGGCGGACTTAATCTTCCGGGAATGTTTTAATTATGAATTATAATATAGTTCCACTTACCGAGCTTATCAATCAGTTTTCACGACTGCCAGGTATTGGCAAAAAAACCGCTCAGCGCTTGGCTTACAGCATTTTAGAGCAACCACCCGAGCGTGCAAAGGCATTTGCTGAGGCTCTTGTTAACGCACGAGAAAAAATACATTTTTGCGCTGTTTGTCAGTCACTTACCGATTTAGATATTTGTCAGATTTGCTCTGACGAACGTCGCGACAAAAGTGTTATTTGCGTGGTAGAAGATCCGCGAGATGTTATGGCATTTGAACGCACACGCGAATTTAGTGGCGTTTATCACGTGCTTCACGGGGTAATTTCGCCGCTTGATAATATTGGCCCCGATAAGCTACGCATAAAAGAGCTTATGGCGCGGCTTAGCGACGGCACGGTAAAAGAAATAATTATGGCAACAAACCCAACAGTTGAAGGTGAGGCAACGGCCAGCTATATTTCTCGCCTTGTAAAACCGATGGGCATTAAGGTAACACGCTTGGCTTACGGCATACCCGTAGGCGGCGACCTTGAATATGCTGATGAATACACCTTGGCACGTGCGCTTGAAGGTAGAAATGAGATATAATTATGGAACAAAGCAAAATTGACCGCATAAACGAGCTTGCTCGCAAACAAAAGGCTGAAGGTCTTACCGAAGAAGAAAAAACAGAACAAGCAGCCCTTCGCCGAGAATATATAGAAGGCTACAAAAAAAGCCTTATGTCACAGCTTGACAATATGTATATCGTTGAGCCTGATGGTACAAAAAAGAAAGTTGTGCCTAAACAATGAGAAAAATACTTATTGCAGATTGCTCTACCCTTGCGCAAAATAACGATTTAGATATCACCTTATTTGAGAAATACGGTGATGTTATTTATAACCCTAATATATCGCGTGACGAACTGCTGGGCACCGTACACGAATATGATATGATTTTGTGCAATAAAACGGTAATTGATGCGGTGGTTATTGAAAGAGCAAAAAAACTTAAATATATAGGACTTTTTGCAACGGGATATAATAATATTGATATTGCTTGTGCAAGAGAACACAACATAACCGTTTGCAATGCAGGCTCATATTCAACAAGCGCCGTGGCGCAACAGGTATTTGCCTATATTTTAAATCACTATAATGCCATAAACCGCTATAATGACTTCGTGCAAAACGGCGGTTGGCAGCAGTCTCCCACCTTTTCGGTGCTGTGTTACCCTACCGACGAATTAAAGAATAAAACTATTGGTATTATAGGCTATGGCAGTATAGGCCGTCGTGTTGCCGAAATAGCTTTGGCTTTTGAAATGAATGTTTTAGTTTACACAAGAACGCCAAAGTCTGACAATCGCGTCAGGTTTACATCACTTGATGAATTACTCAAAAGCAGTGATATTATAACTCCACATTGCCCACTTAATGAGCAAAGCAAAGATATGTTTAATAAAGAAAGCTTCTCTAAAATGAAAGACGAGGCTTTCTTTATAAATACAGCACGCGGCGGTATTGTAAACGAGCAAGACCTTGCCGATGCATTAAATAGCGGCAAGCTTTCGGGCGCGGCAATTGATGTTTTAAGCGAAGAACCAATGTCTAAAAACTGTATTTTAAGGGGTGTGACCAATCTTATTATCACGCCGCACACAGCGTGGGCGCCACTTTCTACTCGTGAGCGTTTGCTTAAAATTGTAGATGATAACATAACCGCATTTTTAAATGGAGACCCCATAAATAAAGTATCATAAAAACAAAAAAGACTACCTTCTCTATTTTGATTAGGTAGTCTTTTTCTATTCAATATAAAAGCAATCCTCACCCCACTTTTGAGGGTTGGTATCAATATAGTTCCAAATCTTTAAATAATCATTATGGTCGCGTATTATATGGTCGTGAAACGAGCGTTGCCAAATTTCATCTAAATATCCTTTTTTGTGAATATCACGTGATGCGTTCATCTTTAAATATCCCATCGACTTTGAAATTAACGCACGCTTTTGTAGGGTCGATTCACGAATCGACCGTTCGCTTTTCTCAATAACGACAATTAAATGAATATGATTTGGCATAACTATGTATTTATCTATCGTTAATTCAAAACGTGTTTTTAATTTATTTATATAAAAATCCACAATTTTACCATTTAAATTCAGATTGATTTCGGGCGATTCGTGAATCGCCCCTACAATATTTGAAAATAAATTTTTATGGTTATGGGTGCATATTGTTATGAAATACGCACCCTCGCTACTATAATCGTAATCCTTTAAGCGTGTTGATTTGCGTTTTGGTAAATCCATATTTATCACCAAAAAATTTTCAATTTATTTTGTGCTCGCTTTTGTATCTTCTAACGCCAATATATTCACCTAAAACCATTGCTGGAACAACAAAAACGATATCAATAGCGGCTACCAACGAGTGATATAACTTAAGCGGCATATACCAAGTTAGCATTGCCTCTTCATCTAAAAAATAAATCGTTCTTGCCAAAGAATGTGCAGGTCCCGCGATATAATAGGCTTGTAAAAACGATGCTATTTGATGAATGATAAGCAAAGATACCATAAGACAAAGCGTTTGTTTAATATCAAATTTTTGTTGCTTATATCCTTGTTTATAACACAAGATAAACAATGTAATCACTATACATATGATACTCAATACAAACTCAATAATATCCATAACTAAATCCGACGGCTTAAATATCAGTTTAATTGGTATATTGTATACAATACCCGCAAAAATGCAAAACCAAAAAGAAGCAAATAAAAACAGTAAATACAATCCGAGTTTTTTAAAATATGCTTTCATATAACACCTTATTTAATAGAGTTATAGTAATCCTTCATTCTCTTTACGTCTTCGGCTTGTGTGCCGTCGGACTCGCAAATAAATGTAGGACTGCAATTTTTTTGAACAACAAGGTCAATCACCGGTTCAAAATCGGGGCCGAAAACCGTGTCCTCAAAGGTAAGATGCTTTTTCTCACCGCCTGTGGTGTACTCAATTTTAGAAAAATGCGAATGAAAGCTCTTTAGTCGGTCATATCCTAAAGCATTTTCTATTTTATCAAAAACAGTTTTGTAATCCTCTTTGGTTTTAAAATAACCCAAATCTCGCGCATTTAGGTGCCCAAAATCTATACAAGGAATAAGTCGCTCGTCAATTTTGCAAAGCGCCAAAACCTCATCTAAAGTGCCAAGCTGGTTAACCTTGCCCATAGTTTCGGGGCAAATGTGAATGTGACCGAGTCCTGCATCGTCAAGAGCGGTTATTGCCTTTTTCATAGTATCTATAGCAAGCTCTAATGCAGTTTCACGACTTATTTTACTGCAAGAGCCTGTGTGAACTACAATGCGGTTGCCACCCATATAATCGACTGCGCGAGCAGACGCCATAATATAGTTTATAGAATTAAGACGCTTTTCTTCCTCGACGGACGACATTGAAATATAATACGGCGCGTGAAGTGAAAGTGTAATATTTTTTTCGGCAGCCAAACAACCGAGTTCTCGTGCTTTTTCCTCACCGATATTAACACCGCGACCACATTGATATTCGAAGGCATCCAGTCCCATACGCTCTACATATTCGGGTATATGCAGACTGCCCTTATATCCCATTTCAAAAAAGCTGTTCGAATTGCCTGCAGGGCCAAACTTTGCTGACATAATTACACCTCTTATTCACTAAAACCGTATTTTTTATATAATTTCTTTTCTAACTTGCGCCGTATTTTAAAGCTCCAGCCGTCTTCAAGTTTTATTGGTGTTAACAGTATTGTTTTAACGCCGACTATCTTGCCGCCTAAAATATCTGTAAAAATCTGATCTCCCACAATGGCAACATTCTTGCATTTTTCGCCTAGTGCTTTTACGCCGCGTAAATAGCCTGTGGGGAGCGGTTTGCAGCCAAGACTAATAAACGGCAAACCTATGCGTGACGCAAAAGGTTCTATTCTAAAACGCTTTGAATTAGAAAGCACCATAAGCTTAATGCCCGCTTCCTGCATTTTTGCAATCCATTCGAGCAGTCCATTGGTCAGAATAGTGCCGTGATGGGTGGACATAGTGTTATCGACGTCTAAAAGAAGTGCTTTAATATTATATTCTTTTAAAAACTCTACGGTAATATCTGTTATACCGTGCAGCTTGATATCGGGTTTAAGTAGCATATAAATTATCTCCATCTCATATATGCCTCCCTTGCCTAAAGGGAGGGGGACCGCGTTAGCGGTGGTGGGATATTCCTTTTAATAAAAATTAAAAAGGCGACAAGGGTGCTCCCCTAATCGCCTTTTAAGTGCCGTAAATTAGCGGAACTTTCTCTTGCGAGCAGCTTCCGACTTCTTCTTACGCTTTACAGAGGGCTTTTCATAGTGCTCTCTCTTGCGAACTTCTTGAATAACGCCGTCCTTAGCGGTCTGACGCTTAAAGCGACGAAGTGCGTTATCGAGTGATTCGTTTTCTTTTACTTTTACCTGACTCATTAACATTCCCTCCCTCCGCAAAAGTGCAGGGGTATAAACTTACGAAAGCCATTATACTATAAGTGTATAGGTAATGTCAAGAGTATATTTTTTAAATATTTTATTAAGAAATCATTTTGTTAAATTCGGCTTCATCAATTACGGCAACGCCCAGCGCATTTGCCTTGTCAAGCTTGCTGCCTGCCTCTTCGCCGGCAAGCACATAGGTGGTTTTTTTAGACACCGAACCCGACACCTTTCCGCCAAATGACTCAATTATCTCGGCTGCGGCACTGCGTGTATATGTTGGTAGCGTACCGGTAAGTACAAAGGTCATACCTTGAAATCTATCACCTGCCACCGTTTTGGTGGATACTGTGTTAACACCAAGCTCTTTAAGTTGGTGGATCATATTACGGTTTTCTTCTATCGCAAAATACTCTACCGCCGAATTTGCCAAAATTTCGCCAAAGCCTTCAATACTTAACAACTCTTCCCTGCTTGCCGATACAATAGCGTCAATGTCGTGAAAACGGTCAGCAAGTAATTTAGCCGCCTTTGCACCAATATGGCGAATACCCAAAGCTGTAATAAGCTTTGATAAGTCATTATCTTTTGATTTTTCAATCGCCGCAAACATATTTTGCGTGGACTTTTCACCGATACGGTCAAGTGCCATCACTTTATCAAAATCGAGTATATAAAGGTCAACTATATTATGCACCAAATCGGCATCAACCAACTGTTCAAGCACAGCAGGTCCTAACCCCTCAATATCCATAGCGTCGCGCGAGGTAAAGTGAATAAGGTTGCGAAGCAGCTGCGCAGGGCAATCAGAATTAGTGCAGCGGATTACCGCTTCACCCTCGGCGCGAGATACGGGCACACCACACGAAGGACAGTGTGTCGGCATTTTAAATACTTGTGAATTTTCACAGTGACGGCTTACCGCCAACACCTCGGGTATAATCTCGCCCGCCTTACGAACAACAATAGTATCACCAATACCTATCTGCTTTTCATTTATAAAATCCTCGTTATGAAGCACCGCACGACTAACCGTGGTACCAGCAAGCTGAATAGGCTCAAACTCGGCTGTGGGGGTGAGCGCACCCGTTCTGCCGACATTTATTTCAATGCTTTTAAGCACCGTTTCCTTTTCTTCGGGCGGATATTTAAACGCCACCGCCCAACGCGGATACTTTGCCGTACTGCCCAATTCTTCACGGTAAGCGAGATTGTCAGCCTTTATAACTGCGCCGTCAATATCAAATTCATAACTGCCGCGGTTTTCGCCGATGCGGTCAACCTCGGTAATAGCGTCATCAATAGTACTGCATTTTGTATAAAATGGCAAAACATTAAAGCCCAAGCCCTTTAAAAAGTCGAGTGTTTCTATATGTGAGTTGAAAGTTTTACCATCAATAGACTGAACATTAAAAACAAATATATCAAGTCCGCGGCTTGCGGTCACCGCGCTGTTTTTTTGGCGCAAAGAACCAGCCGCCGCATTGCGTGGATTTTTAGCAGGTTGTTCGCCCAAAAGCTCTTGACGCTCAACAAGCTTCAAAAACGACTTTTTAGGCATATAAACCTCGCCGCGAACCTCTAAATCACCGTCAAAATCAATTGATTCAGGTATGGACTCTATCTGTAAAAGATTTGCGGTTACATCCTCACCCGTAGTACCGTCGCCGCGTGTAGAACCGCGAACAAATTTGCCGCCCGAATATTCAAGCGATACCGACAGTCCGTCTATTTTTGGCTCTACCGAGAAGGCGGTTCTTGCAGTATCAATTTTTTCGCCGAATTCACGCAATTCCTCCACGCTAAAAACATCCTGCAAGCTTTCCATTTTAACTGCGTGCGCCACGGGCGAAAAAAGCTTTAGCGCCGCACCGCCCACCTTTTGTGTGGGCGAATCGGGGGTTATAAGCTCGGGGTATTCTTTTTCGATAGCTTTAAGCTCACGCGTGAGCGCATCATACTCAAAATCGGAGATTTCGGGCGCATCCTGATTATAATAAAGCTCGTTATGATGCCTTATTTCTTTTGTAAGTTGCGCCGCTCTTTTTTTAGCATCTTTAAAGTCCATGGTTTTCTCCTTTTAACCTAAATTTCCAAAATTAAATACTTCATCCGCCAAGTCATTGTTTGGCTGTTCTATAACATTTGTAAACGAGTCAGGCACCACGCCTGCAATTACCGTTTGTGCCGCAAGCGCCGTAGTTGACACGGCAAACCCGTCGGTTGCCCCCATCATCAGCACGCTAGCCTTAACATCAATCTTTATAATTATTTGATGCAACACATTATTTATGCCCGCACTCTCAAAACGGCTTTCAAAATCGACTATTGCCGTTTCGGTAAGCTGCATTTTAAACTTAATTTTAGGCCCGTAGCCCGTGGTGTATTCATTGCCAAACAGCGTGCCTATTGGTATATTCAAATCATATTTATTGCTTTGCGACACCAATTTTGACAGCTCGTTAGATATCTGGCTTTTAAGCCTATTTACCTTTTCTATATCTATTTCAATGCCGGTTATAATACCCTCTGCATCACGCGACACATTTGACAAAGTAGTATAAGAAATATCATTTTCATTTAATATGTTAAGCACTGCTTTGTTTGCCGCATTTAAAATTATTGTTTCGGCTTGGCTTTTGGCGTATGTAAAAACAAACGGCTTTACACTTATAAAGCAGCACACAAAAATAAGTGTCAGGCATAAAAGCACAATTAACCAGCGTTTTGCCACCGAAAAAGTATGTCTTTTTCTTATTTTATTCATTACCACACCCCCACTTTATTTTACGAAAAAGTGGGTTTTGTGTGATTAGATTGCATAAAAGAATATGCAAAAGAAGTGCATCAGACTTGCAAGCACAACAAATATATGAAAGACTGAATGTATATATCGCACCTTTGTGCCAAAGGAAAACAGCACAGCGCCTATGGTATACATTATGCCACCGCCGAGTAGCCAAAAGAATCCCCAAAACGTAAGTGCGCGATACACGGGCACAATGGTAACAATAACACACCAGCCCATACCTATATAGCTAATCATAGAAAATATCTTATATTTTTTAAGGTCTATGGCAGTAAGCGTGATAGCAAGAGCCGCCATGCCCCAAACAACTCCAAATATAATCCACGCCATAACGGGATTGGTTTTTCTAAACATTGAAAGCATAAGTGGTGTATATGTACCCGCTATCATAAAATAAATTGTGCAGTGGTCAAGCACCTGCATTACCTTTTTTGCCATAACGGGTTTTAGTCCGTGATACACGCTTGACATTGTAAAGAGTGCTATAACCGAGCCGCCGTAAATGGCAGATGACACCACGCCCCAAACATTGCCCTTAAGCGCCGCAAAAACAACGCATAGCACTAAATAAACAACACCAAAGCCGCCGCCTACAATGTGGGTTACCATATTAAAAATTTCTTCACCGTTTGTGTAATCGGGAAGCAATCTATCTATAAGTTTTGTTCGCTTCATAAGATATCGCCTTTCAAGAAATTGCTGTTTAAATTATAACATAAAATATAACTTTTTTCAATAAATACAGCACAAAAAAATCGGGCGACCAATGGTCGCCCCTACAAATTATTCATTTATTTTGTTCCTGTTGATCCAAACCCTTTGGTGTCGCGCTCGGTATTGTCAAGCTCTTCGCATTCAATAAACTCGGCTTTAATATAAGGCATTATTACCATTTGCGCCACGCGCTCGCCGCTTGCAATCTCTTGAACACTATCAGAATGGTTGTAAATTGGCACCATAATCTCACCGCGGTAATCACTGTCAATTACGCCAACCTTGTTTGCGGGGGCAAGACCGCGCTTGGTGGCAATACCGCTGCGCGCAAAGATAAAGGCCGCCGCGCCGTCGGGTATTTGCATTGCAATGCCTGTGTGTATCATAACCGTTTCGCCCGGATTTATTGTGATTGTGTCACCCGGTAAAGTATATAAATCGGCGCCCGCGGCAAAAGGCGTGCCATAACTTGGCACAATAGCGTTCTCGTTTAGTTTAATATATTTTACTTCAGCCATAAGTTGTGTCCCCTATTTTCATTTGCGGCAATTATATCACAAAACTCTAAAAAAGTATATAGTTAGTTTTTAATTATGTAATCAAGCAGCGCCCTGCACCCCTGCTCTACCTCACGCTCGGTTGTGGCAAAATCGCCACTGTACCACGGGTCAGCAACATCGTGCGGATGTGCCGTATAATCAAGCAAACGACTATATTTATTTTGAGTGTCAATAGCAATATAACCCATATTGCGTAAATTTCTCTCATCCATACAAACTATATAATCAAATTTATCATAGTCAGCCCTCGTCATTTGACGAGCGTGTTTTGCACTACAGTCAATTCCCCTTGAACTTAAAATGCGCTTTACGGGTGGATAAACGCCGTTGCCGATCTCTTCGGTAGAGGTTGCCGCCGATTCAATGTAAAATTCATTTTCAAGTCCTTGCTCACGCACCAATTCTTTCATCAAAAACTCCGCCATAGGACTGCGGCAAATATTGCCGTGGCAGACGAACATTATTTTTATCATTATTTTTAACTCCAATCTATGCTAATTTATGCCAAAACATGCCGTGATTACTACCAAAACCAAAAAAATGAGTCTTTTTCGGTTTGGCATATGTCGGCAAAACTTGGCATATCTTTGCTTCCAAGAGTAGTAAAAAAGGTAGTAAAATTGAAGATTTTTTCAATTTTACTACCCGAATAAATCAAGCGGTTTTAAGCTCTTTTTGACCGCGTTCCTTTTTGGTTTCTATGCGTTGCATTTCATTACACACGTCTTCAAACTCAATATGTGTGTACTTGCCCAAAGTTGTGCTAACGCTTGAATGTCCCATAAGGAATTGTACCGCATTTGGACTATATCCATCTTTAATTTTATTAGTACAGTATGTATGACGGCATATATGCGGTGTAATCTTTGGAAGCTCTTGCTTGTAAATCTTATTGTATTTCGTAACGATATGTTGAAAATACTTTTCCCAATGCATAGCAACCATTGGGCGTTCGTCCTTGTCAAAGAACAAAAATCCCGAATAACCATCAATAACAGGCTCAACCTTTGGCGGTTTGCGATTTTCAAGTATTTTTTGAAAGCACTCATAAACACCTTGTTCCATAGGTAGCTGTCTAATGCCTGATTTAGATTTTGGGGTTTCAATGTATTTCGTTCCATCACTTTTTCGTTGAAGTTGGTGGTCAACGTGGATTATTTTATTTTTCATATCCAAATCGGCGGTGGTTAACCCAACAAATTCAGAAATTCTCAACCCTGTGTGAAACAAAATATAAATACCATCGTAATACTTGCCAAAGTGTTTATCGTCTTTTACAAAATCAAGGAAACGGCGCATTTGCTCTCGAGAAAGTGCTTTCCGTTTTTTAAAATCTTTGAAAACTGCCTCTTTTAACTCAAAGTTAAAAGGGTTAACGGCAATCCACTTTTTAAGCACCGCCATTTTAAAGGCAGGTCGCAGAACGCCGCGAATGTTATGAATGGTACTATAACTTCGCCCGTCTTCCTCTTGCAGTTTAATCAAAAATTTCATTGCATCGTCATAGTCAATGTCTTTGACTTTTCTATGTGCAAATTCTTCTTTGGCTAAAATGTTCACAACAGTTTTGTAGTTTGCTTTTGTGGTTGGCTTAGCGGTGTGCTTTGTGGTAATATACCGCTTGACCAAGTCCAAAACCATCGTTTCACCGCCTCTTGTATTAACACCAATGTTTTTATCTAATAGAATTTTATCAATCTTTTCGCGCAAAGAAAGGTCATCTTTCTTGCCTGTTGGTGTTCTATCGGTAGGCACAAGTTTCCACGAATATACAAACTGTGGCTTTTTGAGGTCGTCCAAGTATTTATATACATATCGTCCGTCGGGTCTTTGGCTTTCTCCTGTTTTTAAAATTCTATTTTTATTATCTCTACGTTTTTCGCTCATGTTTGTTTTCTCCTTTCGGTGAGAAAGCCCCGAAACATGACATTGTTAGTATATCACAAGTCGGGGCTTTTTGCACTATGTTTTTTAAATTATTGTTGCTTCATTGAGAAAAGCTTCAAACTTTTCTCGTTTGATCATATATTTAACGCCGTTTTGTATGTACCATCTTGCTTGGCGATTGTTTTCAATCATATTACGGAGTTTCTTTTCTCCGATTCCAAAATAAGCCGCCGCTTCGGCTATGGTTAAAGAGAATTTTTCGCAAAGTTTTACTTCATAATTTTTCAATATAATACCTTACCTTTCATAAATTTAATTAACATTATGCTTATGTTTAAGTGTTTTTTGCGTTAGCACTTAATATTCAGTTGTCAAGGAACGATAGCGCTTTTTTAACGCGCCACCATTATTATATGGTTTACATAATACTTGGGCGGGGCGAATGAAAAAATTTGAAATCTAAAGTCGTCTATATTAAATTTACCTATTTGAGCAATCGCAAAAATACCGATTGCACCTGCCTTTAGGTGAAAAAGGAAAGTAAGTAGTAGCACATACATCAAGTTATTATTTACCATTGGATGACGACACCAATATAAAAACGCGGTTTGGCACAGCCGATTCAGAGAATGTGCTCGGCATAGCGTGGCCCAACTGTCGCACGCTATGTTGGTAAGGGGTTAAAGTCGGAAGCAAAGACCTCATTAAGCCTAACCCGATAAAATCGGTACATTGGTTAAAACTATCCCGAGAGAGAGGCATAGCCACCGCGCTCATGTATGGAGAAGCGCAGGGAATGCACAGACAAACCGAAAGGTTAAGCACGTGGAAATGTGTGGCTTGGCGCGTGTAGAAAGTGTAGTTTATTGAATTTTCAATGAACGTCGGACAGTTTATGAATACGGATACCTCGTTGATACAAGAGTGAGCGGCGTGGCGCTTTTGCCTCTCTGCGCGTATTTTGGGCGGCTTCAAATTTTATCTACAGGTGAAGTCTGCCCAAAAGAAGCCGTTGCCTGTTAACGTGTCCAAGCTCGCAGCGTGGGTGTGCGGTTGGTTGGCGGTAGGTTTGCAGATGGCTGCTTAACCAACTTGCAAAACAACGGCTTCTTTCTGCGGCAAACTTCGATTCAAAAAAAGCAATGATAACAGCAATCATTCAAAGGAGAGCTGAGGAGATCGGTACCCCGACGAAGCTCTCCTATAAATATTATAGTAAGAAAACATAAAGGGTGAGGTTTGAAGCCTCACCCTCTTTCTATGTCATCAAGATCATAGTCGTATTCAATTTCTCTTTCCAAAGGTTCGTGTTCTTGCTCAAAAACGCCAAGTTCTTGTGCTTCAAACTGTGCTTCCCAAGAAGCGCGCAACTGTTCGAAGTTTCTACCCATATAACTGTTAAAGCCGTCTATAATGTGCTTGACCTCACCGTTTTCACCACGAACTTTGGCTTTTTTGATAAACTCAAACATACAGTATTGTATGAATGGTTGCTCTACTTGGTCAGCAAGAATATTGTTCATTTCTTGCAGTTTTTGGTTCTTAAAGGTGAGTTTCTTGCACTCTTTACGTAACACCTCGGCTTGTTGCTGAAGACCTTCAATCTCTAATAAATTAGTGTTTTTCTTGTATTCTTGCACCGATAAATGCTCTCGGATATGTTCGGGGGCTTGTGTTTCGCCTCGTTCCATACCGCGCGGCTTACCGACTTGCTCATAAAATTCGTCTTGTCGGCGGCGGTAGTCGGCACGACCACCCATAATATCACGCGCAGACAAACGATTTTGTCCGTCCTCGCCGTGTATGACCGCGGGTGAAATACAAGCTAAATGGGGAACTTTTTCATCGAAATGAATAACCGCATTCATAACCTTGCCGTATGTTTTTTCGTGGTATGCCAGACAATCCTTGAAATATGAAACAATTTCTTCCAAACTTTTATCAGCAAACCATTCGGGCGAAGCACCATAAAAGCCCTCAAGGACAACAACGCTGTTTTTCCTTTCTTGGACTTGAGCTTCTTCTAACGCCTTTGTTACTGCTTTGCCCCAATTATCTGCTTTTACCAAAAATATGTTAAAATCGGTAAAATCCCAATTTATGTCCGAAGCGGCAAAATCTCTGCCTTTCTTAAAATCTTCCGAAGTTCGGTTTGCTTCAATCTGCAAACCATAAAGGGCTGAACGTTTACGCTTTTCAACTCTCATTATACAGTATGCCATAGTAATCTCCTTGTTTGAACAATCGGAGGGCGTGTGTCAGACTTTCGCTTTTCGTGTTTTGCCACGAAACCGATAATTCAACCGCTCGACAGTTGCCGTGCCGTTGGTTATCGGTTTCGTTGACACTTGCAAATTTTCCTTGTTGCCGAAAGCGTATGTTCGGCACTCGTCACTTTGCAAGTGTATCAACACTACAAGCAAAGTCTAACACACTAGACAAAGCTTTGCTTTGTTCATTGTGGCAAGGGAATACCCCTGCACCCCTCTATATTGCTTTTGTTTTCAAAAAACAATATAGAATACACGCGAATTGCCTTTACATTTCAAACAATTCGTGATATAATGTGTTCACCACACTTAAAACTCTATAATGTATTTTTATGTTCAGAAGTGGGCATTTTACTTTGGTAAAAATGCTAACTTCAATCTTTCCATTTCTGAATGTGAGAGTTTTTTGTGTGGTAGCAAATCGGAGTCAAGCATTTTTCGGTGTGTGTGATTTCGGTTGCACACACTTTTTATTAGGAGGAGAAAAAATGGCAAAAAATCAAGTTATTGCGGGAGATTATACTGGAAGAATGGTGACATATTCTTTTGGAACAGTTACAATTGCCGATGTAACCGTTAGTAAAGCAACAATTTCAAGTTATGAAATTGTTGATGAAAATTATAAAAAAAGTGCGGCGAGTGCTGTGGGGCGCGCCGCGGTAGGTGCTTTTTTACTTGGTCCAGTTGGTTTACTTGCAGGTGTTAGTGCCAAAAACAAAGGAACTCATACACTTGCCATTCACTTTAAAGATGGTAAAAATAGCTTAATTGAAGTTGACGATAAAATTAACAAAGCGATTGTTACTACTTTGTTTTAAGATGATGAGGAGTTGATACGTGTGAGTGTTAAAGGTAAAATTATTTCAATTATAGTTGGTATTATTGTTATCGCTTTAATAATTGTTGGTGTTTTGCCCAAGTGTGATATTTGTGATAAAATCGGGGCTTTCAATAATGTCAAAGCTGTAACTACTTGGAAATTATGTAACGAATGTTATGATGATTTTAATGAAAAAGACAATTCATATAATAATAATTATTCTTATAGTTCGTTCACAAACAAATACGGCACGTCTACAACAAAGTGCGCACATAGTGGCTGCTCAAATTACATAGCTTCAAGTGGCGATACAAATTGTTGCACTACACACTCAAGAAGATGTATTGAATGTAATTGTTACATTGACGAGGATGCAAATTGGTGTATGGATTGTTTAACAGGTGCATTACAATAATAAAAACTGCTCGGACTTGATATGTCCGAGCAGTTTTTATGTCATATTCAGGGCTATTTTTGTTGATTTTCAAAAGTAGTAAAAAAGTAGTACGATTTACAAAACTCTTTGCAAATCGTGGTATAACGTAGCATAGATAGGTGCTTTTTGGCTATGTTCAAATACTGCCATGGCAGACGAAAAGTATTTTTATCATAATTTAACCTCTTTCTAAATTGAGATGTCTTCGGCTCCCTCTGACGAGGGAGCTGTCAGCAACGCTGACTGAGGGAGAGATTTTTTAACAGCAAAATCTATATACTCACACACGCCATAAAAATTGCGGTCAATATCTAAATTACAAAATCTCAAAACAGTTAAATTCATATTTTCTAACTCTTTTGTGCGAATTTTGTCTTTTTCTATTTGTTCAATAGTGTAATGCCCACCACCATCAAGCTCAATAACAAGTTTAGCTTTAGCACAATAAAAATCAGCAATAAAATTTCCAATAGCCTTTTGCCTTTGAAAACGCACAGGATAATTTCTTAAAAATTCATACCACAATTTTCGTTCCCAAGGTGTCATATTTTTTCTTAAAGTTTTTGCGAGAGGGATATTTGATTTATTATATTTCTTCATTTATTGTGTTCTCTCCCTCCGTCAAAACTTCGTTTTGCGACCTCCCTCGTCAGAGGGAGGCAAAGTACTACTCAATATACTATAGCATTTTTAAAGAACGGTTTCAATTCTTTTTTGCTTTTGTTCGTTGTGGCAAGGGCTTACCCCTGCACCCCTCTGTATTGCTTTTGTTTACAAAAAACAATATAGAACACAAAATCAACACAACTCGCAATATATTGATATTTGTTGAAGAATATGGTATAATTTTAAAAAGGCGGTGAGTATATGATTGTAAAAATTTCTCAAACGGCATCCAATGTAAAACAATCGTATGATATTGAAGGCGAAAATTTTTATTTTCAGGGCGATGCAGGAAGCCTTTCTCGTTTACAATCCATAACTCTTTCTAATAAAGAAACAACCATAAAAGGTATTTATAATATTTCTAAATGGGTAAATTATATCCCTTTACGACATCTTTTTGGCGAAGCAAATCTAACACGTGTGTTTCATTTGTATGAAAACGATAACATATATGGGGTTATTGTTTTTTCAAAACACGGTTTTTTAAAAAGCTTCTATGTGATTGCTTTAGATAGCGGTGAGATTTTTCATTGCTACACACTTTCACGCGGCTCTTTTGATTATGTTTCTATTTATCAAGGAGATACACAAATTGCACTTGTAGAAACATACCTAAATGTAAATGATTATAAATACACACATAAACTATATATTTTAGATGAGTATAATGATTTTGCAGATACCCTGTCATTTTTTGTATTGTATTATGCAAGTTATAAATTTGCAAAAAGATTTCATATGAGCAAAAGCTCTGTTAACGAAAAAGCGTGGAGTTATTCAAAATACAATAGCAAATATGACCCCAAATGGAGAGAAACTCATTTCACTAACGAAAACTTTTTTGGCAAAACTAATTTATATAACAACTCATACGGTGATATTTAAGGCAAATTGAATCGATTTTATTATATAAATTTAAAGGGAGGCACAATGCCTCCCTTACAAATTATTTTATATCATAAATGCTTCTTAGTCTTATAGTCTTTGGTGTTCCCTCAACTATCTTTACAGTTTTACTGCCGGCGTTCATATCAAAGTAGTTGTCACTAAGTATAAAGTCACTGTCAAGCGAGTCAATCTCTACCGCTTTTGCATAAGTATCGGCATAAAGGGCGATTTCGTCACCGTTAATTTCATAACGTAGATTTGGCTCTATAAAATCGAGACGCTTGTGCGCCGCAAACAGCGTTGTGCCGCTTGACACAACTTTACCGTCAACCGTGTAAGAATAGCTGATATAGGTGGTATATGGGTCTGTTTTGTTAAAGTCCATATTGTCGAGCGTTATGTACGACAGTGCAGGCACTGTAACGGTTTGCTCACCGCTTTTTATAATATTTGCCTTATTGTCGCGAAGTTCCCAATTTACAACACCTGTAACATCATTTAGCGTATCATTTGTAACGGTAAGCTCGGCTGTGGTTACAAGCTCTATATTACGCTCGGTGTTGATAAACGGACGAACATCATTTTCACCAACCTCACGGCAAGATATAAGCACAGGTTCATAAAAACGCTTTGAGTAATACTGAAGCGCTTTGTATCTACCATAAGAGTCAATACTAGCCCATGAAGCCACCGGCCAAATATCATTAAGCTGCCAATAAAGCGCGCCCATGCATCTGCCACGGTGACGGCGCAAATGCTCAACACAATATTTGATAGCTTCCGCTTGGAAAAGCTGTGTTGCGTATAAAAATGCCGATAAGCTGTTAGGATATTTAAAGTTTTCGGAGAGATACTGCATCAAAAATTTATTTGCAGGAATTGAGCGCTGATGCATTTCCATTACGCGTGAGAAAACATTACGGTCTTCGGGTAGTGTGTAAGAATTTACCGTCTTTTCACTTGGATACGACTGCACACCAAACTCACTCATATAACGCCAATGCTTTGTGCGGTATTCTGTAATGGGCTTGCCGCACCAAACATCATAATAATGGCAATCACCAAAGTTCTCATTTTGTGGGTCCATAAAGTGACCTATCGATGATGGCGACGATGGTACATAAGGAATATCGGGGCAAATGCGGTCGGCAACGTCGGCTAAAACATCCTCAAAAATCTCGAGATAACGTGGGTATTTTACGGGTTGCCATGTGCACCAAAGCTCTATTTCGTTATTACCGCTTATAATAACAATTGACGGATGATGACGAAGCCTTGTAAGATTTTGTTCGACTTCTATTTTTATGCTTTCCATCATTTCGTCATCGGGGTTCATACTTGAGCAGGCAAACATAAGGTCAACAAAAACCGTAATACCCATCTCGTCACAAATGTCAAAGAAATAATCGTGTGGGTAAAAACCGCCGCCCCAAACACGCAAGCAGTTAAAGTTGCAACGGCAACACTGCGTTATAAGGTCGCGTGTTCTCTCTTCGCTAAGTCTAGACAAAATGTTATCTTCAGGCACATAGTCAGCACCCATTGCAAAAAAGCGAACGCCGTTAACCTCGTGACAAAAGCTCTCTCCCCACTTGTCTTTTTCGCGGATAAGCTTTACAGTACGCAAACCAATTCTTTTGCTTTGCGAGTCAACTACCAAACCATTTTCGATAAGCTCAACCTTTATTGTATAAAGCGGTTGTGAACCGAGACCGCGAGGCATCCAAAGTTTAGGATTTTCAATCTTATTTTCAGCATTAGCAACAAGTTCTGTAGCAGCACCGTCAGGTGATGTGCAGGTGATTTTTATTTCGGCAATACCGTCGATTTCAACCTTCGGTGTTACAAAAACCTTACCGTCATTATGGCGCTGTGTAATATAAATATCACTTATACGTGCGCTATCTTTTTTAAGCAGATAAATATCTTTCCAGATACCCGCGTCAGGCAAGCGCGGGCCCCAGTCCCAGCCAAACATACAATGTGCTTTACGTATATTACCAAAGCCGGCCATTGCTTCTTTAGCGTAAAAAGTGGGCTGTTTTGCCTCTTTTTCTTTTATGTAAGCGTCTGCCGGATGAAATACAATTTTGATTTCGTTTTCACCATCAACCAAAACGGTAGTCACGTCAAATTCATAACTGCGGTGCATATTATCAGTATAGGCAATATGCTTACCATTTACATATATATCGCAAAGGGTATCAAGTCCGTCACAGCAAAGCAAAACGGTATTGCCGTCGAGTGTGTAATCAAACTTGCGTGAAAACTCAAACTCGTTATCCATTATACCTACACATTTAAGCTCGTTGTCGCGATAAAACGGATCGTCTATAAGCTTGTTGTCAAGTAAAAAAGAATAAACCGAACCGGGAATAGTGCCGTTGCAGTCATATTCTCCGCCCACAAGATGCCAAATGCCGTTTAAATCAAATTTTTGCATAAAATCATCTCCTTTAAATTCATTATAGAAAACAAAAAACGACATTTTCAAGACGTATTTTGATTATTTGCAGACATTTTTTGCCATCAGAGTCCTTATTACATACAAAAAATCTCAGTCCACCCAAAAGAATGAACTGAGATTTTGGCAGGGGTAGAAGGACTCGAACCCTCACAAACGGTTTTGGAGACCGGTGTGCTACCATTGACACCATACCCCTATAAATAAATGGTGGACCAACAGGGACTCGAACCCCGGACCAACCGGTTATGAGCCGGTTGCTCTAACCAACTGAGCTATTGGTCCACATAAACTGCACTGCGACAGCAAAAGTTATTATACATTTATTTATTTGTTTTGTCAACATAAATTTTTAAATATTTTTTCAGTATAATCGTTAAACTATTATTATTAAAAATCAGCATAACCAGTTGTCACATACGGCGTTGGATTGGCATTATATTCACTGCTATATTCACCGCCACCCGTTACGTTGCCAAACATCTGCCCCCAGCCGCCATAGTAATTTAAATATTCTCTAAAGTCGTTATAGTGGTTGTGCGTGTAGAAAACATATACCTCGTTGTTTTCATAAACGCCGTTACCGTTAAGGTCTTGACGAGCATAAACAATTCGCGCCGCGCCGCGATTGATTTTGCTGCCCTGTATATATGGCTTTGCCGCATAACCAGGGGTCACGGTACCTGTGGTGCCGATATCCATTTCATAATATCGCAAATCTCCGCCACAGCCTGAAATGTTAGGTAATTCGGGTTCGTACGGATACTTATCTGTATCACCTATAAAATAGGAATGATTTACGCGCAGATATTCGCCCCAAATACTGCTGCTCGGATTACCCTTCTTTTTAGATATATAGTTAGCGGGTATTTGACCGCTACCGCCAAACGCATACATATATGCTGCTACTTCCTCAAGCGTGATATATCCACCTGCCTTATGTATTCGCATAACCTCGCGACCATCAGCGTCCGTTACTATATATGTATTGCCATCATCTATATACATTGTGGCGGTATTGCGTATAAATTTTCCATTATTTTGCGGGCGGTTGTCGGCTTCTATGGCATACTGCCCCGGCAGTTCTAACGAGCCTGATAAAAGCCCGTGCTTTGAGCGGTTTTTTGCATCGGTATTACAACACGCAGCCGTATAGTTTGCATAAAATTCCGATTTGATTATATTTACATAAAGGTCCTCATCACCGTGATTACAACCGACAACAGTATCGCCTTTATTCGTTTCCTCTTTATTGTTATCTTGTTGTGTATCACCAGCATTTTGATTCTCGCTTGTTGCGGTATCTTGGGTGGGAATTTCTACTTTGCTGCTGTCGCTATCTTGATTACTGCTTACAAAGGTATCGTCTGTATAGATTTCATTCTCTTCGCTATCAAGCTGTGAATTATCTGTGTGTTCAACAATACCCGAAGAAGTGTTGTTAGTGTGTAACGCTTCACTGCTTGTGTTAATATGACTCGCAGAATCAAAAGACGGATTTGACTTGCAAGCGGCAAGCTGCATAAGTAATATTAAAGCCACAACAATAGCGGCTAACCGTTTAAATAGCATTATATTCATCCTTGTTTTTAAAACTTTCACATCATTATATCACAGTTTGTATTTGACTATCAATAACAAATATGTTATATTTTTTAAAAAAATTAAGGATATTTTATGCTAACGATAACACCCGATTACTATAAAGAATTTAAATGCATTGCCGACCGTTGCAAGCATAACTGCTGCATCGGTTGGGAAATAGACATTGATGAAGCAACATTAGAAAAATACAATAATCTTAGCGGCGATTTCGCATCCACTTTAAAGGCTAATATAGACCTTGAAAATTCGCCGCATTTTAAGTTAGGCGCAACCGAGCGTTGCCCGTTTTTAAACCGTAATGGGCTGTGCGATATAATCACAAATTTAGGCGAAGATATGCTGTGTCAGATATGCGCCGACCACCCTCGTTTTCGCAATTTTTATGACGATTTTGTTGAGATAGGTTTGGGGTTGTGCTGCGAAGCCGCCGCAGAAATAATACTCACCAAAAAAGACAAAACTGAGCTTAACTTAACAACCGAAATTTTACAGTTACCGATTATTAGTTTCAGAGAAAAGATTTTCAATGTTTTACAAGACCGAAGCCTGCCAATTAAAAACCGTGTAGATAATATATTAGGTTTGGTTGATGCCCATTTGCCCGTCAATGTTGATTGGTATTCGGTTTTTAGTAGCCTTGAAAACTTAGATAAAACCTGGGGCGATTATCTGCTAAGAATTAAAAGCGGTATCGAAACAAATGCCGCCGACAATTCACTTGATACTGCATACGAACAACTACTTGTCTACCTGATTTTCAGGCATTTTACCGATTGTCAATATGACGATAGGCTTAAAGAACGGGTTTTGTTTGCGGCGCTCATATACAAGGTGATTAAAGCTATGAACATATCAAACACAACAAAAGAGCTTATCGAAATTGCACGCGTATATTCTTGCGAAATTGAATATTCCGATGAAAATATTGATAGACTGCTTTTAGAATTAAGTTTATAACACAGCAAAAAAGAACAGCAAACGGAGTGCTCCGTTTGCTGTTCTTTTGCTTTACCTTGATAATCCGCCGTCTTTTATATAATCGGCCAGTAAATCGCGGGCGAATACATTTTCGTCATATCTTTCGATAATGGTTAAATTATTCCACGAATAGTCAGCCGAATAGGTGTCAACTATGACATAGTATGTAGTATTTGGATCAATGTTATCTTTTATACTCTGTCCGTAATCTCCAAGATGAACATAATACCGTTCTCGTTCTTGTAAAAATTTAGATTTTAAATCTCTGCCCTTTATTGAGCATAGGGTAAGTTGATTATCGAACGGGAATATAGATTGCAAATCAGAGTATTTTATATCACCGTAAGGTAGGTTATATGGACTTCGAATAGACATAAATCCGCCGCCGAGCACAATTTTATACTTGTTCCCCCATTCCTTCATACCCGTTTCATAATAAAGCTGTGCAATAAGCTGTTGCAGCTCGTCACTGTTGCGGCGACGACTGTTATAACCCAAGATCTGATTAGCGGGTGAAATTTGTTCTTCATACTTTTCTAAAAGCTCTTCTACTATTGGGTCATCCTCAAGGTTTTGATACTGGTATGTAGAAATAAGCTCTACCGTGTCAACACTTGACTCATATGTGACCGAGTTAATAGCAACCTCTGCGTGCGAGATGCCACCCTTGTTGTCACCTCTATTTTGCAGGTGATAAACACCGTATTCGTCCTGCAAACGATAACCCTGATGGGTATGACCTTCAAACACAAGGTCAACGTATCCGTTTGAAAGAGATGTATCATAATACGATTTTATTTGTGAAGAGCTTATCTGCTGAATTGAGCCCAAATTTGTGTTGCCGTAGCCGTCGTGTAACACATATACGATAAAATCGACACCGTCTTTACGCAAACGGTCTGACTCGGCTTTAACAAGGCTTGTAAGCTGACTGCCAACCTTAAAATAAACATCATCGCACTTGTCAACCGCAATAGAAGAATAACAGTCACCAATAGCGCCTATAATACCAATTTGTAATCCGTCAGCCTCTACAACGGTAGACGCTTCGCAATAATCAACAAGCTTGTTTGTTGCTCGGTCATAAATGTTGATTGCCAAAAACGGAAATTCGGCAAGCTCATCGTTATCTTCTATATATTCTCCGCCCCAATCGTACTCGTGGTTACCCAGCGCCATAGCGGCAAAATCAAGCTTGTTCATCCAATCTGTCATTATAAGGCCCTTGGTCATATTTGATTCGGATTGACCCTGCCACATATCGCCCGCCGAAATAAAGATTGCATTGTCATCGGTTTTGCGGGCGTTTTTAAGGTAGGTGGTAAGCTCGTCAACACCTATATGACTATCGGCATCGGCCAATTTGCCGTGCAGATCGTTAATGCCGTAAAAATCAAAATAAACAATAACCGAATTTGAGCATTTGTCGCAAATACCGTTGCTGTCATCATCTTTATGCTTTTTGCAGCCGTTTGAATTTTCGGTTTTGCTATTGTTATCACTTTTATTATTATCTTTTTCGCTGTTGTTTTTATCGCCATCGGCATTATCGTTTTTATCACCGTCAGCGTTTTGTGAATTTTCTTGCTCTTGCGGTATGTATTCTACCTGCTTATAAACCTCGTACGACACAAGCTCGGTCATACGAACGGCGGAAGTGTCTGTTACGGTGTTAAACGCAACCTCCGCGTGTGAAACGCCAACCGTATCAGCCTCATTGTTTTGTAAATGATATACGCCGTGCGCATCCTTATTTTCGTACGACTGATTAGTGCCGCCCTCGAGCACGAGGTCAACATACCCGTCCGAAAGAGATTGATGATAATAAGACTCGCTGCTGTCGTTGCCGATGTGTAGCATATACACAATAAAATCGGCGCCCTTCTTACGCAAACGGTCAGACTCGTTCTTTACAAGCTCGGTAAGGTCGTCACCCGTCTTAAAATATATATCATCACATTGCTCAGCAACGGTTGAATAATAATCACCCACCGCGCCGATTATACCAATTTTTATACCGTCTCTTTCTATAACGGTTGAGGGTGAGCAAAATTCTGCAAGGTGATCATCCTCACGGTCATAAATATTAATCGCCAGCAGCGGAAACTCTGCCAGCTGGGCATTAGCCTCTACGCTGTCTTCACCGAGTTTTAGGTCATCAGCGCCCGGCGCCATAGCAGCAAACTTAAGCTTGTTCATCCAAAGAGTAGCGGAAGAATCCCCCGCCTGCCACATATTGCCCACAGAGAGTATTACGGCATTTTGATCGTTTTGCTTTGAATAGTTTAAATAATCCTCAAGCTTTTCGTCGGCTGTTTTGCTTGTCTTGTCGCCTAAAGCATAAAAATCAAAATAAACAAAAACCGACTGATAGCACTTGTCACAAACGCCGTTATTATCATCATCGCTATGTTTTTTGCAACTCGATTGCGTGCAGCCGCAGCTACACAGCAAAATGGATATCGCCAATAAAAATGCCAACGAAGTTTTTATAAAATTTTTCAACAAAATCATCCCATCAAAATATTAAATCGCATTTACTTATAAATTAATTATACAGCCTGACAATAATAATAACAAGGCTTTTATAAAAAGTCGACAATTTTTTGCACATTTTTTTAAATTTGACTTGCTTTATATAATATGAATATGGTATTATATTAAACGTGAATATAATCAAATAATTATGCAAACTTAAAATTGAGAGTGATTGATATATGAACAGAAGCTTTCGTCTTTCTACCGCGCTTGATGTAGATGACCTTCTGCTTGAATGCGTGCCATACGCTATCCGCTTGGCTAATGAAAAATATAAATTTGACCCGCCTCTTACAATTCACGAGGTTGACCGTTGGGGCCGCACCGGCACCCGCGCTGATGTTATTTTTGAATTTATGGACAGCCCCGAGTTTATTTCTTCTCAGCCACCCATTAAGGGTGCTAAAGAGTTTGTGCAAAAACTGTCGCAAATGACCGAGATTTTTATCTCGACTGCCGTATGGCCCGAATATATGAGTCAACGCTATCAGCGTATTTTAGAGGTGTTCCCCGAAATACCACGCGACCACATTCTTATAGGCTCGCGCAAGGATAAAATTGATGTAGATATCTTGTTTGATGACGGACTGCACAATATTCTTAATTCAAACGCAGCATACCCAATACTTATGCGTAGGCCTTGGAATCAAGCGGCAACGGGCATTATGGCGGTTAATAACTACGATGAATTTTTAAAATTTGTAGAAATTATCGCAAACAGCTATAACACAACCAATGAGCAGCTATCACTCGATGAACCCACCATTATGGTTTTGGTTGGCCCATCGGGTAGCGGCAAAAATGAAATTGCTCACGAACTGCTCACCAAAACCGATGCTTTTCAAAAGCTTATCAGCTACAGCACCAATCCGTCATCTGAAAACGACCCTGACGGTTGGTATAAATATGTTAGCGAGCAAGATTTTCAAAATATGGCAGACAGCGGAAGCCTATGCGAATCAACCACATATGCCGGTCATTTTTACGGCTGTCGCAAGGATGATGTAGAAAAAATATTGAATTCGGGCAAAAATGTTCTTACAGTTATGGATATTTGCGGCGCCATGGCGCTTAAAACCTTGTTCCCGCACGTAATAACAGTTTATATTAAACGTGACCGAAAAGCGCTCATTACCTCTATACTTGAAAAGGATTGCAGCACCGAGGATAAGGCTAACCGCCTTTTGTCAATATCGGTTGAAACCCGAAATGCACAGGTGTGTGATTACACCGTTAAATTTGAAAGCGCAAAGCAGGCTGTTGAAGAAATTTGTGATAAATTGCAAATTTGACAGCGGAGGCAAAAATTATGATTAATTTACAGAAAGCAAGCTTTGGCAAAAGAATTATAGCCGCTATTTTTGACGGAATATTGCTCAGTATTATAGCCGTGGGGTTAATTGCCTTGCTTTCGGGTGTATTTAATACCGACAAATATAAAGAAACCGCAGAAATATTCATAGCAAAATATAAAGCTGAATATCAATTGAATTTGAGCACTGATGATTATAAAGAACTAACCGAACAGGAAAAAACTGATTACGCTGAAAGGCTTAAAGCTTTCAACAATGCCTTTAAACAAGACCCTGAAGCGAGCTATGCAAGTTCGATGTTTTCCAATCTTATCTTGTTGATTACTACTTTTAGTATTCTTATAAGCATTATTGCAATTGAGTTTGCAGTTCCACTATTCTTTGGTAACGGACAAACCCTTGGCAAAAAGATTTTTGGCATTGCGCTTATGCACACCGATGGAATTAAAGTAAGTAACATTCAGTTATTTATTCGTGCAGTGCTAGGCAAATTTACGCTTGAAACTATGATACCTGTTTATATATTGATACTTATTTATTTTAATCTTATAGGTATTATAAGCGTAGCTATTTTAGCAATATTATTAATAGTTCAAATTATTTGCCTTATTGCCACACGCACAAATTCATTGCTGCACGATGTTATGGCGGGTACTGTGGCTGTGGATATGGCAAGCCAAAGAATTTTTGAAAGTCGCGAAGCGCTTATAGAATACACAAAAAAGCTACACGCTCAACAGGCAAATAAGCTTACATACTAATTTAGTCATATATTTAATTATATATTATATTTCATATGAAAGGGAATCAATATGAAGGTTGTATTAGAAAACTTAACAAAAATCTTCCCCAGCCGTGACAAAAAGTCAGGCAAAGAGGTTGTTGCCGTTAACGATTTCACCTTTGAAATCCCCGACGGTCAGCTTGTTGGCCTGCTTGGACCTTCCGGTTGCGGAAAGAGCACCACGCTGTATATGATCAGCGGACTGCAAAAGCCCTCAAGCGGCAAAATCTATTTTGGTGACGACGATGTAACCGAGCTTTCTACCGAAAACCGCGGCATCGGTCTCGTTTTCCAAAACTATGCTCTTTACCCACATATGACGGTTCAGCAAAATATTTTGTTCCCGTTGCAAAACCTTAGCGGTAAAGACAAGCTCTCTAAGCAAGAAATGCTTGATCGCGCTTATGAGGCGGCAAGACTTGTTCAAATCGACGAGCTTATGGATCGAAAGCCCAGTGAGCTTTCGGGCGGTCAGCAGCAGCGTGTTGCAATTGCTCGCGCGCTTGTAAAAATGCCAAGAGTGCTTTTGCTTGACGAGCCGCTTTCTAATCTTGATGCGCGTCTTCGCTTGCAAACTCGTGAAGAAATCCGCCGTATTCAAAAAGAAACAGGCATCACCACAATATTCGTTACTCACGACCAGGAAGAAGCAATGTCTATCTCTGATGTTATCGTAGTAATGAAATTGGGCGTTGTTCAGCAAATTGGCAAGCCGCAGGATGTATATGACGATCCAAAGAATTTGTTTGTTGCAACCTTCCTTGGTACTCCACCTATTAACGTGCTTGAAGGCAAAGTAGAGGGTGGCAAGGTGTACATAGGCGACGAGGCTGTTATGAACGTTAGCGGCGTTGAAGACCAAAATGTTTACATAGGTATTCGTCCTGAGGCTTTAGAGCCCGCAGCAAACGGCGTGTTTACCTGCAAGCTTAACAACGTTGAGGTTATGGGTCGTGACGCGAGCGTTGTATCAAGTCACGAAAGCTCGGTTAACCCGGTTGTTCGCGCTATTATCAGCTCTGATATTAAGGTTGATACCACTGCCGAAACAGTTAAATTCAACATCAAGCCTCATAAGTTCTTCATCTTTAACAAAGGCACCGAAGAACGTGTTTATTTCGAGGTGAAGTAATATGGTAGACAGTAAACAACAATGGAAAGCTTGGCTTTATTTGTCGCCCGCCATTATTTTGTTGCTTGTATTCACCGTATGGCCCATCTTTAACACATTGCGTATGGCGTTTTTAAACGGCTACGGTAATATGGCTGCTATGGGTGGCGCAACATTTGATTTGGGTATCCAAAATTTCCTTAAAGTAATAGAATACGATAAGTTTATAGACTGTCTTAAAACCACCGCTATTCTTTGCGTGGCAACAGTTCCTATTTCTACTACATTAGCATTACTTATCGCAGTTGCTCTTAATTCTATCAAGCCACTGCAAAAAACCTTGCAGACTATATTCTTCCTGCCCTATGTTACCAACTCTATCGCTATCGGTATGGTATTTGCTACTATGTTTAACATCGTTGGTTACAACCCTGTTGAAAGAGCAGCAGACACTTGGGGTATTATAAACAACGTTATTCAGTTCTTTGGCGGCGAGGCTATAAGCTGGATAAACCAAGGCTCTACCTACACTGCAAATATAGCAGTTATGATTGTCTACATTGTTTGGAATGCATTACCCTTTAAGATTTTGATACTCTTGGGTGGTTTGCAAAGTATTAACAAGCAATATTATGACGCTGCCAAGGTTGACGGCACACCGAAAGCTCGTGTGCTTACCCGCATTACCATTCCGCTACTCTCCCCCATGCTTGCTTATGTAATTATTACAGGCTTTATCGGCGGATTTAAAGAGTACTCAAGCATTGTTGGTATTTTCGGCGAAAAGATGGGACCACCTGACGATGCCGGCCGACTTAACACAATGGTTGGTTTCGTTTACGACGCGTTGGAAAAAGACCGTCAGGGTCTTGCAAGTGCAGGCGCTTTGATTTTGTTCGTTATTATTCTTATTGTAACCTTGTTTAACAATAAGGTTATTAAGAAACACGTTCATTATTAAGGAGGTGCCAATATGTCTACAAAAACTCAGGTTATGCAAGAACGAGATGTTAAAAAGAGAACTCTCGTACAAAATATTGTTAAAACATTAGGCAAAACAGGCACCTACGCTTTCTTGCTTATTATGGCGTTAATCATCTTGTTCCCGTTTTATTGGATGATTATTTCATCTCTTAAAACTCTGCCAGAATACCGTCAGGCAATTCCAACCTTTTGGCCTCGCGAAATTATGTGGAGCAACTATTCAGAGGCGTTCACTACCGCCAATTTGGGCGATTTGTTTATGAACACCCTCTATGTTGGTCTTGTTTCTACAATCATCAGCCTTGTTATTACAGTGCTTTCGGCATTTGCCTTTGCACGTCTTGAATTCAAAGGCAAGGAAACCTTGTTTGGCGCGTTGCTCGCTACAATGATGATTCCGGGTGAGCTTTTCACCATTACAAACTACATCACAGTAAATCAATTGGGTTGGATGCACACCTTTACAGCGCTTATTGTGCCATTCCTTGTTAGCGTGTTCTATATTTACCTTCTTCGTCAAAACTTTATGCAAATACCCAATGAGTTGTATTTGGCAGCAAAGGTTGACGGCACCAGTGATATAAAATATCTCTGGAAGGTTATGATACCATTGGCGCTTCCAACGCTTATCTCTATCACAATTCTTAAAATGATGGGTGCTTGGAACTCATATATCTGGCCAAAGCTTGTTGCAAACGACCCGGCTCACCAGATGATTACTAATGGTTTGCGTAATGCATTTACCGATACTACCGGTCAGGCAAATTATCCTGTACAAATGGCAGCGGTTGCAATTGTTTCGGCACCGTTGTTCCTTGTGTTCCTTTGCTTGCGTAAATATATTATGCAGGGCGTTAGCCGTAGCGGTATTAAAGGTTAATAAACACGCTGTGTTTGTTATATATTTCAAAAAACTGAAAGGATTGAAAGACTATGCTTAAAAAAATCATAGCCATCGTGCTAACCGTTGTTATGGCTCTTGGTATGTTCGCACTCACAGGCTGCGGCGGCAACAATGCTAACAACGCTTTTGTTGTACCAACCGAGGGCTTTAACCCCGAAGAAACGGTTGACATCACATTCACTCATACAATGGGTGCTAAGCTTCAAGAAGTTCTTAACACCTACATTGAGGAGTTTAACAAAATTTATCCAAACATCAACATCACACACCAGTCAGCAGGCGGCTGGGGCGATATTAACGGTCAAATCAACACCGAAATCGCCGGCGGCACACAGCCTAACATCGCTTACTGCTACCCCGACCATGTTGCTATGTATAACATAGCTAAATCGGTAGTAGTTCTCGACAACCTTATAGCAAGCGACATTGCAATTGAGGGTAAGGATGAAGTTATCGGTCTTACTGATGAGCAAAAGGCTGACTTTATTGAAAGTTATTATAACGAAGGCTTGGTTTACGGTGACAACCAGATGTACACCATGCCTCTTATCAAATCTACAGAGGTTCTTTACTACAACAAAACATTCTTTGATGAAAACGGTCTTAAGGTTCCTACCTCTTGGGATGAGCTTTGGGATGTATGCGCAAAGATAAAGGAAATTGATCCTGAATGTTATCCACTCGGCTATGACGCTGAAGACAACTGGTTCATCACTCTTTGCGAGCAGATGGAAACCGACTTTACAAGCGCTGAAAATGGCGGACAATACCTCTTTAACAATGACGAAAACAAGGCATTTGTAAAAGAGCTTCGTGAAAATTACAAAAAGGGCTACTTCACCACACAGGAGCTTTACGGTTCGTATACTTCGGGTCTCTTTACCGAAACTACTGATACAAGAAGTTATATGTGTGTAGGTTCATCGGGCGGTGCATCTCACCAGATGTCTAACAGCGATACTACCGACGGTTCATACGCTTTTGAAGTAGGTGTTGCTACAATTCCTCAGTACAATCAAGAGCACCGCAGAGTTATTTCACAGGGTCCAAGCCTTTGTATCTTAAAGGGCGCTAACACAACCGACCAGCAGGTTCTTGCTTCTTGGTTGTTTGTAAAATTCCTTTGCACAAACATTGAATTCCAGGCTGAATTCTCAATGGCATCAGGTTATATGCCTGTTATTAAATCAGTTACCGAAAATGCAAACTACAAGGCATGGCTTGAAAAGAGTAACGGATATGAATATCTTACTGCTAAGTGCGTACAAATAGGTATTGACGGTCGTGACGATTACTTTGTATCACCCGCATTCAACGGTTCATCTAAGGCTCGTGAGCAGGCAGGCGCATTGCTACTTAAGTGCCTCAGCACCGATACCGAAGATGTTGACAAGCTTATTGATGACGCTTTCCAAGAAGCTCTCGACGAATGTGAATATTAAAAGCTATGAAAAATATTAAAAAACTTTTATCCCTTTTGTTAGCGCTTTGTGTTCTTGTGGCTTGCTTTGCAGGCTGCAAGGATAACACCGCTACCCAAAGCGGTACAAACGGAAAAACTGTTGACTATGTTGAAAAAACAAAGCTCAATATGGATTCCGATACAAAAAAACAGGAGGTTACCGTTAAGAGCTTTATCGACGGTGACACCACCCACTTCTTTGTGCCGACTGACATCAGTGACGACGGCACCTTAAAGGCTCGTTATATGGGCATTAACACACCTGAATCTACAGGCAAAATTGAGGAATGGGGCAAAAAAGCCTCTACCTTCACCAAAGAAAAACTATCGGGCGCTGCCTCAATTATTGTAGAGTCTGACAATAATCAATGGAATGTTGACTCAACGGGTGGCAGACACTTGGTTTGGGTTTGGTACAAACCGACAGGCAGTGAAGATTATCGCTGCTTAAACCTTGAAATTGTTCAAAACGGTTTGTCTATTGCCTGCGGCACAACAGCCGACCGCTACGGTGACGCAATGTCAAGCGCGTTCCAGCAAGCAAAGGCTCAAAAGCTTAATGTTTTCTCGGGCGAAAAAGACCCTGATTTCTTCTATGGCGATGCTTATGAGTTAGACCTTAAGCACCTTCGCACAAATATATCTCTCTACGATAATGCAAAGGTTGCTTTTGAGGGCGTTATCACCTATAACAACAACAACTCGGTTTATGTAGAAGAATATGACGCCGAAACCGATATGTACTACGGTATGTCGGTTTACTATGGCTACGAAACAGGCGCGTTGCTTAATATTTTAAAGGTTGGCAACCGTGTACGCGTGGTTGGTACCGTTACATATTACGAAACAGGCGGCACCTGGCAGGTATCAGGTCTTAAGTACCGTGAAATGAAGCCTGACGATCCGGGCAATACAATTATGATTAGCGAGGGCAATAAGCCTTCTCACCGTGAAACAGATCCTGACATATTTGCAACAGGTCAAATGGATGTTGAAACCCTTGTTTCACTTGATGGCGAAGAAACCGAATTAAAAACCCTTGATTATGCTAATCTTGCTATGAGTACGTCAGTTTCTATGAAAAATCTTCAGGTAGTTGATGTTTACACCACAAACAACGGCGGCGAATCTGACGGCGCTATGACACTCACCTGCAAGGTTGGTGACACAACTGTAGATGTTCGCACAATTGTTCTTTACGATCAAAACGGTGAACTTATGACTGCTTTTGACTATTTGAATAAAACAATTGATGTAAAAGGTATAGTTGATTACTTCAGCGGCGAATACCAAATAAAAGTTTTCACAACTGAAGATATTACTGTACATTAATAGGAGGAAACAATAATGAAAAAAATCATTGCTTTAGCACTCAGTGTGCTAATGATTCTTACATGTCTTGTTGGTTGCAAGGGCAAAACTAACGAAGACCTTGCAAACGCTGTTGCATATCTTGAAAATATGTACCAAAAAGGCGACAAAGACGAAGTAATGGAAATGCTTTTAGATACAGATGTTTTATCTGTTGTTACCATTGACGGTGTAAGCTACACAGTTGAGTGGGCTGTAACCGTTACCGAGGGCGCATCTGACGCTGTTAAAATTTCAGAATCAGAAGAAGAAAACCATGTACTTATTGATGTGCCCGATGTTCCCGAAAATGATATTTTGTTTACAGCAACCGCTACTGTTAAAGATGAAAAGGGAAATGCTGAATCTGTAAACTTTAGTTACAAGGTAACCGGCGTTGGCGCTGAAAACACTCTTTCTTTTGAAGAAATCCTTACTGAAGCTTACGCTCTCGAAGAAGGCAAGAAAATGGAAGGTGAGGTTACACTTACCGGTAAGATTACAAAGATTGATACCCCTTACAGTGAGCAGTATAAAAATGTAACCGTTACAATTGTTGTTGAAGGTTTTGAAGATAAACCTGTACAATGTTATCGTCTTGAAGGTGATGATGCTGCAACCATCGCAGTAGGCGATTATATCACAGTTTCAGGTACAATTATTAACTACAAGGGCACTGTTCAATTTGATGCTAAATGCATAATTAAAGAAGTTGTTAAAGGCGATGACAATACAACTTCAACTCCTAATGATAACGGTTCGGGCTCAGGCTCAGGTTCAGGTAGTGGATCTGGCTCTGGTAGCGGTTCGGGCTCAGGCTCAGGTTCAGGCGGCGGTTCAACACAAGTTCAAACCGTTACTGATGTTGCTAAAATTATGAAAGATGCCGAAGCTCTTGCTCACGAAGCTACTCTTCCTTACACCGCAGTCCTCACAGGTAAAGTTATTGCTATCGATACACCTTACGACGCAGAATTTAAAAACATCACTGTTACAATAAAAGTAAATGGCTATGACAATACTCCGGTTGAGTGCTATCGTTTAACAGGTACCGGTGTCGAAAAGATTGAAAAGAATGATACCATTACTGTATCAGGTACTATTCAGAAGTATAACAAGAACATACAGTTTAAATCTGGTTGCACAATGACCAAGCGCATTTCTGGTGGTGGTGTTAAGCAAGAAACCGATCCTGCAAAGATTATGGCAGCAGCATATGCTCTTAAAGATGGTGAAAACCTTGGTTATGAAGTAACACTTACCGGTAAGGTTACATCTATTGATACATTCTACGATGCTACTTATGACAACATAAGTGTGTGGATTTCGGTTGCAGGTAAAGATCTTCTTTGCTATCGTATGAAAGGTAACAACATAAAAGCAATAAATGTTGGTGACACCATTACGGTTACAGGTATGATTAAAAATTATCTTGGCAAAATCGAGTTCGACCAAGGTTGCACAATGCGTAAGCGTGAAGCTACAGGCGCAGTAGTAACCGCTCCTACTGATCCAAAGCAAATAGTTGACGCAGCATTTGCATTAGAGCCAGGTAAATCACTTTCTTATCAAGCAACTTTAACAGGTAAGATAACAAAGATTTCTACTCCATATGATTCAGGTTATAAGAACATCACGGTTATCATTGAAGTTGAAGGCACAAGCGGCACAAAAGAACTTAAGTGCTATCGTATGAAAGGTGAAGGCGCTGAGAACTTAAAGGAAGGCGATGTAATCGCTGTTACAGGTAAAATTAAACACTATGTACACAGTTCCGGCGATGGTGAAATCGAGTTCGATGCAGGTTGTACTTTTGTTAAGAAATAATTAAACAGCAAAACTAAAAAACAGCAACGGTTTCCGTTGCTGTTTTTTGTCATTACGATCACCATCAGGTGTGTGGCAATCCGCTCCTCTAGTCAAGATTTGCAGTTTAATCTCAATGTTTCGCGGAACAACACAAAGCTCTCGTTCCTTATGATATATTTTTATGTTCGTAGCGTAAGTCACACCTAAATTCTCCATTTTCAACTCTAAATTTTCAATTAACACTAAAATCAATTTCTTGATTTTAGTGTTTTGGTTTACATAATATCTACCTATTGTCGTTTGATGAAAATTATTATCAATATATAATAAAAATATTACTTTTTTGCTATTGACACTAATCTCTCTTTAAGGTATAATTATACAGTGAATACAATCAATTGTTATTTATAAAAATTGCATATACCATTTTCGGCGATTATGGGGTGAAAACCTCAAAAAAATAAAATTTAAAAACAAAGGAGAGTTTTAAAAATGAAATCGCAAATCAACAAGCTAATTTCCATTTTTGCTTGCGTTTGCTTGTTAGTATCAGCATTGATAGTTCCAACATTCGCAGCAGAAACTAGCGCAACCATTACATTTGACGCTGACAAGGCAAACCGTATCGAACACACTTCTTCTAAACAGGTATGGGCACAAAACGGTATCACCGTTACAAACGACAAGGCTTCTTCAACCAGCCCTGTAGGTGACTATGCTGCTCCCGGTCGTTTCTACAAATCTTCTAAGACAACTATCGAATACCCAGGTATGACAAAGATTGAAATTAACCACGTAGGTATAGAATCAAAATATGTTGCTTGGGACACTTCTTTCACAGACGCTAACGCTACTGCTGAAGTTGCAGACGGCATTACAACAATTACATTTGCTACACCTGTAGACTCATTTGTATTTACAATGGCAGCTCAGTGCCGCGCTTACTCTATCACAGTTTACGCAACTGAAGCAGAACAACCTTGCGAGCACACTACCACCGCTACCGAACCTAATGGTGACGAAACCCATAAAGTAGTTTGCGGTGATTGTGGCGAAACAATTACTGAAGTAGTTGATTGCACAGACGACGATGCAAACGGCAAGTGTGATGCTTGCGGCGGCGATGTTGCTCTTCCCGATGATGGCGGCGACGAAACCCCTGCAACTAGCGCAACCATTACATTTGACGCTGACAAGGCAAACCGTATCGAACACACTTCTTCTAAACAGGTATGGGCACAAAACGGTATCACCGTTACAAACGACAAGGCTTCTTCACCCAGCCCTGTAGGTGACTATGCTAATCCCGGTCGTTTCTACAAATCTTCTAAGACAAC
>JAZUOS010000013.1:0-2311 GCA_045604765.1 Acutalibacteraceae bacterium | reverse complement strand
ATCTCCCCCAAGAGTCCACATCGACGGGGAGGTTTGGCACCTCGATGTCGGCTCATCACATCCTGGGGCTGTATTCGGTCCCAAGGGTTCGGCTGTTCGCCGATTAAAGTGGTACGCGAGCTGGGTTCAGAACGTCGTGAGTCAGTTCGGTCCCTATCTGTCGTGGGCGTAGGAAATTTGAGAGGAGCTGTCCCTAGTACGAGAGGACCGGGATGGATGTACCTCTGGTGCACCAGTTGTTCTGCCAAGGGCATAGCTGGGCAGCTACGTACCGATTGGATAAACGCTGAAAGCATCTAAGCGTGAAGCCAACCTCAAGATTAGATTTCCCATAGCATAAGCTAGTAAGGTCCCCGGAAGACTACCGGGTTGATAGGCAACAAGTGTAAGCGTAGCGATACGTGTGCTAGGTTGTACTAATAGACCGAGGGCTTAACCTATTATTTCGTGTCCTCTACTCTCGCATATTTGTTCAGTTTTCAAGGTGTGAGCAATAAGAAATTTTAGCATCTGCTTTAAGCAGATGCTTTTTTGTTTGTGATAAATACACAATATATTGTGATTAAAATTTGAGTTTAGTCAAGATTTGCGTATAAATTTGGTAAATTATGAACAAAAAGTTAAAAAACTATGTATAAAAGTATAGACAAAGGGCGAAATATATGTTATAATTACTACATCAAAAATATTTTTTGAGGGGAGGGTATATACATAATGGGTGTTGCTTCTTTAGTATTAGGTATTGCTAGTATCGTAATTGGTTGCTTTATCAATGGTATCGTTGGTATCGTTCTTGGTATCGTAGGTATTATTTTAGGTGCTGTAGCTAAAAAGAAGGGTCAAAAGGGCGTTGCTACTGCCGGTTTGGTTCTTTCTATCATCGGTACAGCTATCGTTTTAGTTGTTTACCTCGCATGTGTTGCGTGTGCAGCTTCTGTTGGATTACTTTAATTAAGTTAAATCAATCCTACCGCAATAGCGGTAGGATTATTTATGCCCATTTTTTAAATTTATGTATCCATATATAGTTATTTTTGGAAAAACCTTTGGCTCTTATGGAATAATGCTTGTCCTCGCTGTTGCGGTTGCGGTCATTGGAGCCAGAAAAAAAGCCAAAGCTTTTAATTTTGATTTTAATGATATAATAATTATAGGCGGTGGTGTTGGACTTGGCGGCGTTTTCGGTTCGACATTACTTTATATGCTTGTGACCTTTCCTATTCCTGTTTTAATTGAAAAAATTTTAAAAGGTGATTTTTCTGGGCTTGGAGGATTTGTCTTTTACGGAGGCCTTATCGGCGGAATTTTGGGAGCTATAATTACGGTTAAGCTTTTAAAGGTAGATGTAGCTGTCGCCGAAAAAATAATAATTCCGTATATACCTTTGGCTCATGCTGTCGGCAGGGTTGGTTGTTTGTTGGCCGGTTGCTGTCATGGTATGGAATACGACGGACCGTTAGCTGTTTATTATCCTAATTCTGTTTTAGGTGTGCCGCCCACACAGGGTTATTTCCCTACACAAATACTTGAGGGAATATTAAACATCGGTATAATGTTTGCACTTTTGTATCTTTCTAAAAAAGTCAGGTACAAGTACGATTTACTTTTTTCATATTTACTTATGTATGCCGTAGTTCGTTTTATTGTAGAGTTTTTTAGAGGCGATAAAATAAGAGGTATTTTTAACAGCCTTTCATCTTCACAATGGATTTCAATAGGGCTGTTTGTAATAGCAATTATTGGTATATTCTTAAATGTAATTATTCACAAAAAACGAAAAAGTTAGTAAAACATTAAAAAACCACAACATATTGTGTTGTGGTTTTTGTCATTTTTCTATATATATTGTAAAAATTCGGCTAAACATATAAAAATAGGGCGAAAAAACTGTCGAAAATCACAAAGTTTTGGAAATTCTTAACTTTTGCTTATTTGCTATTGATTTTTAAAATGGTTGTGGTATAATAATTTATGCTCCCACAAGATATTGTGGGTTGAATTTTCTAATATTCATATATTTGGGGGATAAAACGATGAAAATCATTAAAAGAAGCGGGGCAGAGGTTGAATTTGACCCGAGAAAAATCGTTGTAGCTGTTACCAAAGCTAACGAAAGTGTTGTTCCCAGCCAACGTATGAGTGAAGTACAGATTAAGCGTATAGCTGAAGATGTTGAAAGTGCTGCGGCGAATATCAATCGCTCTTTAAGCGTGGAAGAAATTCAAGATATGGTCGAAAATCAGATCATGGCACAAGATGCTTATGAGGTTGCACGTAAATACATCACCTATCGTTATGTGCAAAACTTGAA
>JAZUOS010000012.1:0-2138 GCA_045604765.1 Acutalibacteraceae bacterium | reverse complement strand
CCAAAAAGTCTTGACGCTGTATGCTGTCGGCTGTACCAAATTTACCGTTACCGTAGCCGCCGATTATTCCGCGTCCTACCGAATATACCACAGCATCGTTATACCATCCGCTTGCGCTTGTATCGGGGAAAATGGTGTCGGCTTTTTTAGTAAGCTTCCAACTTAAATTATCTGTATTACTAAAGTCTTTATTAAGCTTTACAGTATAGCTTTGACCTTTTACCAACGGCCAACCTTTTTTAGAGTCGTTATATTTAACCGCTTTTTCTTGCTTATCTAACACAATAAGGTTATCCTTGCTAAAGCCCGATAGTGTTTTGCTTGGGGTTATGGTATAAACACCTGTAGCTGTGGGAGAAATTTCCCACTCGCTTGTTGTGTCAGGTACATCTCTTACTGCTCCGCATACATTACAGGTAGCATCAGTATTGTTATCGTATTTGTGTGCTGCAGGTGTGCGGGTGGCATAGCAAACATTACATATAGCATCACAAGCATTTGAGTAGGTGTGTGTTATGCTTCTTACATCACCGCACAGGTTACATGTGGCGTCACAAGAGTTATCGTATTTATGGTTGCAGGCGAAATTTCCGTTTATTTTCAGTATAATGGCGTTACCGATTATATACTTACCATAGGTAAATGTACCGACAACTCCCAATTCGGTAGCAATGGATTGTATATCAGAATCTAATCGCTCCGTAAAAACCTCCATATTACCGGACACATAAACCTGAGTTTGACCGTTGTTTTGTTTAAGCAAATTGGTGATCTTTTCTTTATCAAAGGTAGAAAAAACAAGATCGTTTTTTACAAAATAGTTTGCATCGGTAGATGTAGCTACCGGCATACGCTCCTCAAATTCACCGATTATGTGGCCTTCTTTAAGCTGCTTTTCGGTTATATTAAAAAAGGCATAAAAAATATTTTCACCGTGATCATCCCAAGTGACGTCGGTGTAATAATAGTAATCGTCAATTTTGACAACATTCCACGCGTGAGCAACCTCATCGCCCGAAACGGGATTATAACTGCGGCCACTTACATACCAGGCTTCTATACCAACCTGTGTAAGTAGGTGCTGATATGCACGAGCATAACCGTTACAAACGGCTTCACCCTCAACCAAGGCGCCGTAAGCACACTGATTGTGTGGGCCATAAAAATATTCGGTTGTGTCACAAAGACGGTCGTGCAAGATTTTTGACTTTTCGTAGTCTGATTTACCGTCAAGGTCGCTTGTAAGCTGATTAACCTTATTATTAAATTGTGTCTTCATTGCTTCAATGTTTGATGCAGTTACAGATTCGTCATATATTGGAATAATTGCAGATACGACATCGTCGTGTCCCCAATAAGCAGGAGTGCCCTTTCTTATCCAAAAGTATTCTGGGTAATCGGCATAAAACAAATTATAAACATTATACATTTCATTTATCGTGATGGTAATGCCGTCGGGTAAATCAACCTTGTCGTCTAAAACGGCACATTCCTCTACCAAGCGGTCATAAATTTTAACCAGATTAGAACCGTTTGTCATTTCTCCAAGAATATTTCTGCCGCGTCTTCCGGAATATGCATTCAATGCCGAAACATTTGGGAGCGACAAAGCTATTATGACTACTACCAAAAGCAAAGCAGATATTTTTTTAATAATCTTCACAAAAATCCTTCTTTCAAACAAAAATAGATCTTTTTAATTTTACTATTTATAAACACATTTTGTCAACATATAAAAGAGAAATTTTATCAAAACACAAATCAAAATATGTTATTTTATCTTATCGCCTAACGGACAATTCGTGAATTGCCCCTACAACAAAAACATAAATTCACAGCGTAGGGTCGATTCGCAAATGGACCCGACATTTTCAATTAACAACACCATCTACTATTAATTTCAGTAGGTGCTGTTTGTTTAGCCTAATTGTGCATTTTAAAAGATATCATTCTTAAATATGTTATACATAATCTTTGCAACCTCACTACGCTGTGCGTTATCCTGAGGTGCTATTTTGCTGCCGTTTTTGCCGCTTATTACATCCTTTGTTACTGCCCAGATTACTGCGTCCTGTGCATATGCACTTACTCTTTTATAGTCACTGTAATTGTTTTCTACATTGTTTTTCTGGGTTGTT